>JAZUOX010000001.1:0-46328 GCA_045604905.1 Clostridia bacterium
CCGATTGGCTTAAAGGAATCAAACATACGCTCATAGCCTTTTCCGTCAGCATAGAGCTTTGACGCAAAGTTTGCCATAGTAATAAGATTTTCTCTGTCTGATTTTAATTGCAAAGTAAGATCGTCTTTGATCTGTTTTGTCTGAATATGAAGCATTTCATAAGCATCGTCCTCAGCCTTAATAAAGAAAGATACAACCATTGCAAAAAAGACTGCAAATATTAAAATTGCAGCAACAATTGTATATAAAATATTATTTTGTTTTTGTTTTTTTCGTTCGTATGTTATTGCCATTTGCTTTATCTTCTTTCATAATATAATTAACAAAGATTTCTAATCAAATTATATCACTATTCTACATAAAATTCAAGTATTTCACCATATTTCTATAAAAACTTCTAATCGCAATCTTCTTTATTTCTATAAGACTATTTATTAGTAGGTTTTGTCGCAAAATGTCGTAACTAATATGAACACTGTACAATTCAAGCACCGATTTCTAGTGATAACTCATATAATTAAGACCAAAAAGCAATCTTTTTCTTCATATTATCACATCTTTACACATAATTCGACAAGAATTTTACTCATGTCAAGTCAGGATTAAAAACTATATCATACTAAATCCAATCACTTTGTAATATAAATCCATTATACTACGAAATAATGTGATTTTCAACAACTTACATAAACATAGTTTAAAAAATAGAGACCCCGCATATATGCGAGGTCTCCAGCCAAACAAAATCCAAATATCGTCTATCACAAATACATATTTTTACTTGGGCATTTTTAACATCCCAATCAAAGAGATTTTTCTAAAGTTTCTCTAATAGCAAGGATGAAATCCTTTGAGTTTACAACGGTAGGTTCTTTACCCTCCCAAAGCATTGCGAGGTCCTTTGTAAGAGTGCCACCCTCGATTGTGTCGATACAAGCTTTTTCAAGCTTATCTGCAAATTCACAAAGAGCGTTTTCACCGTCAAGCTCACCACGTTTACGGAGTGCGCCTGTCCATGCAAAAATAGTTGCAACGGGGTTTGTTGATGTTTCTTCACCCTTAAGGTAGCGGTAATAGTGGCGTGTAACTGTACCGTGAGCAGCTTCGTATTCGAAGTTACCCTCGGGGCTTACGAGCACGCTTGTCATCATGGCAAGTGAGCCGAATGCAGTTGAAACCATATCACTCATAACGTCACCGTCATAGTTTTTACAAGCCCAGATATAACCGCCCTCACTTCTTATAACACGTGCAACTGCATCGTCAATAAGTGTGTAGAAGTATTCGATACCAAGCTCATCAAATTTAGCCTTATATTCCTTTTCAAAAATATCCTGGAAAATAAGCTTGAATGTCTGGTCATACTGCTTTGAAATAGTATCCTTTGTAGCAAACCACAAATCCTGCTTTGTATCAAGTGCATACTGGAAGCAAGAATGTGCGAATGAAATAATTGAGCTGTCCTTATTATACTGTCCCTGTAAAACACCGCCACACTCAAAATCATAGATTGTCTTGCGTGTTTCTGTGCCGTCTTCTGCAGTAAACACAAGCTCCGCCTTACCCTTACCTTCGTTTCTTATTTCTGAAGCCTTATAAACGTCACCATATGCGTGTCTTGCAATAGTGATAGGCTTCTTCCAGGACTTAACTGCAGGATTGATACCATTTACAAGGACGGGAGCACGGAATACTGTACCGTC
This sequence comes from Clostridia bacterium, assembly GCA_045604905.1. Classification (GTDB taxonomy): domain Bacteria; phylum Bacillota; class Clostridia; order UMGS1883; family UMGS1883; genus UMGS1883. Next base: position 1,704 of record JAZUOX010000001.1, read on the forward strand.
AAGAATTGCACGGATTGTACCGTTAGGGCTTTTCCACATCTCTTTAAGGTTATATTCCTCAACTCTCTGTGCATTAGGTGTAATTGTAGCACACTTTACACCTACACGGTATTTCTTGATTGCTTCGCCTGCGTCGTAAGTTACCTGATCGTTTGTCTGGTCACGGTAAGGAAGACCAAGGTCATAATATTCTGTATTTAATTCCACAAAAGGCTCGAGAAGCTCCTCTTTAATCATTTTCCAGAGGATACGGGTCATTTCGTCGCCGTCCATCTCGACAATTTTGTTTTTCATAGGTATTTTAGTCATTTTCTTTCATCCTTTCAGCGTAGTAATTCATAAGACATCCGTCAAGGATAATCTGTCTTTCATCAGAGGTAAGACCTGCTATGTTAAGCTTAATCTTATCATAGCTGCCGTCTTTCCTGATTACATATCCCTCTGTAGATTCTTCTGCATTTTCAATAGTTGTACGAATGTTGGGAACGAATACGTAATCACCGTCTTCGTAGTCAAAAGTTGTGTCTTTATCAATAGTAAAGGGCAATATACCCCAGTTGATACAGTTTGAACGATATCTCTTTGTAGCGTATTCGTAACAGATGTTACCAAGACCGCCAAGCACCTTCTGACAGCTTGCCGCCTGTTCACGCGCAGAGCCGTCACCGGGTTTTGTAGCAAATACGCAGGAACCAACCTGTGTAACACGTGCTGTTTCTTCTCCACCAAAATCGCTGAGTGCGTTAATGATTTCTTCAGGAATGTTACCATCGCGTCTTGCGTCCTCAAGGTCACGTGTTGCTTTACTTCTTCCAACGTATTCTGGAACACGTCTTGAAAGGGCAAACTCTGAAAGCTTAATGGGATTAGAACGATAGCTTGATGTTTCGCCTGAGGGAATAAGCTCGTCCGTGGTTGTTACATCATCGTGGATAACTGCCGCAAGCTTAAGAAGAACATTTTCGCCAAGGGGGTACATTTTGGGCCAGTCCTTGATGTTTGGTCCGAGACGGAGTTCTTCACTTGCATCTGCCTTACCAAAACCGTTATATACACGCTTTTCGTAAACGCCCTTATCAAATGAATATTTATATTCTTTTGCATCGTAATCCATATCTGTTGCCGCTGTAAGAATACCACCGTTTGCCGCAGTTGCCGCAATTGAACGTGCGTCCATAAGAGCAACACCGCTTATCTGACCGTCAGAGGGTTTTGAACCTTCACGGTTGGGGAAGTTACGGGTTGTATGACGGATTGAAAGTGCGCTGTTAGCAGGAACATCACCTGCACCGAAGCAAGGTCCGCAGAAGCAAGGCTTAAATACTGCGCCTGCTTCAAGAAGCTTTGCCTGAACACCGTTATTAATAAGAGCAAGGTTAATCGGCACACTTGAGGGATATACACTGAGGTTAAAGTAACCGTTACCTGTACTTCTTCCGTCAAGGATATCTGCCGCTTCACATATGCTTTCATACATACCGCCACTGCAACCTGCAATAACCCCCTGATCAATCATAATCTTGCCGTCTTTGATTTTATTTGTAAGACAGAAATCAATCTTGTCGCCAAACTGCTCTTTGGCTTTCTTCTCAATATCACGGAAAATGTCTCCTGCATTAGCGATAAGTTCGTGAACTGTATAAGCATTTGACGGATGGAAGGGCATTGCAATCATTGCTTCAACCTTTGCAAGGTCAATCTTAACAACCTTGTCATAGTAAGCGCCATCATCGGGAGTGATTTCTTTATATTCACCCTGTCTTCCGTGGATTTCAAGATACTCCTTTGTCTTATCATCTGTTGTCCATATTGAAGAAAGACAGGTAGTTTCTGTTGTCATTACGTCAACACCTATACGGAAGTCCATAGAAAGGTTTTTAACGCCGGGGCCTGCAAATTCAAGAATACAGTTCTTTACAAAGCCGTCCTTAAAGGTTTCGCCAACAAGGGCAATTGCAACGTCCTGAGGTCCGATACCCTTTTTAGGTGCGTTTTCAAGATATACAAGCACAACCTTAGGTGCATCAACATCGTAAGTCTGCTTAAGAAGCTGCTTTACTAGCTCGGGTCCACCCTCACCCACACCCATAGTACCGATAGCACCGTAACGGGTGTGGCTGTCAGAGCCGAGAATCATCTTACCGCAACCTGCCATCTGCTCCCGGGCGTACTGATGAATTACCGCCTGATTCGCAGGAATATAGATACCGCCGTACTTTTTAGCTGCAGAAAGACCGAAAACGTGGTCATCCTCGTTAATTGTGCCACCTACTGCACAAAGGCTGTTGTGACAGTTTGTAAGTGCATAAGGTACAGGGAATTCTGTAAGCCCGCTTGCACGTGCAGTCTGAATAATACCAACATATGTAATATCGTGAGAAATAAGGGCATCAAACTTAATACGCATTTTTCCGTCATTATTGTCTTTTACACAGTGAGAGCGCATAATCTTATAGCTCATTGTGCCCTCTCTCGCTTCATCGGGTGCTTTGTAACAAGCACTGCCTTCTGAAACAGATACTATTTTACCTTCTTTGGAAAGGTATGCTCCGTTTGTAATTCTTTCAATCATACATATACCTCCATTTTACCATTGTAAATACTATATCACATTTTCGGACAATCCACAATATTTTTTTATATTTTTCTTACAAATAAATCTGCAAGTGAATTTTTACACGAAAATAGTGTTGACAAATTACTCTTTTCCTAGTAAAATATACACATTGAATTTAATATATGCTGGCGTAGCTCAGTCGGTAGAGCAGCGCATTCGTAATGCGCAGGTCGCGTGTTCAAGTCACGTCACCAGCTCCAAATAAAAGAGGATTGTATCCATAAGGATACGATTCTCTTTTATTTCATATTTGACGTGGCTTGAACACTAAGAGTGCAACGAGCATTAAAAAAGTTGCCGGTGGCAAGTTTTTAGCGAAGTTGATGCGCAGACGGGTACCGCGAGCTTTGCGTAGCGGTCGTCAAGCAAGCAAGACGCGAAGCGGCTGTGTCACGTCACCTTTTTCCAGCAATAAGGAATAAAGTCCGTCAGGATTTGATTCCTTATTGCTTTCTGACGGGACGCAGAACACCAAGTACTATTATGAAACCTGCTCATTACGAATGCAAAGTTCTTTTACCAGAAAGAAAAACAACCGCAACAAAACACAAATTTGTTTTGTTACGGTTGTTTTATTTTAGTAATTCAGATTACTTCATTGACTTCTCGTAAGCTGAGATCATCTTTTTAACCATCTGACCGCCTACACTACCGTTTTCTCTGCTTGTCTTGTCACCGTTATAACCCTGGTTAAGAGTTACGCCAACTTCGTTGGCAGCTTCCATTTTAAAACGGTTAAGGGCTTCTCTAGCTTCGGGAACCAATACTTTTGACTTACTCATTTTCATTTTCTCCTTTAAAATTTCTTTTTTTATATTTTCTGCAAGCTCAATCGCCATCGCGTTAAAGCTTACGATACTATTGTGCGATTTTAAAAAGAAATATATTCAGCCAATTTCTGCTACAATTGGAGAAAATTCTGCATATAAAAGCCGACAATTTTTTAAAAATTGTCGGCTTTATTTTTATTTATGATATACGCCTTTGTTTTCGAATTTAGCCTCAAAACTTACATTAACTCCGAGTCGTTTAAGTATTTTTACATCCTCTTCACTTATTATGACACTAAAGTGTGCCGAGCATCCCTGCAGATTCTCAAGTTGCTGCTTCGCTTTTTCTGCAATAGGATTCGTAAGAGCTGAAATAGTAAGCGACATCAATACTTCATCCGTATGAAGTCTCGGATTTTTATTTTTAAGATACTGTGTTTTCAGCTGACAAATAGGCTCAAGCACCTGTGCTGAAATAAGTTCAAGTTTATCGTCAATTCCTCCCAGAGTCTTAAGAGCATTCAGAAGCAATGCTGATGCCGCTCCAAGCGTATCAGATGTTTTACCTGTTATAATAGTTCCGTCATGAAGTTCCATAGCTCCTGCCGGAGCACCCGTCTCTTTTTCTTTTAAAAGAGCAGCGCTGACAAGCTTACACCTGTCAGGAGTCATCCCTGCTTGATTCATAAGAAGTTCAAGCTTTTTAACTTCTGTATCGTCGCAAAATGTACGAAGCTTTTTTACGCTTGCACTGTAATAGCGACGGATGATTTCCATCCTTGACGCATCACAACAAACCTCATCGTCAACTATACAGTTGCCTGCCATATTGACACCCATATCTGTGGGTGAATTATAGGGGGATTTTCCCTGAATTCTCTCAAACATGGTGTTAAGCACCGGAAAAATTTCGACATCACGGTTATAGTTAACAGCCGTTTCTCCATAATGTTCAAGATGGAACGGGTCTATCATATTAACATCGTTAAGATCAGCCGTAGCTGCCTCATACGCAAGATTTACAGGATGTTTAAGCGGCAGATTCCACACAGGAAATGTCTCAAACTTTGCATAACCTGCGGTAACTCCGCGCTTATGGTCGTGATAAAGCTGACTTAGGCAAGTTGCCATTTTACCGCTGCCTGGGCCCGGTGCTGTAATGACAACAAGAGAACGTGTGGTTTCTATATATTCATTTTTGCCTAGACCTTCCTCACTTACAATATGTGCTATATCAGACGGATAGCCCGCTATCGGATAGTGTTTGTAACACTTGATACCAAGAGCTTCAAGCTGATTTAAAAATTTATTTGCGGATGCCTGTCCATCATAACGGGTAAGCACAACACTGCCGACATAAAGATCCATTTCGCGGAATATATCTATAAGTCTCAGAACATCTTCATCATAAGTGATGCCCAAATCTGCCCTGCGTTTGTTCGCTTCTATATCTGCAGCATTAATAGTAATGACAATTTCCATATCGTCCTTAAGTTGCTGAAGCATACGAAGCTTACTGTCAGGTGCAAAGCCCGGAAGTACGCGAGATGCATGGTAGTCGTCAAACAACTTACCACCAAACTCAAGGTAGAGCTTGCCACCGAACTGTGCTATACGCGCCCGGATTTGTTCTGACTGCATAGAAAGATATTTTTGATTGTCAAAGCCTACCTTACACATTGTGTTCACCTCAAGCAAAAATAATCACAAGAGATAGTATATCACATATTTTTGTAAGATAAAAGAATATTTTTCAATATTTTTCAAATTTTTTAACATTTCCCATTACGATAACTGATACACGCTCAGATGTTTACTGAAAAAATCCAAAGTGCATAACTATTACATTAAAACAAATCAATTATTTCTGAGGCAGCAAGAAGAAATACCCCTATTCCGTGGTCGTCATTTACGGTTGAACCCAGTTTTTTGTAATATTCCCTTTCCATATGGCAACCTGATCCGGTACATACGTTAAGAGCATTACCTTCTTCATCAATACATACTTCAGCAAGACGATTCCAAGCCTTTACAAGTCTTGGAGCAATATTTTTATCAATCCATCCGTTCTTTATACCGCGAGCCATAGCAATGATGTACATACCTGTACCCGAGCTTTCCTCGTAAGTTTCGTGGTCATCAATAACCTGATGCCACATACCATTTTCTCCCTGATAACTAAGGATTCCTTCTGTAAGTTCGCGGAAACGAGTAAGGACTTCCTCTCTGTCGGGATGATTATCGGGCATAAACATAAGAAGCTCTGAAAGAGCAAATATTACCCAGCCGTTACCTCGGCCCCAAGGAATACAGTTAGCTTTTCCTTCTTCCACAAAATAGATGTGCGAATATATTTTTTTGTCCGGCATATAAAGTTTTTCTGAAAATCCGCGCATATGATGCACTGCCTCTGAAACATAATCACCGCCAAGTCGGGCAAGAAAAGGAATTGACATAAAGAAGTCATCTGCCCAGAAAGTTTTTATACGGTAAAATGTTCCGTCCTCTGTTCTGGGAACATTATCAAGAGATTTTTTTAATACCTCAAGTAATTTTTTACCGTTTTCGCTGCCTGTTAACTGAATGTATTCCCATACATTCATTCCGATAGTACCGATAGAGTCAAGGTCATTAAGTCGTGTAGAACTGTAAAGGAAGCTTGCTACACCAAACTTTTCCTTATCGTACTGAATATATTCGTAATAATCACAAAGAAGTGCTCTTGAATCTATGAAATAGTCTATCAAATCCTGTTTGCCAAGCTTCTGTGCCATTTTAAGAAGTCCGTAATGTCCCACCTGAATAGCATAGAACCACTGGCCGAAAAAGCATGTATTAAGATATGGTCTGTAATAGGTATCTTTACGCATATAACGGAAAAATGTTTTATTTCCATCAGTACATACATAAGGCCTTTTGAACTGAATGTTTTCTGCGGGACTTTTCACACCCTCAAGCCACAACCACGAAAGGTCTTTGCGTTCAGATTTAAAGGAAGGAATACTGAATTCTCCCCTTACCGCCTTAAAGCCAAAGCCTGCAGAAGTTTTATCTGCTTCAACACAGAGAATTTCTCCGTTGTAATTTCCTTTATATTCTCCGTTTTCCGCTTCATACACTTTTTTGCCGTCTTTATATATTCTTACAGAAGAACTGTGATTTATTTTCACATCACCCTCTGCCCATGTAAGTGCACAGGCTGTATCATACTCAGTCATTGAAGCAAAGTCGAAATCAAATGCCTTCATATCTTCCGGTGCTTCGGGACCAATCCATTCAACTGCTTCCACAGTCATTTCGGGAAGTTTCTCGCCTTTTTTGTATATTTTTGAAAAAGCCATACCTTCCAAATCTTTCATACTGCCGAAGGGTATTACGGGACGGGTTTTATATATATACTCTGTAGGCCACATAATAGGGCCGCTTTCGTCACCTATATATATTTCAAATTTGAAGTAGTCGCTTCCTGCCCTCTGGCGGATAATAAGCAAATTGTCCCCCTCAAGGAATTTCACACGGTACGATTTAATTCCGTGTACCTTAAACAGCGGAGCGACAAATTCGCTCTGATAGCTTTCCGGAATTTCTCCGTTAAAAGCAATGTCGCAGTCGCCTGTTACACTTATAACAAGGTCACGCTCACAAGGTCCGAGAAGATTAGCTGCAACATAACCTGCATCCCCCTCTTCCCACTGGGGGTAAATCTTTGCAAAGTCAAACCCCGGCCAACAAGGGTTATACCCTATCGGTTCACAGTAAGGCACACAACATACCTCTTCGGGTTTTCTTTTGGCCATCATCTGCTTTAATATAAGCTCAATCTGATTTCTTACTGTTTCTTTTGACATAATATTCTCCTAATAATTAAAATCTGACATTTCTACACCTGCAAGAAGTATAATTCCTACACCGTGGTCATCATTCATACAAGCACCCATTCTGCGATAAGACTCACGTTCCGTATAAGCACCTGCACCAATGCATATACCGAGAACATTGCCGTCATCGTCAATACATATTTCAGACAACCTGTTCCAAGCCTTCCACAGTTTTGGCACAATGTCCCGGCTGAGCCATCCGTTTTTAACTCCCCGTGCCATTGCGACAATAAACATACCTGTTCCGGAACTTTCTTCAAAGGTTTCCGGCTCATCCATTATCTGATGCCACATTCCTGTTTCGCCCTGATAACTTAGTATGCCTTCTGCAAAATCACGATAAATCTGAAGAATAGAGCCCCTTTCTGGATGATTCTCCGGAAGATAAATAAGAAGCTCCGAAAGAGAAAGCATTGCCCATCCGTTACCTCGGCACCACGGTACACCGTTTGCTTTCTGTGATTCATTAAAATAAATATGGGAAAATATCTTTTTATCAGGCATATAAAGATATTTGTAAATGCCTTTAACCTGCTTTATGGCATCCTCAAGATATTTTCCGCCAAGGCGCGCAAAAAACGGAACTGTCATATACATATCATCCGTTGTAAAGTGACTTACACGCCAGACGATGCCATCATCAGAACGAGGAATAAGGGATATTGCGTTTTCAAGAACTTTGATAATTTTCTTTCCGTTTTCACGGTCTGTAAGTCTGACATATTCGCACACATCCATACCGATAGGGCCAACAGTAATAATATCAGCAAGCCGTGTTGACGAATAAAGCATAGTAACTACACCGAAAGTCTGTTTATCATACTGAACATAATCATAGTATTCGCATATCAGATTAATGGAATCTATAAAGTAATCAATATATTCCGGCTTGCCGAGTGTCTGTGCCAATTTTAAAAGAGCATATTGTCCAAGCATTACAGCATAGAACCACTGCCCGTAGAAGCAGGAATTAAGGTATGGTCTTAGGTACGTGTCTTTTCTTAAAAATTTAAAAAATGTCTTTTTTCCGTCAGAACACACGTAAGGCGTTGTAAGCTGAATTTTCTTTCCCCCGCATCTTACACCTTCAAGCCATATCCATGAAAGGTCTTTCCTTGCTGAATTATATCCGGGAGCACGGAAAAATCCGCTTTCAACAGAAAATCCAAATCCCGAGTCTGTCTTATAAGTATCTACGCAAAGAAGTTTTTCTTCTGAAAAACGGCATTCAAAGCAACCTGAAAAATTGCTGTATATAAACTCACCATCTGCGTACACGTATATTGGCGATGTATGATTGATTTTTATATGTCCCGATGCATAAGCAACTGCACAGGCGGTGTTATAATCCGTCATAGAAGCAAAATCAAGCACGACTTTTTCCACATCGTCAGGAGCTTTTGGTCCTATCCATTCTATACTGTTTAAAGACAATTCAGGAAGGTTTTCGCCTTTTTTATAAATTTGCGAATAAGCAAACCCCTCCATATTCTTCATACTTCCCAAGGGAATTGAAGGACGAAGCTTGTAGTTATACTCTACCGGCCAGAATATAGGCCCGCTTTCATCACCGACGTATATTTCAAATTTGAAATAATCACTTGCAGCTCTCTGGCGTACAATAAGTAGGTTATCTCCCTCCCTGAATTTCACACGGTAGGATTTTATTCCGTGCACCTTAAATGGCTCCGGTATACGGTCACTTTCAAAGCCTTCGGGAATTTCACCGTTAAATAAAATTTCATTATCCCCGGTTATACTTATAACCATATCTTTATCAGAAGGACCTATCAGGTTGGAAGCAACAAAGCCTACATCGCCTTCCTCCCAATCCGGATAGATTTTATCAAAATCAAAGCTTGGCCATCCGGGGTTGTATCCTATGGGAGTTGTATAAGGTAAATACTCTACCTCTGCTTTTTTTCTTTGCGACATCATATGTTGTAGAAGAAGCTCTACAGTGTCTTTTGCGGCTTTGACATAATCTTTCGGCAGACTTTTTTTTGCTTTATAGTTAAGCTCCGCTGTCATATATGTATAAGGAATACGGATAATTACTCTTAATCCGCCTGAATCTGATTTTTCCACTTTCACTCCGTAATCACTTCCGTAAATGAGCTTAAGACGCTGATCTACATTTTTAAGTCCCACGTGACCGTCATAAGTGATTCTTTCTTCCATAAGTTCAATATTCATTTTTTCAATACTTTCATCGGTCATACCCTTTCCGCTGTCTTCAACAACAACGGTAAAAAGGTTATCTTCCACAAATGAAGTAATTTTAACAGAGCCCTTTTCATCCAGCGGCTTTATTCCGTGATATATTGCATTTTCAACAAGTGGCTGAAGAATAATCTTAGGAACACGGGCATTAAGATACCTTTCATCAACATCCCACTCTATGGAAAATGTATCGGGATATCTCAGTTTCAGAATATCCACATACTGATTTGTAAATTCTATCTCGCCCTCAAAATCAGTCATAAATTCCGTTGCATCAGAATAGGACTTGAAAAGCTTTGCAAGCTTACCTATTGCAGAGGACACGGGGTTTTCACACATTGTCATTTCTATTGCCATCCAGTTGATGACATTAAGAGTGTTACCGAGGAAGTGAGGGTTTATCTGCATCTGGAGCATCATCGTCTGTGCTTCTTTAAGCTTGCTTTCTGCATCCGTTTCTTTAAAAGCATTGTCAGGCTGATGAGTATTTATAACACGTCTTAAAACTTGTTCATTATTATTTTTATAATCTTTATCATTGTTTGTAGGCATAATAAACTCCTTACAAATTACGCTGATACTCACTGGGAGTAAGTCCGGTATGTTGTTTAAATGCGTGACTGAAATATTTACGGCTTGTATAACCGCACATTTCACTTATTTCGTAAATTTTATATTTCTTTGTTTTCATAAGTTCAACAGCCTTGCTTATACGGACTTTTACAATATAATCAGACAAACTCTGCCCTGTTTTTGCTTTAAAAAGCTTACTTGTATAATAGATGCTGAGATTAACGCTTTTTGCGATATCTTCAAGCAGAATATCATACATATAGTTTTCTTTAACAAATTTCTTTATAATATCAATCGTCTGAAGAGAGCCATGCTCTTTTTCAGGATTATCTATATCATTTTTATCTGGAGCAACATCACTTTGTCCATAAAGCTCGTCTATCATAAGTTCTTTTTTTGCGGCAAGAAGAAGCTCATTATATTTTCTTTCCTTCTGTATAGCTTCTTCACGGATTTTATTCTCTTTATTTATAAGTTCAATAAGGGTATTAAGAGTATCGTTAAGCTCCTCAATATTTACAGGTTTTGAAAGGTAATGCTTGACATTCAGGATAATTGCCTGCTGTGCATATTCAAAATCGCTGTATGCTGAAAAGAATACCATTTTTATGTCAGGATAATTTTCCTGAACAAATCTTGCAAGCTCAATTCCTCCGCCACCGGGCATTTTAATATCGGAAAGAATAATGTCAACAGAATTTTCCCGCAGAAAATCCATTGCAAGATTTATATTATTGAATAGTCCTGCAATTTCAACATCTTTTCTTATACCCGATATAACACGCCCCATAGATTTCAAGGAAGCGCTTTCATCGTCTACTATTATTATTTTTACCATGGAGAACCCTCCTCTTCGTAAAAATTACAAATTTAAAACTACAAAGCTTTATAATCTTACATTTGTAATTTTTATAGGGAGGAACCGTCGGGCAGTTCCTCCCTACTGATTTGATAATTACTTTATTGCGTATGTTATAGGACTAACTTTGCCATCCATAATAAATGCACGAACATACTCCTCTGCACCTACTGTGATGTCTGCAGTTACTGTAACATCTGCATCAACTACTTTAACGCCTACAAGTTTATTTGTATTGTATTCGTATACACCAACATAAACTTTCTTGCCCTCATAATCACCCATAAGAGTGATTACAGGCTTTTTGTCTGCATTTACCGATACGGAAGAAATTGCAACTTCTGAAGCACCTCTTACAGCGGAAGATGTGTCTGTTACTCCGTTATATGTACCTGTAACAGTGATTGTTTTCTTGCCCATTTCAGTTACATCAATCGCTGTTGCATCTGTGCCGTCAACTTTATAACTGATTGCAGATGTGCCTGTAAGTGAAAGATTTGCAATGTTATTTATATCAACCGCTATACCTGTCGTCTCAGGACCTGTGGTATTAAGGCTAGCCTCATCAGTGATTACATTATTATAATTTCCTGCATACATCATAAGACCAACATTCTTTGCAGCATTTGCATATACCTCGTCCTTGTTTGAAGCCTGACGTGTTACGAAGTTATCAACGTAAAGGTCACCGTTCTGTGAACAGCCGAGCTGAATACCACGGAGTGCGTGAACGAAATAGCCGGACTCCTGACCGGACTTATAAATTTCAGCATGTGCAAGAACTGCGGGAACATCGTTTACAAGTTCACCGTTTGCATATATCTGATAGCTTCTTGAAACAGGCTGATAGTCAATAGTTACGTTGAACCACTCACCTTCCTGTATGCTATCGGGCATAGGATACTTATGAATGGTAATCTTCCCTGCTTTTGTATCGTATGAAGTAAAGGCTACAGTTCTGTCAGAAAAATGAAATTCTGCTGTTGTCTGAAGATATCCCTGAAGACCGAGTGTACCTACAAACGCATAAGCACCGCTGTCTTCGCCTGTCTTATCTTTTCTTTCATACTTGTAGTCGAAAGATACATAGTAACGGCTGTTGTAGGGCATCCCGTAAACCTTACTGTTTGTAAGATATACTGCCTTGCCGCTTGACTGGTTTTCAAAGTGAATTGCAGTTGAATCTGTATCCTCGTCAACTACATATTCTGCCTTACAGGTAGCACCGCTTGAGTTAGTTAAGCTAAAGTCTGCTGCAGGAATGTCGCCTGTTTCCTTGTCTTCAAAATTCTGGTTAAGAATTACATTTGATACAACTGCAGAATTTTTGGGAACAAGAGTAATGTCAATTTCCTTTACAACACTTTCGCTGCCTGCAGTAATTGTTGCAGTCATTGTAACAGGCACTGTGGGAGCCTGTGATACTGTTACTTTACCGTTATTTGCTACATATCTTGTATCGCTTGATTTCCAGTTGATGCTTACACCGAGGTTTTCAAGGTCATAATCCTTATAGCCGCCGTCAAGTGCAAGGTCTGTTGTGATTTCGTTTGCTGACTGAGTTGTAATTGTATTTGCAGAAATTAAGCCTTCGAAGAAAGCCACCTTGTCTTTATCAGAAAGCTCATTAAGTTTATCTTCAAGGTTAAGTTCTGTATATGCTGCAGCTTCTGAAATCATAAGCACACCTTCGGGAGTGCCGCTTGCAGCTCTCATAAAGTTAAGACTTCCAAGCATATGACCTGTTTCGTCAGTAGGATATGTGTAGTCCTTTTCAAAGGAATTGACCGAAACCCAGTTGCCGCTACCGACCTTTATTGCCCCTGTGCTTGTAAGGAGGTCTACCTTGAAAATTACAGGTGTGAAATCTGTGTTGCTGAGAGTTCCTGCAAGCTTTGCACCTGCATTTATATAAACGTTGTTACCCTTGATTCTTGCAATTGTAACACTCTTACCCTGGTCGCTGTTAGTTGCAGAGTTTCTGATTGTGGTACGAAGGTCTATACCGTTTTTGAATTCACCGCTTGTTTTAATATTTGCAAAAAGGTATACTGTCTGATACTTATTTGTTCCGTCATAAAGTGATGCAGAAGCTGTCTGACCGCTGCCAAGACCCTCTGCCCCAAAGTCAAACGATGCGTAGTAGTTACCCTCTTCGTCTATATCAAGACTCTTTCCCTTTGATGCATTTACAAAGCTGCCTGAAAGTGCAGGAGCTGCCATATCATCACTTGGGAAATAGAAGTTCTGACTCTTATACACATTGTATATAGCGGGAAGCACTGTAACTTCATATCTTACAGAAGTTGTACCCTCTGAATCTGTTACTGCAGCGGTAAGAGTGACATCCTTCTTCTCTATAAGGTCGCGTGTTACAACACCGTCCTTTGTGATAACGCTTTCGTCAGATGATGTCCATGCAATTGTAACATCTCCCTCACCTGTTTTAGGAAGGTTAATGTCCTTTGTAATCATACTCATAGGCTCGGGACAGATTTTTTCAAAAGCCACCATAGCCAGAGCTTCAGCCTTGCTGAGACCTGCTACACCGTCATCATAATAAGATGTTGCAACAATGTATGCATGTGTGTCGCCTGATGCAAAGGCAGCAGTTGCAACACCGTCTGTTACTTCTACATTTGCACTCTTGTTGAATACTTCAGCACCCTCGGGAAGAGTGAATGTTTCCCCAGACTTAAACATATCTACATAAGTATAAAGTGTGTCACCGTATGCGATTGAGTATGAACGTGTATCTTCATCACCGTTTGCAGGAACATACTTTTTATATGAAACTGCCTGAATTCTTGTGCCTGCAGGCTGTGCAAATTTTGTATATGTGTAAGGGTAAGACTTAAGGGAATTATAGAAATAGAACGCACTACTGTCTGCACTCTTCCAGTTTTCCTTTGATGCATATCCTATAGGAAGAAGACCTTCTGCATAAGTTGCAGCAAAATCACCGTCAGCGTCTGTGTAATATTCAATGAAACGCTCTGAAGGATATTCACTGTCAACACATTCTGTTCTGGGCATTACATAACCGTTAGGATATGTAATCTTTTCACCTGAACTGCTGTAAATCTTGTGAGGTGTTGAGAAATCGTAAGTCATCGTATTACCGCTGATGTCCTTTGTTTCAAAAGATGTTGTGTTGGGAATATAGCGGTAAATGTCTCCGCCTGCAAAGTTCTTACGCATCTTATGCATTACCATGGGAGAATGACCGATACGGATGTTCTGAAGAACTTCGTGATTAATTTCCTGAAGCATTGTGCCGTCTTTGCGGAAAGTATATACGATGTTGTAGTTAACCATTGCTGTGCCGTGTGCCGAAATGTCGGGGTTAGTTGTGTAGCCACCTACAGGAGCGTTTTCACGGATTGCATCTGCAATTGTTGAAGGGTCTACAATTTCGTAAGATTCTTCAATTACAAATTCGTCACAGTCAAATTCCATACCGTCTTCAAGCTCAAGAATAACACCCTTTGATGTGCCGTAAGCAGTAACTTCCACATTACGGATAGACGGCTGAAGCTGCACACCGTTACTTACAGATGCAGGAAATGTAATCGTCTGGCTGTCATCATCTTCGCGTGTAAGCTTGCTTCCGGGAACACCTTTCCAGAATGTGTAGCTGAGTCCACGCTCTGCACCCTTGTTATCGGAAAGGAAAGTGAGTTTGTCTCCATCAATACGAAGAAGATTCCACGCTACATCTTCCTTATCTGTTGCCACACCGTTGATTGTGCCTGTACCTGCACCAATCCAACGCGAGCCGATGTCAGAGTAGTCAAGACCGTGACCGGGGATTGTAACCTGAACGCCGCTGTTGTGACCGTGGTTTGCACCCATATAGGATTCGTTAATCATAAATGTAGGTGCTTCATCACCGGAAGCTTCTGTATATACGGGAGTTGTACTTGCCCATATATCGTCGTCCTTTGCGATAAGTGCACTCTTACCGAAGTCAACGGGCATATTGGATGTTCTTGCAGGATCGTTCTTGTCTTTGAATACATTTGCAATCTGCTGAACGAAGTCCTCTGAATCCGAATAAGAGGTTCTGATTGCTACTATGCCATTCTTTGCAGAAATTGTCATTCCTGACCAAGCTCCGTCACCTGCAGGAGCTGTGCTTTCCGCTGCAAATGCAGGAGCACAGCTAAGCACAAGGAGAAAGCTAAGTACAACTGCAAGCAGTTTTTTACTTGTTTTTGCCATAAAAATCACCTTTCCTTATTTATATATTTAAATTAATTTATTTTTTTGTATATGCTGCCACTTCGGAAATCATCAAAACGCCTTCAGGGGTTGAGCCGGCAGCTCTTGCAAAGTTAAGTGCACCAAGCATATTCTTGGTACCGTCTGTGGGATATATGTAGTCTTTTTCAAAGGAATAGCCTTCTACCCATTCACCATCCCCTACCTTGATTGCAACTGTAGAAGTAAGAAGGTCAACCTTGAATATTACGGGAGTGAAGCCATCACTTTTTAATGTACCTGCAAACCTGTTGCCGGTATTCGTATAAATGTTGCTATCCTTTATTCTCGCAATAGTTATGTTCTTACCCAGATCAGTAAATGTAGCTGAATTTCTGATTGTTGTACGAAGATCAATACCGTTTTTAAACTCACCGCTTGTCTTCATATTTGCATAAAGATAAACTGTCTGATATCTGTTATTGCTGTCATAAAGTGTTGTTGAAGCAGACATTCCGTATCCGACACCATTTTCACCAAAATCAAAGGTTATATAGTAATTGCCATCCTTATCAACAGAAAGGCTCTTACCCTTTGATGCATTGATAAAGCTTCCTGAAAGAGCAGGATTTGCCTTGTCATCATTGGGATAGTAGAAATTTTGCGTTTTATAAACATTATATTCTTCCGGAAGAACTGTAAGGTCGTACTTCACGACATCAGTACCTTTTATGGTAAGCGTAACATTCTTTGCCTCATAGGGGTCACGCGTTACCTTGCCTTCATTTGTGATAACACTTTCATCCGAGGATTCCCATGAAATAGAAACATTTTCCTCGCCTGCTGACTTAGGAAGATTAATATCCTTTGTAATCATACTCATGGGCTCGGGAGAAATTTCTTCAAAAGAAAGCCCCTTAACGATGTCGTCGAGATTAATCTGTGTATATGCCGCCGCTTCGGAAATCATCAGCGTACCTTCGGGAGTTGTACTTCCCGCACGGGTGAAATAGAGTGCGCCGAGCATATGACCGGTTCCGTCTGTGGGATATGTATAGTCTTTTTCGAAGGAGTTGATTTCCACCCATTCCCCGTCGCCTACTTTGATTGCACCTGTAGAAGTAAGAAGGTCAACCTTGAATATTACGGGAGTGAAATCTGTACTGCTGAGAGTACCTACAAACTTACTTCCTGCATTTGTATAAACATTATTGTTCTTTATTCTTGCAATGGTTATACTCTTACCCTGGTCCGCATTTGAAGCTTCATTTCGGATTGTTGTACGGACATCTATACCGTTCTTATCCTCTCCGCTTCTCTTAATCTTTGTATAAAGATAAACTGTCTGGTGTTTGTTACCTGTACCATAAAGATTTGCAGTAGCAGAATGTCCGTTTGCAAGACCGTTTACACCATAGTCAAAGGATACATAATAATTTCCGTTTTCGTCAACAGAAAGACTCTTACCCTTTGACGAATTGATAAAGCTTCCCGAAAGGTCAGGTGCCGACAAATTATCTTCAGGATAATAGAAATTCTCTGCAAAATACACATTGAAATCATTCGGAAGAACTGTAAGGTTGTATTTTACGGGAGCAAAATTCTCAAGTCCTTCAACCGTTGCAGTAAGAGTAACACTCTTTGCCTCTGCACCGCGAATCACTTTACCTTCCTTTGTAATAACGGATTCATCTGATGATTCCCAGATGATTGAAACATCGCCTTCACCTGCAGTTGTGGGAAGATTCAGCTCCTTTGTAATCATATCCATAGGCTCGGGACAAATTTTTTCAAATGACAATACCTTTTGAACATCTTCTGCATTAACATTTATGAAGCCTTCTTCGCCTTCCAATATCACGCTGACATTTTCTATATAAGCGCCGTCATTTCCGCCTTTAATGAGGAAGTCACCTTCGAGAAGTTCCATATTTTCAAGGTTAATGTCATCAATTCTGATTCTTCTTTCAACCCATTCGCCACTGTTGGTTACGGGGATTTCAGCCGTATGTCGAACAAGCTTGTTTGTTTCGCCCTCTGTCCAGACAAAATATTCGATAACAATATTTTCACTGCCTGAATCAAGGTATTTTACGACAATTTTTGCATCGGTATTTTCAATTTCATCCCCTCTGTACTGAACGCGCATTACTCCGTTTTCGGGGATATGGTATGAAGTAACACCGTTTTTCTCAACCTTTTTCGGCTCGCCCTTTTCGGGACGTTCTGCAGTTTCAATCGTACAGTTATCTGAAAGGTTATACTTATATACTTCAGGCGCCGCATCAATATATTTTGAGCAGTCTGCCCAACCGATTGAAATTGTGTCATTGTTGTCATACATACCGAATATTGCGGTCTTTCCGTCAAAGCTGAAGTTAGGATGACAGTGACCGGGGTCAACACCCGTCTGATGAACTGTTGCAACAGGATATTTGTCGCCCGTCCAGCAGTCAATAAGTGTAATTGTTGAATCAACACCGTTGTAGCTTGTATCACCTATTGCCCATCTGTCTGTATAGGGATGAATACCCACGTGGCAGAAAGAGCCGGTAGTTATATATCTTCTGTCCTTGCCGTCATAGCCAACCCACGTAAATCCGCTGTATCCGCCGATACGGCTCGCACCGCCAACAAAGAATACGTGTTGTCCGTCATAGGTCCAACCTTCGTGACCTGCGCTTTCGCCCGATTCAGTATCGGAATAAGGCTTCTGCACAAATACGTTATAAGGTACGCCTGTTTCAAGATTCATTACCCAAACTCTGTCCTTTGTATGAGGTCCTTCATGAGCGAAAAGCTCAAGATGACCCATTTCGGGATTGGGGTTAATACTCTTATGATTCGGGGCATACCACGGGGTGTCGAATTCATATGTAACATCTAGAATCCACTCGCCTGCTACCGCATCATATACCGGGAAGCGTGATTTATGGACTGTTCCGTCTTCGTGCTTTTCAAGCTTGAGGTCTGCCCATTCTATACTGATAAGTGATTCATCGTTATTTATCTGAAGCATACTTGCTCTGCCGGTACAGTATTCCTCGGGAATTTTTGTAACAAGAGTTTTTTCACAGGTTACGCAATCCATCTTAATGATTTCGTGGTCTTTATTCACATAGAACACATTATTAAGAGGTGATGTAACAATAACATAGTCGTTAAGAAGACGGTCAAGGAATCTTCCCTCTTCTTTTTCCATATCATATTCGTAAAGGTTAAAGTCCGCATCGTGGAAATAGAGCTTTTTACCGTCGGCAGATGTACACTGCATTGTATAGTAACAACGCATTATGTTTTCACCGAACATATTGAGAGCTTTATAGTCGTTACCGGTGTTGCTGTCATGCATCGTAACAGGTTTCATATCACGAAGTGAATTATTTATAACAGCCTCTTCCGTTTTTGGAGAAAGGTTACCTTTTTCAAAAAAGTATGCCTTAACTTCCACGTTTTCCGAGTAAGGAATATCAAGGTCTGCATATTTAAGGATTGTTGCACGATGATTTGCAGTAAGTGAAACATCCTGTTTTTTTGTCCATATTAGCTTACTATTGTCAAATCCTGCAAGAACAGCTGTACCTTCCTTTGCTTTTCCGTCAGGATTGTATATGTACAGTTTTCCGTCAGCACTCCCGGTTATAACCCCGGTTGCATCGGTGGTGCGGTAAATGCCGTCATCGTAAAGAACTGTCTGCATTTCAATATCCTCGCACCCTACTGCAACAACATCGTCAATATATAATTTTGCACCAGCCTTATCACGGAAGCCATTGTAACGGAATGTTGTCATATTAACAAAGTCAAGCTGACCGATGTCTGTTACTCCTGCAAGGTTATTGAAATACTCAATAGACGCATCATTCAGCTTTTCACCGTCAAGATATACATCGTACACCTTTTTGCCGTTATCAAAGGCTATTTTCATTGTATACCAACGGTCTGTGTCAAGCTCACCGTTATGCACATAAATCTCCGGTGAGGCAGACTTTATGTATCCGCCTGAGCCTGTGTATTCAATTTTTATTTCCACAGCCTGTTTTGTAGAAATTGAATTATTTTCATTACTCGTCTGACCAAACAACTGGAATATGTAAAGTTGTGGTTTCTGTGTGTGAAGCAGCTTAAAACGGAAGCTGACCTCACCTTTTTTCTGTACTGCCTTTTTAAATGCGTACCTTGTAAAGTTGTAATCCTTTGTATTGGCATTTACACGCTGTGATGCCATAACATAGTTATAGTCATCGTCAACTGTGACCGTGTTTGTATATCTGTCAGCTTGCGACGTGGATTCGTTACCCCAATATTGAAGATTTGCTTTACTTAACTCAAGATTTTCCTTACCGGGATAATAAAGATTATCCTCCGAATATACCTTTTTCCCTTTTGCAAGGATTGTTATATCAAAATATTTTTTGGCTACAAAGTCAGTATTTTCATTCGAAATAATTGCAACAAGAGTTGCATTTACATCCTCATCACTTCTTGTTATTTTTCCGTCGTTTGTAAGATATTTACTGTTACCGCTTTTCCATTCAATATTTACATTCTGAAATTCAGGAAGTACAAGGTCCTCAGTAACAGCAGTAAGCACCTGGCTTGTAAGCCTCTCTGCCGTAAGCGCATTATAAACCTCGTTAATCTCATGTGTTGCCTCGTCACAGATTGCTTTTACTTCATAGGTTTGCTCTATGAAATCTCCTGTACTATTATCAATGATTTTCGCAGTAAGATTAACCTTTGTATCAAGGTTCGGCTTTGTAACTGTAATTCTGCTACCGTTTACGGTTAAAACATCTTCATTATCTGATGTCCATTCAACCGAAAGGTTATGAGAATTCATCAATTTCTGTGCATTTGTTCCTGAATAATCAAGTGTAATATTGCTGTCAATTCCCTGTGAATTGAAATCCCCGTCACTCTCAATCATAACAGAATCAAGTATTATTTCGTCACGGAGCTCATAAAGATGCTTGTTCCTTTCAAGGAAATGGCTGTCAGTCCTTACAACCATGTCGTCAAGATAGAAGCATCCTCCGGGGTTTTTTCTGTATGCGTTAAACTGAAAATCGTTAAGATTCACAATCTTAAGCGACTCGTCATATTTCATATAGAAATTATGGGGCTTGGAATTTAATTTTTCACCATAGTAGTAAAGGTCATAAGTCTGATTTTTAACATCAAATGTCATCGAAAGCGTGAACCATTCGCCGTTTTCAGGGCAAACATTCATATAAGACCTTGAAGCTTCACCGTTTGCATTCGTTGCTGAAAGGTAGTGCCCGTCACTTCTTCTGTGAAGCTGCATTTCAAGAACCTGCCTGCGGATAGTGGAACCGTTCTCGTTAATGAATGTTCCCCAGAGATGAAAAATATAAATCTGGGGTCTTTCAGATTCAGCCATCATAAGACGCATAGAAAGCTCTACCCTGTCATCAGGTTTATCTCCAAAGACATAGCGTGTATAGTTATATTCCTCCGCTGCAAAGGGACGCTCTGCACGAAGGGAATAGTTATAGTCAGTTTTATCAAGTACGGTGCGGAAACGTCTTCCGTTCACCGACTCATCGTTAAACTCCGTCGTATAAAGAGATTGCCAGCCAGTACCGTAAGTGAGTGACGGAGTGTATCTTACGGGAGTTGAAGATTTAAGTCCCGGGACTTCATAAACAAACTTTCCGGCATATCCCGGGTAACGGAAAGTGTCTGAATAGTAAATTTTCGTTGCAAGACTTGCAACATTAAAAGTAAAATCTTTTGTAACAGTATTTGTTCCGTCAGAAAGATTCATAGTAATAACAGTTTTTTTGTCGTAATATTTATCACGGATAACCTTACCATATTGGTAAGCGTGGTAGTCGTCTGTGGCATCTACATCTACAACCTCAATAACAGAACTGTCACTGCTTGAAAACTCTGCAGTGTAGCCATCGGGAAGCGGAAGAAGCGCTGGGTCAAAGTATAGGTTTTTTGTAATAGTGTAGTCAGGCTCATTCTGAGTGAAAAGCTCCGGGGTAATTTCGTCCGCAACCAAAGAAATGCTCTCGCCTGCGGCATAAGCCGCAGGCAAAAGCATTGCAGTGTAAATAAGACATATTAAGATAGAAATTGTAGGTTTAATAGCTTTTTTCACTGTAAGTTCCCTTTCTTTTACACCTCATTCACCGCAAGCGGTCCCCCTTCCCCCCAAGGGGAAGGCTGCAAAAAGAGGTTTTTTTAACGTTTCCGCATTAATATTGTATTATAATACAGTCATACATGCCGCTCGATTGAGTAGTTACAAGAATTGCAATATCATCGTTATTAATATTAAATTGGTTATTAACTTCGTCAAGAGTTGCAACTACAGGAATCGCAGTTCTGCCCGCCGTAGAGCAATCCATATTTTCTACATCAAAGAATACGATACCGGGAACATAGAAAGGTATGAAGTTTACTCTTGTACCAATGGGGTCACCTGTTGCAATTGTGATACCTGATGTGTTACGTCCCACAGGATATCCGTAGAGAACAGATTCACCCCAACTGAATTTAGTCTTTGTCTTATCATTCTTTGCATAAGCGAAAGGAAGTGTTCTGTCTTCTTTAGCTAAAGGCTGACCGTTTTTGTCTGTTGTTGAAAGTACTCTGTCAGCTTTAACGATTCTTTCATCTGCGTTAAGCTGAAGTCTTAATATATCACCGGGTTTGACATCTTCAGGAAGTATTCCCGGACGGTCCTCCAATAAGTTACTTTCAAAATCGTAGCACCATGCTCTAATCTGCTTAACATTCTCATCATAAATATTTACAGCACCTTTTACTCCAGTTACTATGTACAAATAGCTGTAATATGCACCGTAGTCTGTAGCTGCAGTATCTGCCATATCTTCAAGAGTAACTGCATCCATAGTAAGAACATTATCTGCGTCATAACCCTTTGCTTTGTAGCTACCATTAAGCTTGCCTGCACCTGCTATTCCCTTGTAAACTCTGATGTCCTCTTCTCTGCCACTTGCAGGAATGTAGAAAAATATAGTATTTGCATCATAGGCGTAGCTGGTGCTTGTAAACATATAACGGTTGTTACCCATTAGCTTTGTGCCTGAATATTCCATTACCATATTGAATTTTGTGGGGTCATAGCCTACACCCTTATAAAGAGGAGTGTTACAAAGTGTTGTAGCCGTGTTAAGCTCACGGATTTCCCCTTTACCGTTAAGTTTAATTCTGACAAGCTGATTGCCTTTCTGTATTTCCCCACTGTCCGCAACATTCATTTCTTTTGTTTTTGCTCCGTTGAAGATAACCTCTTCTGCAAGGGGAATATTTACAATTTCACCTGTTTCGAGAACAAGTTTCATTTCAATCTCTTTTTTCAGCATTGCACCTTTATTCTGTCCAATATCAAGTAGATATGCGTACTGATTTATTGCGCTGATTGCTTCAAAGTAAGTGATTTCTCCTCTGTAATCAAGGTAGAAACGGTATTTTTCTCCAAGTCTGAGCTCTGAAAGAGAATTGTCAACACCTATCTGAGAAAGAAGATAATCATTCACCTCGTATTCATTCTTTCCTACGGTATAGATTGCCTTGTCTTCATCAACTTCTACTGATTCAAGAGTATCTGTTACAGTGGCGTCTGAAAGAATAATTTTAAGATATCTGCCTTCCTCGTTTTCGTCTGTTTTTGAAGGAAATACGGATATTACATTGTTAGCTGCAACGGCTCTTGCAGGGGAACCTGCAGCACGGTCAGCCTCGTAAACGTCTTTTGCGTTAATCTTGTTTGAGGGGTCGTTGAATATATCATCACCTATTGAGTTAAATACCTCAACTTTATCAAACTTTGATGTATCAATGCTTCTGTAGAAACGGTCTGAGAAAATTTCACCATTGTTGCTTTCTGAAACCACGAAGAAGTTTTCGTAAACTTCTGCAAAGATGATATCAATTTCCTGATCTCCGTTTTCGTCAACCAGTGTAAACCAACCTTCCATAGGTTTAAGGTCTTCAACCGTAAATGTCGGGAATGCAATTTCATTGAAGATAAACGCTGCTCTCGGATCGATATCAACTGAACGGACCTTATTACCCTCATTGTAAACAAAATGTGTTTTTGAGAACTTGGGGCTGTCCTTTATAATATCTTCTGAATGAACAACTATTTCCTCTCGTCTTTCATAAGCGTAGTCCCACCAAAGGAGAGTTTTTACACCGTTTTCTTCTTTGTAGTAATACTTGATTGTGCTGTTAAGAGCTCTTCTTATATCTGTTCCACCTGTATAAATGTATGGCTCGTTATCAATTTTCACCATACTGTCCTTAGGATTTATGGACGTGATATTGTAAAGCTCCGTCAATCCGTTATCTGTGAGCACACCTTTTTTATTGAATATGTCATGATAATGGTTAAGAACAGTTGTGTTTTTTGTGATACCTAAAATTGCTGCATTGTTATCGCCTTTATATCCGATAACTGTCATAAGTCGAACCTCAAATGTTGCTATTTCAAGCATTTTCGCAGCATCTATGGCTGTAAGTTCTTTTTCACCGACTAAGAAACCAAGGCTTAATCCGACATTTACATAACCATTTGGATATCCACCCTTCATTTCTGCTCTGTCTGAATAGCCGAGAATTGTAAGGATAGTTTTAAGAGCTTCATTATAAGTAATGGAGCGAAGAGGAGCAAAACGTTCTGCATCTATTCCGTTCATTATGCCGAAAGACTTCATATAAGATATTGCATTGTAATATTTGTTACTTTTATCAACATCAACAAAGTTACATTCGGAAATGCCATCGCCCTCTGCATTAACAAAATTAGCCATAAGCTGAGCAAACTCTGCTCTGTTTATAATATCGCCAGCACCTTTTTCCATAGTCCAGACACCAACTGACGAAAGTTTTTCAACAAGCTTTTCATATTCTGCTGTTTTCACTGACTTCGCTTCTTCTGTTTCTGCAAAAACGGGAAGAACTGCTATCATACAGAAAACAAGAATAAGAGCTGTTAATCTTTTAATCATTTTCATAATTCTTCCCTCCTTAATTACTTGAAATCATCATATAAAGGATTTTTGCCGCCTGTGCTCTTGTAAGAGTTCCGTTAGGAGCAAAGCTTCCGTCTCCCATACCGCTGATGATACCTGAATTTGCAAGTTTTCCTACACCTTCAACTGCATATGCGGCAATTTCCGACTTATCAGTAAAACTTGTGCCTGTCGCACTTGCAAGGCTGTATCCTGCCAAATCTGCAACACGGGCAACAATTACAGCTGCATCCTGACGAGAAAGATTTTCACCGATACCAAACTCTGCTTCGCTTTTTCCGTTGATGATGCCTTTATTAACTGCAATCCCGATATATTCTTCTGCCCAATGACCTGATGCTACATCAGCAAATGCAAAGGTCTTTTCTTCTGACTTAATGCCAAAAGCCTCGACAACCATTTTTACAAACTGCTCTTTTGTAACAAGAGCCTCAGGACGGAATGTACCGTCGGGAAAGCCGGTAATTACTTCATACTGTGCAAGCTTTACAATATAGTCTGCTGCCCAGTGGTCCGTCGCATCTTTGAAGCTTACAGCGGGAAGTGCCGGAGGTGCTACGGGTTCAAGATCAGTGATTGTAAGACCTTCTCCCTTGGTTTTGTCGAGACCTGCGCTACCTGCGGAACCGGTGGAACCACCCCCGCCACCGCCGCCACCACCGCCACCGCCGGGCTTTTTGGTGAGAGCTTTGAGTGAATCGCTGTATGCCTTAAGGAATTCAGAAGGCTTTGTAAAATTACGGCCTATGAAATCAAGGTTAACTGCAATTTCACCGTACTTTTCACAATTCTTCTTATATTCTTCAACATCGAGTCCGAGACTTTCTCCATACTTTTCTACATATTCTGTTACTGTTTCAGAGTTCTTGGTATTTATTGTTGCAAGACCCTGTGCCTGATAAAAGATTTCTCTTATAGCTGTAAGGTTTGCAATGTTTGCTTCTTCAGTTTTTGCAATTACTTTAAGAATAGGATAAACCGCATCACTGTTTTTCTTATAATCAGCTTCAGTTTTATCAAAAAGACTAAGCACGTCACTCTGCGATTCATATACTGCCTTAAGTTCTGCCGCAGGAGTGCTGTCAAGTGTTGACATAATAATGTTTACTCCGTCAAGAACTTTTTGAACATCACTCATTGACGCGAAACTATTTTTAAAGTCATCTTCTCTTATAGCATCAAAATATTTGAGAAATGCTGTACTGTCAGCTTCATATCCTTTTCCCATATCAAGTCGGTAATCGCTTTCAAGTCTTTCTGCATAAGATTGAAGCGCTGTGCCTTCCACTGTGCTGAGTTCGGGAAGAGTCACTGTGTATGTTTCCTCTGATGTTTCAAAATAGAAGCTGAATGTACCATGTGATACGCCTGCCATTTTGCCGCCGCCTGTTGCGGAAATTGTGTAGCGTCCCTTTTCAAGAGTTGAAAGGTTGAACACGATTTCGGCTTCGCCTTCTTTATTTGCTCTTGCAGTTCCCATACGAACATACTGTGTGGGAGCTGTTAAAATATCGTTTTCTTTATAAACCGTTACAAGGATATTCTGCTCATAAGTTGCAGGAGTTTTGATTGTAACAGTAAGGTCTGATGAGTCGAAGTCCACGTTACCTTCTACAGTAAAGTCAGCTGCAAAGGAACACATGGAAAAACTCATAAGAAGTACACTTAATATTAAAGTGCATATTGTAAATTTTTTCACTACAAGTTCATCTCCTTTTCATTATCTGGGATATCTGGGTTCCCATGCAGGTGCTACATATCCGCCGTTACCGCCGGAGTCAAGTGCCCATGAATAATCAGTTGTTCCAAGGCATTCCGCTTCAATGCTCTTTATATATGCATCTGAGAAAACACCTGAAATCTGGAAGTCCGTCTTAAGGAACATGGGATTTCCTGCATCCATAGGATCAATGATGATTTCCTTTGTTACCCACTTACCTGTATCATTACGTTCTATATACGCATTGCGGTCACGAAGTGCACCTACTTCGCCTTCCAGCATATACTCCTGATAATGGATATTAAGGTCTGACTTACCCTTATCAAGGAAAGTAACCGTCAGCTTTATTGTTGCGCCCCAGTTTTCCACCACCGAAGGCTTGATGTTTACGTTCATCTTGTTACCCTTGGGAATACGGTAGTAGGTTTCACCGTTTTCATCCTGCAAAGGTTCAATATAATGCTCAAAGCCTTCATAGCCAAAGGTTTCACAGGATTCTGAAAGCTCGTACTGGCCACCCTTAAGATTTTCACGTTCTTTTTTAATATCGCTTATATCAATCCAGCCTACACGTGAATATGTAAAGGTTTCATCACCGTGGCCAAAGAATACAATATTTCCGTTCCAGCTGAACTGAGGATGGGGATGTCCGGGGTTATCTATACAAGGAGGTGCACAAAGAACTATATTCTCACCTGTATAAATATCAACAAGAATAACCTCAATGGGTTGCCCTACTGTAAGCTGGTCGTCGCCTACGCCCCATCTGTGGTCAGGGCTGATAGAGGGATGGTTATAGCTCCATTCATTACTTACACGATTAACGTCCGTTCCGTCCCAGTTTGAAATTGTATAACCATTAGGTTTAATATCGTAAGGAGACTTTCTGTGAAGCCAGTTACCGTTGGATGCCCAACCGATATGCTGACCGCAGTGACACCAGAATTCATGAACACCGGAGTTCAATGCGAAATCTCCAACTGAAGCCGGACGGGACTTATTAACGTTTATATAGTTCTGCGTGTCCATATCTACAACCCACACACGGTCCCAGACGGGTGCACCCTCGTGGGCGAAGAACTGAAGGTTGGGATATATGGGATTTATACATCCGTGGTTAGCATTTGCATAACCGTCTGCAAGGTGGTAAAAGTTACCGTAATATGCAGCATCCCAGTCCCACTCGCCTGTTTCAAGGTTACATACAGGGAACACACCGTAACGCATGGGAATAACCCCTGTACGGTCCCCGGCATTTACACTGAGCCACTTTCCGTCATAAGTGGTCTGAAGCATTATACCGGCAGGAGTATTGAAGCGCTGTTCAATGGGCCACACTGCCACAACTTCTTTCTTAGAGTGGTCGTCACAGTCCATCTTTATGATTTCCCACTGCTGATTGAGATAGTAGAAGTTATTATTTGCATCGCACACAAAAGCGTGCTCCTTATTCCAAAGACCTGTATCTATATAAGTACACATACCTGTTACCATATTGTACTCATACATTCTGAAATACGCATCACGGAAATAAAATCTGGTATCATCAGCCGATGTCATTGGCATTGTGAAGTAGTTCTTTATTGCTGCCTCACCAAAAAAGCTTAATGAATTGTACGTCAAGCCTGTCATTTCATCAACAGTTGTTTCGTGACCGAGGTAGAAGGACTTTGTAAGCATCCAGTCAAAGAGCTTACCGTAGCCGCAGTCATAAATCATCTGACCGGTTACCTTCTTTTCAGCCATAAGTCCCTCAAGGAGCGACTGACCGCCCTTGTAGGGTACTAAAAGTGCATTTGCCGCAATACCTACGAAGTTATCACGGGTAACGTTCTTTTTCATCTGGAAGAATGCTTCATTTCGCTGGATAAGACCTGTTTCACAGCCTACATTGTAGGCGTTCTGTGAAAAGTCTGCCTGAAGTCCAAGCATCCTGCCGTAATATGTAAGAAGCTCGTCCTGTGTAAGGTTGCTGTTCGGATCAAATGCTTCATCGGGGAGTATTACCCCGTTTTCCTCTGCATATCCAACGTAGGGAGCATATTCGGGGGAAACCCCCTGTGCCTTGGGAGTAATATTTGCTGCAAGGACCTCTTCATCAAGGTCTGCACCGTAGTACATAGCACGAATGAATTCCTGTCTTGTCATAAACTTGTCAAGACCTGCTTCGTAGCTTTCTGAGCCGATAACTCCCTCATAAAGTCCAAGGTGTTTAAGTGCACCCTCCTGCATTGAGTTGAAAATACCAAGTTCTTCAACACTTTCCTGCTTACCGCCCGAAAGATTAGTTACCTCAATTCTTGAGAAAGCATTAAATGCATTTGTTACAATCATAAGGTCACATCCGTAGGGCATCGCCTGACGGAAGGACGCATCCGTAAGATAGAATGTAAGTGTGTGCCATTTGGGATCACCTTCGGGGTTACCCTCTTTAAGAACGGACACACGGTTGTAGTTTGTATCTGAATCCGCTGTTGTGTAGTCAACAAAGAACCAGCCTATGCCCGAGTAGTCCCAGTAGTCAATTTCCACCTTGAAAAGACTGTCTTCGGGAGTACAGAATGAGGGGTCAAACCTCATATAAAGATAGTTTTCTTTCCAAACCTGTCTGGCTTCTATATCTCCGAAATACACTCTTTCGTTAAATGTTTCTGTTGTATAACGCTCACCGTCGGAGCCGTCTTCAAAGCTCATCATATTCATTTTCGGCTCGTTCGAAAAAAGTATGTAAGCGTTATCTTCCGACTTGATTTCCGGTTTTTCGATTATTTCCTGAAACATAACGTGGTCAGCTGCCGATACGTCTGCCGGAGTGAAAATGCCTGTCGTCATAATTGCTGCTACAAACAGAAACACTGCAATAATTGAAAAATGTTTTTTCAACTGTCATTCCTCCTTCTTGAAAATTTGTAAAGGAAATTATTTTATGTAAGCCTGAAGGTCTTTAAGGTAAACGGTGGTGTTGCTGTTCTTTGAAATTTCAAAGCCGTCGCCAAGGTCACTGCCGTTAACTTCAAGCATTGCTGTTCTCCAGCCGCTTCCGTCAAGCTCAATTTCCTGACTTCCTACAAGGAGGATGTCGCCTGCGTTGTCATCATAAAAAGTTACTTCGAGAACTGCAGCATCTGCATTTATAATGTCAAGGTCTGTTACCTTGTAAGAAAGGTTTCCTGCATCGGTTGATGCTACGCACTTAGCACCGTCAATTTCCTCGATTGTGTAAGCCACATCGTAACCACCGGGAAGTGTAAAGTCAAGGCCGTATACTGTTTGTCCGCCGTCAATTACCTGCATATTGGGATTCATGGGAATGTAATCCTCAAGCTTATAAAGGTTACCGCTTGCAAGGTAAAGAACTACATCGCTTGCAGAAGAACGAACGTAGAACTGCTTACCAAGCTGACCTGCTGCACCGCCGGGAACAAATCCGGCATTTGCAAATGTTATAACCGCTGTTTTCCACACGCCTGTGTTTGTAACTTTCTGTGCTGCAAGGTTCTGCTGAATTTCTTCAGCAACGGTGTTATTGTAAATGGGATGATAGTTTGGGTTTTTAATCATAGGAATAACAAGTCCGCTGTTCTCTGTAGTCTGAGAATACATATAAATAACAGAACTTGCCTTTCCTGCAGGATTCTGGTCGTAATATGTAAGCTCAAAAACAAGTTCATTATCACTCTGCGTGATATATTCCTGATCTGCTGCTGCAAATCCGGGATTTTTAGCTTTTTCGATAACTGCACAGCGTCTGCCGTATGCTGTATCACAAGTTTTGAATTCGTGTGCACCTGATGCCATAGCTGCTGCAAGTCCGCTGCCCTCCACCTTATAGAGCTGACCGTGGACAAATTCAAAATCAAAGATAGTATCTATGATTTCTTCTGTTGCGATAGGTGCAGATACTGCAGCTTCTGAAAGGAGCTGTCCGTCGATTGCACGAACTGAATATACGCTTTCAGAGTTACGGAGAAGGTTATCTATTGTGAAATCAAGGGATGTTGTTTCTCCTACAAAGCCACCGTTTTTGTAAACGTAATAGCTTTCCACATTGTC
Organism: Clostridia bacterium; assembly: GCA_045604905.1. Classification (GTDB taxonomy): domain Bacteria; phylum Bacillota; class Clostridia; order UMGS1883; family UMGS1883; genus UMGS1883. The sequence goes on from JAZUOX010000001.1 coordinate 31,635, forward strand.
AAAGTCATCCTCAGCCTCGCCCCAGGAAATATCAGCTGAGGTTTTTGTAACACCTGTACTTGTAACCGCACCTGGAACTGCAGGTGCACTGTTATTAAGAGGAGTATGACGCATAAGGTCATCAATCATAAAGCACTTAAAAGTAAAGCTGTCAATGTTTGCAACATTTTCAAGTTTAACTTTTACAGTCTGTTCACTTTCACCGGGCCATACTGCCTGAGTATCCGAAACAGCTATAGTCTTAATTTCACCTGTTTCACTGTCGTAAAGAGCTGCCATCATCATAGCACTGCGCTCCTCACTTCCGTTATATGTCGCGGTAGCTTCCACATAGAAAGCACCGTTCTGAGGACCGTCGATAACAGTTACACCGTCTGCGTCATAGTAAACCGCATCGGAGAAGATTATCTGTTCCTCATACACTGCCATTACAGAAAAGCTTGCAAGAGCAAGAATAACTGCAAGGAGTACGCTTGTAAAAATTTTCATCTTTTTCACAAAATGCACCTCTTTCAAAAATTTTTGTATGAAAATTTTAATTATATTTTCGATTTTCTGCTGTAAAAAAAAGCCGTGAAATTCACTATTTTTTTACTATGCGAAAAAGTCTTAATCAGATAAAAAAAGTTACAACTTCCCCTATCCACTTTTTCACAGTAAAAATTATAACATATTTTTTCCAGTTTAACAAGTACCAAAATCTTGTCAAAGGACCAAAATCTTGTCATATTTTATTAATTTTTTCAGCGTTTTTTCGACTTGTGGAAAATTTTGGTTTAGCACGCGGTTTTACAAATTTACAGACAGCAAAAAACGACTTTCCGGAGAAAGTCGTTTTTTATATTCAATTAGTCTTTTATGCAGTCAACTGCTTTTCTGATTGCGGGAATTTCATTGTCAAGAACGTACTGACACTGGCGGAGCTTCCACTCAAGATGCCACTTATCTGTCATATATTCCATACTTGGCTCCCAACCAAGACGGGAGTCCTTTTCAACAATCGGGATTGTATTTTCTGCATTTTTCATTTCGTCTTTAATAAGCTGTTCTATTTTATCTGCAAGCGAGGTTATTTCCGCCTTGTCCTCAGATGCAAGAAGCTTGTGACGGTAAGACTGCAGTGTCTTTGCATTTATACCTGTGATAACGGTATTTCTGATAAACTTACCAAGGTTAATAAGCTCGCCAAGCTTATCATTTTTACAGGGTGCAGCTTCCATAAGCTCAATACCTTTATTAACGTAGTCAAGCATCTTATAAAGATACTCAATTTCCGCGTGAACTCTGATTGAATACGGAACACCTGCCTTGGGTGAATAAGCAAAGCTGATCTGAGGTTCAACAATACTGTTGCCAAACATTGCCTTGGGGTCTGCAGGAATCTGAATTCTTGAAAGCAGACACATCGGGTAACTGGGACCTACACGGAATGAACCATACTGATTTTCATTACTGGGTGAATAGTTACGGATCGCCTCACTCCAGTTAATCATAGCTTCGTTAACAAGAGCGTAGTTGTCTTCGCCGAATTCTGACTTAAGAATCTTTTCGAGGATTTCATTCATATCATCAAGAGGCTCAAGGAAACAAAGATTTGAAAGCTTGCTGATAAATGACGGTGTAAATCCGAAGTGGTGAGATTCCATAAGACCTACAAGTCCCCACTCACGGTTTGCCTTAATCATATTTTCATAACGGCGCATCCACTGATACGGGAACGGCTCATAAGGAATTACACCGAAGTCCCAGGTAAGACCGCCTGTATTTGTCATTGAGTAAAGGCGAATACCTCTTTCCTTTGCCACTTTTGCTTCACTTGCAAAGTATTTTCCGGGGCCTTCAAAAGAAAGTGTATAGTCACAGCATCTTCCCTCTACATCACCGTAGAACTTGGGTTCGAACATTTCAAAGGTTGCCTGAAGTGAAATGTCTGTGGGAAGGTTTTTGATAAGTTCAATTCTCGCTTCTTCAGGCTGACTTCCCCAGTTGTATGACCAGAATACGATATCAGCATCCTCATTGTATTTGCGTACAACCTTCTTAAGAAGATTAAGCCATACGGGGTAATCATAGCAGGGATACCAGCCAGAACTGGGTTTTCCTGCGGGAATTCCGTCAACTGCTGTTTCAAAATATCTGCCCTTTGCAACGTGGGGGTCCTTTGAGGGGAACTCTACTGATTCACCTACCAAGGTTACGCCCTTAAGACCGGGGCAGTTGCGGAAAAGTTTACCGTAGGTATTTTCGTAAAAAGCTTCTGCTTCGGGTGCTTCAGGAGACATATTGCTTGTCATAAAGCTGTATGCATATACGTCAACGCCATACTTTCTTGCTCTTTCAATAAGTCCGTTAAAATCAAGATAGCCATGGCGTGTCTTATCAAGGTCGCAAGTGAATACAAGAAGGGCATCTCTTCCCTCATGAGCAACACGTGCAATATACTCGTCAGGGAAATTATCACAACCGTAACCGGAGTGAATCATACGGGGTGCAAACATAGGCTTCTTTGAAACTGTGCCCTTACGCATAACGGGAGCCTTTTCAAAGTTCATCAAAGCTTCCATATAGTAAAGCGCCTGACCGATACCTCTTTCATCAAATCCGTGGATTTTTATGCCGTTATCGTCGGTATCAATTCTGAAACCCTTATAGCTCGCACATTCACCAAGGTCTATCTTGGCATCCTCTGCAAGAGACACTGTAATATCGGCATTTTCTGCACCGATTTCCATTCTTGCACTGATGTGCATTGAAGTTTGCAGATAGTCAATATAGTCATATACAGCAGTTTCAGTTACATCGGTATATGTTCCGAGGACACCTATAACAATGCTGTCGGGGAGCATATATTCCCCATCTTTTACAGTTCTTTCCGCATTGCGTACATCCTTCTCGTGAATTACAAGAAGGCGTTTTCTGAAATCGTAATTTTTCTCCAACTCGGTCACTCCTTTTCAATTTATTTAATCTTTACACCGAGGAATTTTTCTGCATTCTTATATGCAATCTTATCAAACACTTCCTGAGAGATATGTCCTTCATCACGCATTTCATACATAAACAGATGGTTTGTTGAAGGATGACCCTTGAAGAATATATCTGTACCGAAGAAGAGTCTGTCCTGGAACTCTGTCATAAACTTTCCTGCAAATGCCCTGTCTCTGTTCATCACCATAGCCGGAGTACCGTCAGAAAGGTCACCGTATAGGTTGGGATACTTACGGAAAAGCTTATAAAGTGCACCTTCCCCTTCTATGGGAGCATTTGTCATATTGCCTCTGTGACGACCTTCAATCGTATAGAAGTATCCGCGCTGACCGATTGTGTCAAGCTTTACAAGTTCTGACCAGAAAAGAGGACCGTGTGCAAACACTATAAGCTCAGGGAAAGATATAAGAGTCATTTCAAGCTGAGGAAGACCCGGATCGTCATAAACGCCGAAACCAACGTCCTTCTGGGGTGAGCCGTCAAATGTAACGGAAAGACCAACCTTTGCCGCGTGATAGAGGAAATTCTGCATCTTGGGATCCATAATTTCCATTTTAGGCATAACTTCACCAATACCCTTACAGCCTCTGTCCTTGTAATACTGCAAAATAGGGGTAAAATCCGTTCTTGATGTATTGCTTCCGTAACGGGGGTCAATATTACAAAAAGGAATAAGTCTGTCAGGATATTTTTCGCAAATATAAAGAATGTCTTCATTAGACTGGGTCGCATATACTTCAGGACTTACCATAGGCATAACAACGCCCATTGCAATGTCACGCTTGTCAAACTCCGCAATAAGCTCCTCTGCCGTAGCTACATTTGAAAATTTTTCTGCATATCTTGATGCATGAGTATGAATATCAATAAACATAACAATTTCCTCCTCAAGGATTATTCATATGCTTATTCTCCCATATTTGGAAGGTAATGTCAAGACCAAAATATTGCTAAATGACCATTATTTTGCACTTTTTTTCTTATTTACTTGCATACATATTTTTTTGATGCTATAATTTCACTGAGGTGACTTTTATGAAAACATATAACGTGACTAAAATAATTGGTGAGCCTACTTCTGAAATATGGGATTCTTCTCCAAAGGCTATGGTAGACTATGTTCTTAATCCTGCGCCAGAAAATCCTTATAAAACAGAGGCACAGCTTGTGTATAATGACGAAAAGATTTTTGTTCATCTTAAGACAAATGAGCGTAAAATCCGTGCCGTTAATACAGAGCGTAACAGTGCAGTGTGCGAGGACAGCTGTATGGAGTTTTTCTTTGCGCCTGATAACGATGATGTGAGATACTTTAATTTCGAAATCAATCCTATCGGAACACTTCTTCTCTATGTATGCAACAAGCGTATTGAAATGGTGCCTACAACGGACGATGAAAGTATTTTCAATATAAAGAGTGTTATTACAAAGGATGGATGGGAGCTTTTCTACGAGATTCCTTTCTCGTTTATAAAAAAATATTTCAAGAAGGTTTCTTCCACAATGCTTGCAAACTTCTATAAATGCGGTGAAAAAACAGAGGTTGAGCATTACATAGCGTGGAGTAAAAATCCCGAGTCCCCTCGTGATTTCCATAGACCTGAGGATTTTGGTCAGATTATATTTGAAGGAAAATAAAATATTGACAAGTGTATTTATCTGTTGTATAATTCATTTGTATTTCGAAATACTAATTTAAAATTTGGGGTGCTGACCGTAAGTCGGCTGAGATTGAGTGTGCTGCACTCTGACCCGTAACCTGATTTGGATAATGCCAACGTAGGGAAAATAACGTGTTTTCTTTTTATCCGAATCATATTTTTGATTCGGATTTTTTATTGGTATTATTCTTTTCAAATTAACAAAAGAAAGGAATAATAAAAATGAACACAACAAAAAAAATCACAACAAGTGCTCTTCTGATTGCGCTTGCAACGGTGCTGATGTGGGTATCAAAGCTGATTCCAGCCCCGTGGATGCAAGGCGGAAGTGTGACACTGGCATCAATGGTACCGATTGTACTTATCGGCATATTATTCGGAAGCAAATGGGGACTTTGCGGAGCAACCGCATATGCCGTAATACAGATGTTATTCGGCTTTTACCCACCACCGACAAGAGATTTTATAAACTTTGTCCTTGTAATTTTACTTGACTACATAATTGCATTCGGCGGACTTGGACTTTCCGGATTTTTCTACAAAATTACAGGAAAAAAGAGTTTTTCTGCACCGCTTTCTGCATTTATCGTAACAACACTCCGTTATATATGCCACATACTGTCAGGCATACTTATATGGGGTGTGTACGCAGAAGCGGGACAGACCGTTCTCGCCTATTCTCTGATTTACAACGGAACATATATGATTCCCGAAATTATAATAACAACAGTTGTAACTGGACTTATATGCAGAATGAAAATGTTTAAACACAATTAAAAATAGCGGATGGAGAAATCCATCCGCTATTTTTGTATTCATTTCCATTCAAGTGCTGTGTTTGAAAGTGGTACGTTTACCTTATTGGGGGTAAGTGCTGCCAGACTTTCAACAAAGAATACGTTTGCTTTTGCCGGGGTATTTTCGCACACAACAGTTTCTGATGCTGTTTTTGAAGAAGTCATCTCTACAAGTTTCACACCTGTAAGAGCTTTGTTTTCATCATAAAGTGCAATTATCATTGTGCCTGTGTAGCTTTCGGCAAGCTCAATAGCTACGTCTGCACCGCTTGTCTTTGTTTCAACAGACATATCTGCTACTGCACATTCACGCTGTGAATACACCTTGAATGTGTCAATATCTGCAGTAGCTGCAGATGCTCCTCTGGGCTGGAAGTAGAAGCCTGTAACTTCGTAATTCACATCCGGAAGAGTATTTATATCTGTAATATTCACACTGTCAATCTGATAGCGGTTATTTAAAAGGTCGGGATAAACTGTTGTATACTTATTCCAGTTGTTACCGCTGTTCATACCTGCATATCTTGCAGTCATTTTAACAGGGTTAAACTCTATTCTGATATTTGTCTTTGTACCTTTTATTCCGTAAACATCTGTTCCGCCAAGAGTAACAAAATGTGCTACACCCACACCGCTTCTGAGACGGTTACTTGAGCCGTCAAACTGAAGGATACGGACATCTTTAGTCGTTCCGTCAGGTGCTTCTACCTTTGCAAATAAGTCAACATATAAGTTTGTAGCATTTGACCAGTCGTTAAGCATATCAAATTCTATTACCATAGTTTCGCTTGCAGGCTCGTCAAGGTCAATATGTACCTGAGAAAATTTGCTTGTTGCTGATGACATATTAACACGGAGCACACCGTCTTTTGTTATAGTTGAAGATGCAACATTTGCGTTTTTAACATACCAGTTAGGAACAAGACTGTCATTTCCGCCTACTGTACCGAGAACGGCGGTATCGGTTTCACTTTCCTTAAGAGATGCAACATCAAACAAGGATTGATTGTAGGATTCTGCAGTTTTATTCTTTACAGTGAACATAATGCTCTTATAGCCTTTTTCACTGTTTGCAGTAAGCTCTACAACTACGTCCTTGAATTCGGGGCGTGTAACCACACCAGTAGTTGATACTACTTCGGGATTTGATGAAGTCCATGTGTAACCTGCGGGAAGTGTAAGATTTCTTGAAACAAAGTCACTTGACTGATTGTTTGAAATATCACTGAATGAAATGGGAAGAATTGAATTTGCCTCGAATTTAAGCTTGCTTCCGTCAGCAAATACAATCTCGCCAAGACCGATTGTATCAATATCAACAGTAATTACATTACCGTCAATAGCAAAAGGAATACTCTGACCCTTGAAATTAACTGCAGAAACTGTATTTGTTCCCATATTTTTAAGAGTGATTGTGCTGTTTTCCATAACCTCTATAGGTGCAGTATCTGCAAACACTACCATATTACCGCCCATAAGAGATGTAATATTTGAAACCTGCTTACGTGTAAGACCAAGGGTTTTTATTGCATAATTCTCTGTCTTTTCCTGAAGTGTTGCACCCTCGTAAGCTTTAAGACCTGCAATTAATTCTTTATACTTATATGCAGTGCTGTTTCTGGGACGTGCACCGACACTTGAGAAGCCTGTCAATTCGTAATCGATTGAGAGGTCTGCCTCGTCTGCACCTGCAAGTGCTTCCACTATTGCACCTACTGTACCGGTACGGTCTGCACCGCCCATACAGTGGAAGTAAATGGGATAATTGTCAACATCTGCAAAGGTAGCAAGGATTGTAGCATATTTGTCTGTTTCGGAAAATGCTGCTACATAGTTTGAGATAAACACCTTGATAAAGTTTACATCTTCTCCGATGGGGCTTTCTGTAAGACCTGTTGCACGAAGGTCAAGGTCTGTCTTTATACCCAGATCGTCGTGCATAACCCTCTTACCTTCTTCAGTAAGCGCATATCCATTGTTTCCAACAAGGTTAAGCTCTGTACCACGGTATGCCATACCCTGGTTAAGTCCGTTCCATCCACCAATATCACGGACGTTTCTTACACCTTCAACAGTGAGAAATCTCACCGTATCGGCTGTTTTAAATGTGCCCATCTTTACAATAGTATTGCCGGAAATTACTTTCCAGTAATATGTTCTGTTTGTTTCAAGATTGTAAATATTGTAGTTTGTAGCTGTAATACCCTCAATTATGCGAGTATCAGCAGATGTGAAATCCTGTGATTTTGAAACATAGAGTTTGTAGCTTGTTGCACCGTCCAGTGCGTTCCAGCTTACAGGAACCGGGACGGAAGTATCGTTCATCGCACTTGCAGATGAGGAATACTTGCTTACTACAGTATTTGAGTAATCTGCATAGGCTGCTGTTCTGTAAGCTGCTTTTGCATCATTTGTGTAGTTTACAACAACGTCCTTTGTAACAACAAAGGGAGTTTCTATATTTTCCTCCTCCAAGGGACCGGTCATTTCGCCCGGTTCTTCAGGCTCGGTAGGTTCTTCAGGCTCAACCGGTACTTCCGGTTCTTCGGGGATTTCTACATTTACACCCTCTACTGTTATGTATGTAAGATACCAGTTAGACAAAACTCCGTCTTCCTTGGGATTGTAGAATGAAACTGTTGTTTCGCCCTCTGCAAGCTCTGCTGTTTTTTCTATAGAAATAAAGCTTGACCATCCGTTTACACGGGTGTTTGCGGCAAAGGTTGCACTTCCGCTTACGGCAGAATTACTGCCAACTGTCATATTAACAGTTGCAGTATCTTCATCTGTAACTGTCGCCGTTGTACGGAGTTTACCATATGCGGTAATCTTGTACTCACCGGGATATTTTACATTCAGTTTGTATGTTGCTGTATTTTTCTTAGTGAGAATTATTGCACCGGGAGCAGTTCTGTCTGAAATATTTCCGTAGTAGACGTAATCCGACGGAGCTTTTGCATAGTTCGTTCCCGACGGCTCGTTGATGGACTTACCGAAAGTCTGTGCTATGCTGATAGAATTTGCATCCATAGGATAAATTGCCTGCTTTTCGCCATTAAGAGTAATAACCGTTGAACGGATGTCGATATAAGGCACTGTTATAGCAGTACCAGCTTTAATAGCAAGTGTCCATTCGCCCTTTGTAAGCTGAACGGAAGATGCTGCATTGCTGTTTACACCAAGTCTTACATATTCATAAGCCTCTGTCGTAATATTGTTAGATGCAGTTTTAGTTTCTCCATCCTTAGTAAACGTAGCTTTAATAGTTGAAACTGTTTTGTTTGGATTACTGAAGTATACTGCATATTCACCGTCCTTGGGAATGTTAACGGTAAATGTTCTTTCAGTACCTGCGACAAACGCCTGATTTGTAAGATTAATGCGTGTAAAACCGTCGCCAAGATACTGCGTGGCATAGTCTGCCGCAAAAGCTGTAAGACCAAGGCTTGAAAGCATAAAAACTACAACCAGTAAAGTGCTTAATAACTTTTTCATTTTTCTCTCCCTTATAAGTTCTTTCGAATTAAATCCATATTACTTTTATTTTAATATTTTTACTATATTCTATCAAATATTTCTTGCTGTCTTCAGGTACATTTTTTGCTATCTTTAAATTTTTCTTTACATTATTTAGTTTATATATTATAATTATAACGCACAGAAAACATAATTCAATACGTTTTTAGATATTTATTTTACGTTTTCAGACATTTATTTTACGTTTTCAGGTTTCAGGAGGTTAGTTATGCTGGATTACGATATAAAGCCGTTTGTAGTGTCAAACCCAATCAGAATAAATAAATTCTATACAATGTTCAGTTCCTCCTCTAAATCAGGTGCACGTTTTGGCGGTGAGTCACACGATTTTTGGGAATGTACCTATGTCCGTGACGGAAACCTTTGTAACTGCGTTGACGGAAAGGTCTACAATATGGAAAAGGGCGATTTGATTTTCTATAAGCCAATGGAATTTCATCAGCATTATGTAGAGGACGGAAAAAATGCAGAAAACTTCTTCTTCTCGTTCTCTTTTGAAAAATGCCCCGATGATTTTGCCCAAGATGCAGTTTATAAGCTAAACTCCAAACAAAGAAAAATTATAGAAAAAATAATTGATTTCTCTATGGAATCAGTTCGCAATGTGACCTTTACTGAAGAAGAAATTGCACTCCAGAAAGCGGAATATGTAAATTACCATTATATAAAGCCCCTACTTGCATTCGGTAAAAGCACTACCGACATGGCAACGGTCACAAACTATTTTGAAGAGCTGTTCCTTGATTTGTACAACAGCAAAAACGTTGTCGAGGAATCTGACTCACTTCTTGCAGGAATATATAAAAAAGCTGTTTGTTATATGAACGACCATATTTCGGATAAAGTCACCATAGCAGATATTGCAAAGCACTGCTGTATAAGTGAAACATCACTTAAAAAGCTATTTTATCAATTCGCAAATACAGGTGTTCACAAATATTTTGTTCAGCTTAAAATAACACAGGCAATTATACTTTTAAGAAACAACGTAAGTGCATACGAAATATCACAACAGTTGGGATTTGCAAGTCAGGCGTACTTTTCTGCCGCTTTTAAAAGGGAAACAGGTCTTACACCGAGGGAGTATTTAAACAGAAATCTGAATTAACATAAAATCTATCACAAGAGAAAACCTCGCCATTGTGGTTAAGATGGTAAAACTCCCTATACTCTTTTGGAATAACAATTCTTCCAAGCTTATCTACCTGCCGTTTTATATCTACCCTTGTTATTTCATTTCCCATTTCCCAAGCCACCTTTTATAATTAGCAGGAGCTTAGTGCATAAATTAAAAAATGCGCCGACCGGAGCCGACGCACGAAAAACACATAGGCTCTAATGTCGCCAAACATATCCTTTATCGACGTGAACGTATAAAGAATGAACCTATATATTTTTTCACATAGTGAAAAAATACATTCACGTCATTTTAAAAAATTATTCAGATATGTTTGGCATTCTTATTATAGCATTCAATGAGGCAAGATGCAATATTTTTTATTTTATTCGACAAAAAAAGATAATTTTTTCAGAGCGCAACCAAAATTTCTTTACTTTCAAATTTATATATACTATAATTATGCCATACACAAAATGCTATTTAGTCATTTTAATTTTTAAGGTTAGATTTTGTTTTTTTGTAAACTTTTTATGAACAATACTGATTTTCGTCATTTGGCATGATACTGTCTTTTCCGAAAGAGGTGTTTTAATGACAAAAAGTAAAAATTGGAAAAACTGGAAAGCCATTTTGGATTCAAAAACCTGTTATGATTGTAGACGTACGCACGGAAAAATTTATGCAATAAGTGAAAAAGTAAAGCCTTCCCCACCACTCCATAATTTTTGCAGGTGTATCATTGAAATTTTAGAAGCAATATTAGCAGGAAACGCTACAAAAAAAGGGGTTGAAGGTGCTGATTGGTACTTGAAATATTATAACAAACTACCTGACTATTACATAAGCAAGAATGATGCAAAAGCTTTAGGTTGGAGACATAAAAAGGGAAATCTTTCACTTGTTGCTCCCGGAAAAATGGTTTTTGGTGGAATATATTATAACGAAAATGGCAAACTGCCATCCGCTGAAAACAGAGTATGGTATGAAGCAGATATAAATTATTCAAGCGGAAAACGCAATGAAGAACGAATTCTTTTTTCTAACGATGGACTTATATTCGTAACTTATAACCATTACGAAACATTTATTGAAGTAAAGTGAGGTAACAATATATATGGAAATAATAAAATTGGATTTTAACGACTGTAAATATATCGGAGAAATGCATCAAATTTTAAAGAAAGAATTTGATTTCCCTGATTACTATGGAGAAAATCTGTCTGCGCTCTGGGATTTGTTAGATGGATATACAGACGAAGAAACGTATGTTTATATATCCGGTTGGGAAAGCTTACCTGACATTCTTGCTGATTACAAGGATAAACTTTTAACAATTTTTTCCCGTGTCACTGAGCACAACCCCAATATGATTTTTGAAATATTAAACTGAATTTACTGTACATATAAAAGTAAAAAAGAAGCGTGCCGCTTCACCCATTTCGCGCACGAACAATGTGCAAACATAGAATTTACGCGTTTAAATTTTTCGTAATTTCCTATACGGTTAAAAAGGGATTTGCCACTTGGCAAATCCCTTCCTTCATTTCGAACTTCGAATTTCGAATTTAATTATGTGTTCCGGGTTTTTTTAACATTCCCATCGGGAATAGGAAAAAATGTTCAGAACGGACAAACTGAGCCCGAAGGGTGGAACCGAAGCTGTATGTGGATACAGCGAGGCGAAGTTTGTTCGTAACAAAAGGCACAAAGAAAAAGAGAAACCGTACAAAATACGGTTTCTCTACATCAAACAAATTTTTTATACTTTTAGCACTTACTAAAACAATATTTTCTTTGCCTTTTGAGTTCTGGGCGTTTTTAACATTCCCGAACCTTAGTGCTTGTCGCGAGCAATATAATGTGTATGCAAAAGCTCATGTGACTTGTGTCCGCAAGGCTCGCCAAGATATTCCTCGTACAATTTCTTGATAAAGGGATTGTCATGGCTCTTACGAAGAGGAAGTGACTTATCTTCTGCATAGATAGCCTTAGCTCTCTCTGCTCTGATATCGCAGTCCATTCTAACCTTTGCGGGAACGATAGGCTGACCGCCACCGTTTACACAACCACCGGGGCAAGCCATAATTTCGATAAAGTCAACCTCTACCTCGCCTGCCTTAACCTTATTGATAAGCTCTCTTGCGTTACCAAGACCGTGTGCAACTGCTGCACGGATAGTCTTGCCGCCTGCTTCTACAGAAGCAATCTTAATGCCTTCAAGACCACGAACAGCTTCGTACTCAACTTCACTGTGGCTTGTGTTGTCAAGAAGGTCCGCAACTGTTCTGATTGCAGCTTCCATAACACCGCCTGTTGCACCGAAGATTACGCCTGCACCTGTAGCTGCTTCACCGAAGGGATCGTCAAATCCTTCATCAGGAAGCTGTGTGAAGCGGATACCTGCTTCTTTAATCATCTTAGCAAGCTCTCTTGTTGTAAGAACTGTGTCAACGTCCTGAAGTCCGTTTACGCTAAGCTCATCTCTCTGAGCCTCGTACTTTTTAGCAGTACAGGGCATAACAGATACAACATAGATATTCTTAGGATCAATACCAGCCTTTTCAGCATAGTATGACTTAATAATAGCACCGTACATCTCGTGAGGTGACTTACAAGAAGAAAGGTTATCAAGCATTTCGGGGAAGTTGTGTTCACAGAACTTAATCCATCCGGGTGAGCAAGATGTAATCATAGGAAGCTTGCCACCATTCTGAATTCTGTGAAGAAGCTCTGTACCCTCTTCCATAATTGTAAGGTCAGCAGCAAAGTCTGTATCGAATACCTTGTCAAAGCCAAGTCTTCTGAGAGCTGCCGCCATCTTACCTGTACAGGGAGTACCCATAGGAAGACCGAATTCTTCACCAAGAGCTGCTCTTACTGCGGGAGCAGTCTGAACAACAACATGGAGGTCGGGATTAGCAAGTGCTGCCCAAACGTCATCTGTAGCATCCTTTTCACGAAGTGCGCCAACGGGGCATACTGCAATACACTGACCGCAGTTTACACAGCTAACTTCACCAAGTGACTTGTCAAATGCACAAGCAACCTTTGTCTTGAATCCTCTTTCCATTGTATCAATTGCGCCAACTGTCTGAATGTTCTTACACATACTTACACATCTGCGGCAAAGGATACACTTATTGTTATCTCTTACGATTGAGGGAGAAAGATTATCGAGAGGATACTCGTTTCTGATTCCGTCGTAAGTGATATCTGTAACACCAAGCTCATCAGCGAGAGTCTGGAGCTCACAGTTACGGTTTCTTACACAGGTAAGACACTTTCTTTCGTGGTTTGAAAGAATGAGTTCAAGAGTAATCTTTCTTGCCTCTCTTACCTTGGGAGTATTTGTGAATACTTCAATACCTTCTGCTACGGGATATACACAAGCAGCCTGAAGAGCTCTACCGCCCTTTATTTCAACAAGACACATTCTGCAAGAACCTGTCTGGCTTACATCCTTAAGGTAGCAAAGGGTGGGGATTTCGATACCTGCAGCACGTGCAGCCTCGAGAACTGTTGAACCGGCAGGAACAGATACGTCCTGACCGTTAATTTTTAAATTGACCATTTCCATTTATCTCTGCCCCTTTCTTATCTCTTTACAATAGCGCCGAATTTACATGTTTCTACACATGCACCGCACTTGATACACTTAGTCTTATCAATAGTGAAAGGACTCTTGATTTCACCTGAAATAGCACCAACAGGACACTTTCTTGCACAAGCAGAGCATCCCTTACACTTTTCGGGAATGATTTCGTAGTTTGTAAGTTCCTTACATACGCCTGCGGGACACTTCTTATCAACAACGTGAGCAATATACTCATCTCTGAAGTAACGGAGTGTTGAAAGAACAGGATTGGGAGCTGTCTGACCAAGACCGCAAAGAGATGCGTTCTTGATGCTGTGACAGAGAAGTTCCATTCTGTCAAGATCTTCAAGAGTACCGTTACCCTTTGTAATTCTTTCAAGAATTTCAAGAAGTCTTCTTGTTCCGATACGGCAAGGAGTACACTTACCGCAAGATTCGTCAACTGTGAATTCAAGGAAGAATTTAGCAATATCAACCATACAGTTGTCTTCGTCCATTACGATAAGACCGCCTGAGCCCATCATTGAACCGATTGAAATAAGTGAATCGTAGTCAATGGGTGTATCAATAAGTGATGCGGGAATACATCCGCCTGAAGGACCACCTGTCTGCGCAGCCTTGAATTTCTTACCGTTGGGAACACCGCCACCGATTTCTTCAACAATTTCGCGAAGGGTTGTACCCATAGAAATTTCAACAAGACCTGTGTTGTTAATCTTACCGCCGAGAGCGAATACCTTAGTACCCTTACTCTTCTCTGTTCCGATTGTGTTAAACCATTCTGCACCATTGTTAATAATAACAGGGATGTTAGCGTATGTTTCAACGTTGTTAAGGATAGTGGGCTTACCCCAGAGACCCTTAACTGCAGGGAACGGAGGACGGGGACGAGGCTCACCTCTGTGACCTTCGATAGAAGTCATAAGAGCTGTTTCCTCACCACATACGAATGCACCGGCACCAAGACGAAGACCAATGTCAAAGCTGAAGCCTGTA
>JAZUOX010000002.1:0-34637 GCA_045604905.1 Clostridia bacterium
CAACAACACTCACAATTACTGCAGTAGTTGACGGCGTAACCTTCTCGCGCGAGCATAATATCGTTATTCCTGCTATAAACACATATGTGTTTAAGACAGAGGATTTCAACTATCCCGAAGCTGTAGGACAGAACATTTCAGCAATCGGCTGGGCTTGTGAATCAGACCCCGACCGTTTCACAACAACAATTGAACAGACAGAAGGGGATTACTATATTGACGGCTTCCTTCCCAAGTCAGACAGTGGTACAAGAAGACCTTCATTCACATTCCGAAATGAACGTGATGTAAAGAATATCAGCGTTGAATTTACTGCTACTTATAAGGAAGATACAAGCGTAAATGCAATTTACGAGTTTGAGTTCTACGGCGGTACAACAGGCAGTGACCTTGATTCAAAGAATACTATCGCAAGAATTCAGACAAACGGCAGAAATATGTACATCTGTGGTCATGATGGCGCTAACTATTACGGACAGACACTTTATACAAAGCAGAGAGGTGCTATCGGAACTTCTGACAGATACCGCTTCGATTTTGACTTCGAAAATCAGGGTTATGACTTCTACCTTAACGGTGTGAAGCAGAATACAGAACTTATGCCCTTTAAGAGTGGCGTTACATACGATAGCTTCGCGAAGTTCAACTTCGCGGCATTCCGTCAGTCTGTCGGTGCAAACATTCTTATTGACGACTTCGTAATTCAGTCAAGAGATGCAGAATTTACAAGCGACTATGTATCAGAAGCAGGACAGCCCCTTAAGCTTGAAGTTTCATTCGAGGATACACAGTACACCGATGCACTTAATATGTATGTTACAAGCGAATTTGATGAAGAAAACGACCTTCGTCAGCTTTTCAGAGTTCAGCATATTGGTAGTGAACTTACAAAGAACATAATCTATGACTACAAGGATGCATATCTTGTGAATAAGGAAAGCGGTATACAGACACAGCTTGTTGGTCATCCCACAGCAGACGAAACTGCTCCTCCGCTGTTTCCCCAGACATATCTTGGCGGTAACCACGGTGTATCATTCGCGGTTCGTGTGACGAGCACAGGCCATGGTAAGACATACGCAGACCTCGGTTCAGTATGGACAGACTCTGCAGGCGTTAAGTGGACTCTTGTAAGAATTAACAGCGAAAACGAGCTTGTATTCCTTTCTGAAACAACAAAGCAGAATGGTACATGGGCGTTTGTAAAAGACATGAAAGGCTCAACTCTTACTTATGATTCAGCATACGACAACAACTTTGCACTTCATACAGAAGCAATCGCAATCGGTGCTATTGCAGAATCAAGTATGCAGCTTCAGCCTGCAATCGGCAACCGTGTAAAGCATATGTACATTTACCGTGACGGTGAAGTAGAAGTAATCGAAGATGTTGAAAGCATCAGAGAAGCATTTACAGTAAACTGTAATAAGGTTGTCCTTATGGAAACATACGACATTATGGATCCCTCAAAGATTGGTTACAATCTTCGTGCACTCCGTCCCGAAGGTGGTTACACATCTGCTGCAGACGTTGGTGTTGGTACTCCCATTATGCACTACAAGCAGACAATCACAATCCATGAAGACGGTGACGTTACAATCGAGCATGACCACGAGCTTCTTGAGTCGTTCAAGTCATTCACATACTACGGCTATCAGTACTACGAAAAGGCTGACGTATTCGGCGGCGGTGTACATAGATATATGCCCGGTGTTAAGGGTATTACAGAGAATGGTAAGTTCTTTGACTACTCAAAGCCCTATGATATGACTGCTCACGATATGGCTTCATACACAGCATCAAAGAGCTTGTGGAAAGACGAAAATCTTGCACCCGACAGAACTCTTGAATACTACAAGGATACTGAAGGAAACTACAAGATGGCATTTGCTGCAGGCTTTGTGCCGATTGGTATTGCGGCTCCGGATGTTCGTAAAGACAACATCACCTCAGCGCTTACAATGTATAACAGAGTAGGTTATAAGGTTTATCCCATGCTTGTAAATACAAGCCAGTTTGCACAGGCAGGTGCAAAGATTCAGGGTGCTGTATTCCGTCATTACGATGCCCTTGACCAGAGCACAAAGAAGGTTACTGCTTATGATGTTGAATACAAGGATGATGTTTACTACTATGTAGATTTCCTTGAAGATGAGGAAAACTTCGTTCTTGACCTTGACAAGAAGACTGTTACAGACGACTACGAGCTTGTTTACAAGACAGATGATGTTGAATACGAAATCGTTGGAAACAAGCTTATCGTAAGCGGTAAGCAGTCAGGCTACATCTGTGTAAAGGGTAAGAGAAATGCAGAAATCGCAACAGTTGCTTACGATAATGCTACTCATAAAATAGGCGTATGGCTTAACAACAGAGCAGAAACACAGGTAACAGGCGATATCGTTATCGCAGGTTACAAGGGCGGCAAGTTCAAGAGTATTTCTGTTAAGAAGAATGTTACTCTTACAGCAGACGATTTCACAAGACTTGATGTTGAAGATTTTGACGACAACGGTATAGATGAAATCAGAGTATTCCTTGTAAATATGGGAACACTTACTCCTGTAAACTACGCTAAGATAGTAACTGTAGAATAAAGAATAAAACAGAACACGGAGCTACCAAACGGTAGCTCCGTGTTTTGTTTTACTTCCTTGTAGGTTTTACATTTACATCCGGGTTGATGTCGCCATCGATAGGACCGTGTTCTTCTTCGAACTTTTTGATATTTTCACGAATCAGGACCAGGACGTGGCTATTAACGCTACGACCTTCGTAGTCGGCAACATAGCCGATTTTATCGAGCATTTCTTTCTCAATTCTTATAGATACGCTTTTGATAGACATAAAATCACCTCAAAATAAATATATTATGTATTTATTTTATAGCCTTTATGTGTTATAATGTTGTAAATAGATATATGGTATATCTATAAAATTGAGGTGATAATTGTGGAAGCAAAAGAACGTTCCTGTTGTTTTTTCGGGCACAGGAAGATAAATGTTACAAATGAGTTGATAAGGCAGATGAAAGAAACCGTTGAGAATTTAATTACAGAGAAAAAGATTGATGCATTTTTGTTTGGCAGTAAGAGTGAGTTTAATGAGCTTTGTCTGAAGGTGGTTACGGAACTCAAAAAGAAACATCCCCACATCAGGCGAATCTATGTGAGGGCAGAGTTTCCGTATATTGATGAAAGCTACACGGAATATCTTTTGCAACGTTACGAGCACACATATTATCCTGAAAGGATGATTAACGCAGGGAAGGCGGCATACGTTGAGCGCAATTATGAAATGATAGACAACAGCAGTTACTGCATTATTTACTATGATGAAAATTATATACCACCTAGGCGAAGAAACAGTAAAAGAAATGTGTCAGATTATCAACCAAGCAGCGGTACGAAGCTGGCATATGATTATGCGATAAAAAAGAATATAGCAGTTATCAATCTGTTTTAAAATTATAATGCTAGCAGAAAATTATAGGGGAGAGCACCTGATTCTTAATCAGGGTGTTTGCAGGTTTCGAGTTCCTGATGTACCGCAAATACAACAAAAAAGCACCTACTAAAAAGTAGATGCTTAAATATACAAACTCTGCTACATCAGCTTAATAGGTCACTATGGTGGAGGCGACACCTTGTAGCGGCGAAGCTTTTTCGTGGACAGTAAATGTCCGCTCAAACCTTCGGCTACTGCGTTTCTATGGGCACTTCTTCATCTGCCACCGGCAGCGAAGTGCCCATAGACTACCAACTTCGCACGCTCAGTTGATATAGCACAAAACTTAATAAGAGGCACAAATTAAGTCCCTGATGGCACACAAAGCAAAAAAATAAGAACGCCATCAGGGACGCATCTGCGATGCAGATGCCCTGCTTGACGACCGCTCCGCACTGCTCGCAGTACCCGTCTGCGCACCAGCTTCGCTAAAAACGATTATTAATCGTTTCCTTTACGCTCGCTGCCCCCTCGGGTTTCGAGTCCCTGATGTACCGCAAAGCAAAAAAATAAGAACCACCAAAAGGTGATTCTTATTTTTTGGTGCGCCATCAGGGACTCGAACCCTGGACACCCTGATTAAGAGTCAGGTGCTCTACCAACTGAGCTAATGGCACATATATGGAGCTGCCCAGCAGATTCGAACTGCCGACCTCTTCCTTACCAAGGAAGTGCTCTGCCTGCTGAGCTAGGGCAGCAAATTTGGCGACCCGGAAGGGGCTCGAACCCTCGACCTCCAGCGTGACAGGCTGGCGTTCTAACCAACTGAACTACCGGGCCGTATTGTTAAATCACGTCAAATGCCGAGACATTTGTTATCCGCTGACCTGACTTATTATAATGGTTTTTCAGGGATTTGTCAATAGTTATTTTGAAAAAAATCCAAGTTTTTTTGAAAATATTTGTGAAAGCCCTTTTATTTGATTGACAAACCTTGTTATATGGGGTAAAATAGGGATATTGATAAAGAATTATTGATTTTTTTGGAGGTAGTTTTTTATGAGAAATCAGGATAAAACAATGGAAAAAATCGTTGCCCTTTGTAAAGGACGCGGTTATGTTTATGCCGGCAGTGAAATTTATGGCGGTCTTTCAAATACTTGGGACTACGGCCCCCTCGGTGTAGAATACAAGAATAACGTTAAAAAAGCTTGGTGGAAAAAGTTCGTTACAGAAAGCCCCTACAACGTAGGCCTTGACTGTGCTATTCTTATGAATCCTCAGGTTTGGGTAGCAAGCGGTCACGTTGGCGGATTCACGGACCCTCTTATGGACTGTAAGGAATGTAAGGCAAGACACCGTGCAGACAAGCTTATTGAAGATTTCTGCCACGAAAAAGGCGAGGATATTGTTGTTGACGGTTGGAGCAACGAAGAAATGCTTAAGTACATTGACGAGAACGGTATCAATTGCCCTGATTGCGGAAAGCATAACTTTACTGATATCCGTAAGTTCAACCTTATGTTCAAGACTTTCCAGGGCGTTACAGAGGATGCAAAGGCTGAAATTTACCTCCGTCCCGAAACAGCACAGGGTATCTTTGTAAACTTCAAGAACGTTGCAAGAACAAGCCGTAAGAAAGTTCCTTTCGGTATTGCGCAGGTTGGTAAGTCATTCCGTAACGAAATCACTCCCGGTAACTTTATTTTCAGAACAAGAGAGTTTGAACAGATGGAGCTTGAATTTTTCTGTAAGCCCGGAACAGACCTTGAGTGGTTCAAGTATTGGAAGGATTATTGCAGAGATTTCCTTCTTACACTTGGTATGAAAGAGGAAAACATCCGTATGCGTGACCATAGTCCTGAAGAACTCAGCCACTATTCAAATGCTACTACAGACATTGAATTTATGTTCCCATTCGGTTGGGGTGAGCTTTGGGGTATCGCTGACAGAACCGACTTCGACCTTACCCAGCACCAGAACCACAGCGGTGAAAGTATGGAATATATCGACCAGATCACTAACGAGCGTTATGTGCCCTACGTTGTAGAGCCGTCACTTGGTGCTGACCGTGTTGCACTTGCATTCCTTTGTGAAGCTTATGACGAGGAAGAAGTGGGCGAGGGAGATACAAGAGTTGTGCTTCGTCTTCATCCTGCACTTGCACCAGTTAAGGCGGCAGTGCTTCCCCTTTCAAAGAAGCTTGGCGAAAAGGCTGACGAAGTTTATCAGAAGCTTATCAAGAAATACAACTGTGAATATGATGATGCAGGTTCAATCGGTAAGCGTTACCGCAGACAGGACGAAATCGGTACTCCTGTATGTATTACAGTTGACTTTGACACACTTGAGGACGGTTGTGTAACACTTCGTGACCGTGACACTATGGAGCAGAAGAGAATCAAGATTGAAGAAATCGATGCTTACATGGAAAAGATGCTTGAGTGGTAATGAGAAGCGCGAGAGAAATCATATACGACAGATTCATAAAACCCTTTGAGAAAAGGGAAAAAGGAAATATAGGTGTAGAGCTGGAATTTCCGCTTATAAACAAAAACGGTGGCAATGTTGACACCGTTTTTGTCAGTTCGATAATGGATTATTTCGAGGATAAGGGGTTTAAATGTGTTCTTTTTGGTGTAGGTGGAGAAAAGCTCTTTATGGAGAATGAAAAAGGCGACACATTAAGCTTTGACAATTCCTACAACAATTTTGAATTTTCGATGATGTACGGAGATAATCTTCTGGATATAGAGGGGCGCTTTATGGAGTATTATAATGAGGTAAAGGATTACCTCAGACAAGGGAACCATGCTCTTGTATGTCGTGGTACAAACCCGAATTACCCCGGAATAGATGTAAATCACACTCCGTTTTCTACCTATAATATGGTGCAGGAGTATCTCCATAAATTCCCCGGAACACACGGGTGTCACGATTTTCCCGCATTTATGTCATCGGTGCAGACACATCTTGACATTGATAAGAGAAGTCTGCCGGAAGTTTATACTCTGTTTTGCAGAATGGACTTTTTGCGAGGAATTCTCTTTGGAAATTCTCCTGATTTCTGGGGTAGAGGATGGAGGATTTGCCGTGACTTTTTGTGGGAAAAAAGCGGGTTTGGAAATTGTCCCGAAATTACAGGCAGTGTTGACTACAGCTTTGTTACAACCGGAGAAATTGTTGATTTCTTTTTGAAAAAGGGAATATTCAACCGAATTCGTGATGGTAAGTACGAGGTGTTTGAACCGGTAGAAATTGAAAAGTATTTCTCCGATCCATTCTACGGAGCAAGGGAAGAGGACATAGAGTGTTATCTTTCTTTCCGTAATGTAGAAATTACATCAAGGGGTACTTTGGAGGTGCGTAGCGACTGTACTCAGCCAGAGGAACAGCTTTTTATGCCACCTGCATTCAATCTCGGCATCTTATATAACTCAAATAAGGCGTGGGAATGCTTGTATAACTTCTTCAGGGTTAACGGTATAGATAAGAAACCATCTGAGCTCCGAAAACTTGTTGCAGAGTGCAGAGAAACGTCTATAGCTTCTGTGGAAGAGCTTGACGACCTTTGCTATGATATGATTGATATTGCCCGCGAGGGGCTTATAAAAAGAGGAAAAGGCGAAGAAATATTGATTTGAAAGAAGCTCTCACTTCCGGCATTGGAAGTGAGGGCTTTGATGTTATTGGACTATTCTATAATGTTGTGCTACAGAACCGTCCACTTGTTTTATTTCTTACTAACTTAGGATAGTTTCGTTCAAAATGATGTCAGTTTTGTCTGAAACAATGCGGAAATTCGGAATATACCGTAGGGTTTCAAAAAGCTCATACTACACTTCCGCTAATATGGGGAAGGTTGTAAATAAAAAGCTTGAAATCGAAATAGATTATCTGGCAAATACATACAAAGTGTACGTTAACGGTATGCTGGTTGGTGCAGCGCATAACATTCCCGATTATGATTTTTCGGTAAAAATGCAGTCTATGCAAATTTCGATACAAATATTCCTTATGAAGAGTATAAGGATACCGTTGACGGAAGCTATATAGAGTCAATGCGCAATACCTACAACCTTTTTGAGCAGGGCGGAAGAAAGTATATGCTTCTTAACCTTGATTGCGGTGCAAAAAATCACGAAAACATTGTTATGAAACTTTGCGGACATATCGCTGCAGATACAGTTGTTATGAACGAAAGAGGCGGTGTAAACGGTAATGTTGTAAAAGAGTTCCTCATCAATCCTCAGACAAACGATACCACTTACGAGGGTACCGGTATGGTATCAATGTTCTACTTCTCGGAAGACGGAAAGAATGTTCAGGTAGAAACATATTCCACAATACGTGAAGCATTCTACCGTAAGGATAATCAGTTTGAGTTTGAACTTAATACGGTTGAAACAGATACAGATGAACCTGAGTCAACAGAACTCAACATAGGTGAAATAAAAATGACATTTGATGTTTATCTTGAGGAGCTTATGGCAGATTCAACTGTAGTAGTAGGGCTTTTTGACAGCAACAATAAGCTTCTGGATGTGAAAGAATATCTTGCTTGCCCCTGTCATAGGGGAATTTAATAAAGAACCTCACTTCAGATTCATGAAGTGAGGTTCTTTATTTATCATAAGAAGATTGCGAAAAATAGGATGGATAGAACTTTGTTCGCCCTGATTGATAGCGCGGAAAGGGTGCAGTGTCACATTGATTGTATACAGGAAAAAACTAAAGGAATGGTTACAACTGCAAGCAAATGAGAAATAACAGCCATACCTGCCGCAACTGAAGTATCTTTTCCCAGGGCGCTCGGAATAACAATGGTATTTAAACCAAGTGGCATTGCAAGAGAGCACAAAGCACAAATATAAACTGTTTCACTCATCTTGAAAAATGTTGCTATCCCTACAAAAATAAGTGGCATCACAATAAGCCTTACAATTGAAATTATATATACTCTTACATTTGTGAATGTTTTTTTAAGAGGAATAAATGACACCACTATGCCCGTAAGAATCATTGCCACAGGGGACATACAGTCACCCGAAATTTTTAAGATTGAAGTTACACAATCGGGAAGCTTAACTCCCGACAGTCCTATTATAATACCTATCAGCATACCTATAAACATAGGATTAATAAAGGATTTCAGACTTTCTTTAAAACTCTGCTTTTTATCAGAATCTGCAATAAGAAGCTTGGGAACGCCCCAAAGATATATAAGCATCCACAATGGCAGAGTAAAAATCAGATATTCAAAGAAAATATCGGGAAAGAGACTGCTTACAACAGCATTACCCATAAAGCCAAAATTTGAAAAGGATAGACCGTATGTATAAATTTTCTGGATATATTTATCTCTTGTAACCAATTTTGAAACAAGGATTGCAAAGGGTATTGCCACAAATGCAATTGCAAAGCTTATAAGCAGAAGCTTCCATGTAGTGCTGATTCTTTCCACCGTGAAGTTTTCAATAAAATTCCCCATAATAAGTGCAGGAATAAATATTGTGTTTTCCAGCTTTGATAAGACCTTTGCCGAGCTTTCGGGCAATACTTTCAGTTTTACAAGTATATAACCCATAACTATAAATGCAAAGAGTATAAATGTCTGATTTAATGTAGTTGTAAAAATCATATTTTACCGCATATAAGCGATTTCCCCTCCCATTCTTTTGCTTTCTGCACTTCTATTATTTCTGCAATAGTTGGCGCAATATCAAGAATACTCACATCACTAAGTACCTTCCCCGGTACAAATTGTGGTCCGTAAAATACCATAGGTATTGTCATATCCTCATCCATATCACTGCCGTGGCTTCTGTCATGTCCGCCATGGTCTGCAGTAACAATTACCGTATATTCTCCATTAGTTTCTTCAATCACTCTTTTAACATTGCTTATTGCACGGTTAATGTAGTCAAGATAAGCCTCGCTCATCCACCCGTTATCATGACCGCCTTTTTCATCTGTTTCAACCATATAAAGAAAAACAAAATCAGGCTTAGATAGCGCAATATAATCAAGAGCACTGTCTGTAAGCATTGCATCCGTATGGTCGAAAGAATAGGCATTGATATAGTCCGCTTTTTTCAGTGAACCAGGTCTTGAAACATCACGAAGAGGCTCCCACCCATAGAACATTGCAGACACTTTACCTGCATTTTTTAATTGTTCAAACAATCCGTTTACAGGTCTTACCTGAGGCATGTATACATTTGTTGTAATGCCGTGTCTTTCCGGTACAACACTGTGAAACAACGACATATGGCAAGGTAGAGTAACCGATGGAAAAACTGTTCTTGCATTCAAAGTATATGATGCAATTTTCTTTAACTCATCAATATAAGGATTAGCACACTGCTCAAAACCATCACTGCGCATTCCGTCAATTGAAATCAAAATAACTTTATTTTCCATTTTAATTCTCACCTTCATTTTAATATCTTATATTATCCAAAGCCTCATTTCTCAAGGCAATACGTTCTGAATAACCGTCATAATCCAGAGATGCCACTGTCAGCATAAGTGCATCAATCACACAAAGGTGCGCAACCCTTGCCGATACAGCCTCCACAGGGTAGTTCTTTTCGTCTGCGTATACACAAACAGAATAGTCACTTTCTTTATATAAAAGCCCTTTTGTAAAACTGGTTATAGATATAGTTTCAGCTCCTGCTTCTTTTGCAGAACGCATTGCATCAACTACTGCTTTTGTCGTACCGCTGTGAGAAATGCCAAAAGCAATATCTCCACTTTTCATATTTTTTGCCATAACATTCATCTGGAGAATATCCGTATAAGCATATGCCTGAACAGATAACTGTGAAAATCTGTATGCTGCATCTATTGCTATTGAGGAAGATGTTCCCACACCGAATATAAACACACGCTTGGCTGATGCAATCATCTTTGCCATTTTTTCTACTGTTTTAAAATCAAGCATCTGATAAGTGCTTTTAAGGGTGTTTATACCTGAATTAAAGACCTTGTTGAAAATCATTTTGGGAGTATCGTTTTTGTCAAAAGGATTGTTGTTTTCTTCATCCTTTTCCCCGCCTAAGGTAGTTGCTAAAGATATTTTCAGCTTAGCAAAACCATCAACACCTATTGATTTACACATACGGTTAACAGCTGACGGAACTGTATCGCAAGCTGATGCAATTTCTTTTGCCGTCATATTTATGACTTTATCCGGAAATTCTAAGATAAAGGAGGCAATTTTCTGTTCCGTGTCTGTAAGATTATCAAATAAATTATGTATTTTTGCAATTATCATTTTAAAAGCCCTCTCAGAAATAAATTCTTGAAATATAAAATATATTAGAAATTTGTTTCATATTATCATAATGTACAGACTTTGTCAAGAAAAAAAGCGAGAGCAATCGATTTACTGCCCAATAAAAAAACAAGTTGATGAACATACATCAACTTGTTTTTGTGCGTAAATTTACGTTTATTATTTAATTGTATAACTACCCTTAATCATAACAAGACAATCTGAAGAAGCACGAAGTCCTCTGCCGTCGTCAAGAGGACAGATGAGATGATGGTTTCCCTGAACGGCAGTTCCTCCGGGAAGGTCATATCCCATAGTAACGTCGGCAAGACCGCCTTTATCGGTGCCGACAACAACGCAATCTCCCATGCGGAGAACTGCTTCTGTTCCTGCGGCAAAAACGGCAGTCCTTCCTGCGGGAACAGATACTACCTGAAATCTTGCTGCAGGTAAAACAACGCTTTCCACATAACTGCGTGTAATAAGCGGATCACCGTCAGTGCCGGGTTCTGCCGCAAATGAGCCTGCCACAAAAAGCAGACAAAGTGCCATTCCTACCATTAATACACGTTTTTTCATAAGTAACAAATCCTTTCATATTTAATTGAAAATGGATAATTGAAAGTTATGGTGGATTTTTGCTTTGGCAAAAATCTTCCTTAACTTCGAACTTCACATTTCGAACTTCGAATTAAATCTGTTCGCTATGCATTTGATTATATCAAACCAAAACTGATTTGTAAAGCATCGTTAACCTTTATCATCTGTAAATCGTCAAGTCTGCCGATTTTTTCCCGAAGGCGCTTTTTATCTATCGTGCGCACCTGCTCAAGCAGAATTACGCTGTCGCGACTGAGCCCGTACTTCTGAGCGTCTAGCTCAATATGAGTAGGCATTTTT
Source organism: Clostridia bacterium (assembly GCA_045604905.1). Taxonomy (GTDB): domain Bacteria; phylum Bacillota; class Clostridia; order UMGS1883; family UMGS1883; genus UMGS1883. Next base: position 11,630 of record JAZUOX010000002.1, read on the forward strand.
GCTTTGTTGATTTTGCTGGTTATTGCCGCTGCTATAACTGTGGGACTGTATTTGTTTCCCACATCGTTCTGCACTACAAGAACCGGCCGAATGCCTCCCTGCTCGGAACCTATAACAGGACTCAGGTCAGCGTAAAAGATGTCACCGCGTTTTACTGTCAAATCTTTCACTCTCCGTCAGAGCAGATGCTTTGTCTGAAAACACTTACAAGACTTAGTCAGTTCTGCTCTAAAAATTCCTCGTAGATTTCATAAGCATTTTCATCGGATAACAGAGAATCTTCTGCAATGGCAATGTTGATATTAGCCATTTCAAGATATCCTTTTTTCAGTTGTTTTTTCAGTTCTAAAGGCTTTTTTTCGTTCAGGTATTTTCTGAGTGCCGTAGCTATAACTTCACTTCGTGACCGATTAAGTGAAGAGGAAACAATGTCAACCTCCTCAAGCAGTAAATCGGGCAATGTGACAGATATTGTGCGGTTTTCTGAACTTTTCATCTGACATGCCCTCCCTTGCGAATATACAGCAATTATACCACATTAACAAGAAAAGGTCAAATGTAAGTTATTCCAATGAACCGTAATATGTATCGTACGGTCCGAAATCTACAATTCCATTATGCACACAAAAAGCCTTTTATATACTTTTTCAGTTTGTAATTTCTTTTATTGCGCGTGGAATAAGGTTGATAAGATCATCTGCAGTTGTGCCGTAAGGACCGATTTCCCTTTCTGCAATAATGCCTGCACTTGTGTGTATAAAACAAGCTGTTGCAGCACTGTCCACGAGGGAATGTCCCTGAGCGCAGAGGGAAACTATAATACCTGCGAGCACATCTCCGCTGCCTGCCTTTGAAAGAGCACTTGAAGAAATAACCGAAACATATTTATTGTCTCCGCCGTAGGTTATCACCGTGCGGGCACCTTTCAAAAGAAGGTTTATCCCGTATTCTTTTGCAAAACGGTCTGCAATCGGGATTCTGCTTGCTTCTGTCTCGGTAACAGAGTAACCGCTTATGCGTGAAAATTCTCTAGGATGAGGTGTCAGAAGTATATTTTTGTTTTTTATAATATCAAGCCTGCCTGAAAGAGCATTGATACCGTCTGCATCAATTATAACTCCGCACGAGCAATTTGCGAGAATGTTTTCAATGAGGATATGATGCATCCCTTTTCCAAGCCCGCAACCTACAAGGATGCTGTCAGCTGTTTTTATTGCGGAGATAGCATCAGATGTGAGGTGAGGTTTCATAACCCCATTTTCTTCAGGCACCGGAATAACAATAGCTTCCTTTATCAGTATATTCAACACTCTTGAGATTGACACGGGAGCAATTATCTTGACAATACCGCATCCGCTTTTCTGAGCTGCCATTGCCGCCATTGCACAAGCTCCGGGCATAGTAGAGGAGCCTGCAATAATTACTGCAGTTCCGAAGGTGCCTTTGTGGGAGTAGCGACTCCTTTTCGGAAGCACGGACTCCGTAAGTCTTTTTGTAATGGGAACACAAGCGCCTGCTGAGTATAAACTGTAATCGATGCTGATGCCAACCTCGGCAATTACAATTTCACCGCATAATTCAACACTGGAATTTGAAAGCATCCCTACTTTCGGGGCAGTAAAGGTGACTGTTTTGTCTGCTTTTACACAGGCTCCGCAGATGCTTCCTGTATCGGCATCCATACCGCTGGGTATATCGGCAGATACTACAAAGGGTGCCGAGTTTATTACATCTATAGCCCTGAGTATAGTAGGGTCTGTAATTTCACCACGGATACCTATTCCGAAAACTGCATCGAGGGCGCAGTCAAAATATCCGGTGGGGAAGTTAACTTCTGAAAGTATGGGAATATCTTCTTCAGCCGCCTTTTTATAGATGGAAATTGCTTCCTCGCTTTCGGGAGGAAGTACAGAAACTATTTCTGTGTGTATTCCGTTTTTCTTTAAAAGAAGGGCAGTGGCGTAACCGTCACTGCCGTTATTTCCTTTACCGCAGTAAATTCTTACGGATTTGAAATCTTTCAGCTCGTTAAAAAGTGCTTGTGCCGCATTTTCAATGAGAAGCATTGCAGGGACATTCTCCATAGTGCGCCTCTCAGCTTTTTTTATCATATCGGAAGATAGAAACAGCATTTACCGTCACAACCTTTTTAATCTTGTATTTTTATTTTTGAAGGAGCGTATTTGAAAAGATCCTTAAGAGCCTGATAAGGTGGCTCAAATTTAAGAAGAGTACGTCTTTCGGCACATATTACCGCAAAATATAAGGTAGCATGCTCGCTTCCCGAAATAACATTAACAACTTTGTCGTACTTTTTTTCAAGAAGGTGCTTATATTGAGGATCATCAACCGGAGCAATGATATCAGTATCTTCTAAAGAAAAAGAAATAATTCTTTTCCTGCGTGAAGCATTTTTGATAACATCGACAGTGATGGTATCCTCGGTAAAAATATACTCAAATTCCTTATTGAGTCCTGAAGAAAATCTGTGTGCAAAATAGAAGCAAGCAAATGACAGCAGTGCCGCTATTGAAGCAAGATTCATAGGAATAAGAATTATCAGAGGAACGACAGACAGAACTGTCGCCCCCAGATAAATAAGCACTGACAGGAGTACGCCTTTTGTACCTTTTTTGCACTTGATTATATATTCATGAAAATTCATTAGCTTCACCTTTAAAATCAGTCTATTGTTATGCCGCCGGATTCAACCGAGGGTGTCTGCGGTTCAGACGGAGTCTGTGGAACGTCAGGATTTTGCGGAACTGACGGTGTCTGAGGAGTAGATGGTGCATCAGGATCGGCATCCGTGACGGGAACATCGTCAAGTATTATAGCAGGAACTTCCTCGTTCTTTTTTGTGATGGGAGCAGAACCGGCTGCAAGCTCATTCTTATTGAATTTATAAGGATGTGTTGTGCAGAGCTTTGTGGGAATGTCTCCCTTAGAGTATTCCTTTGCCTCGCGCTTTTTACAAGCAGGTGTAGCTCGCATACCGCTTTCAGCACATATCATCATAGAATACTTGCCGTCTTTTTCATCTGCAAGGAAGCTCTTGTTGGGAAGTCCGTCGTGGATAGGGGTCATAACCTTTCTCCAGGCTATTGCTGCGGGGTTGCCGGAGAAGTTAAGGGGAGCAGGTTCATCATAACCAAACCATACTGCACCTACATAATAGGGCGTAAAGCCCACAAACCATCTGTCGTTTTTACTTGAAGTAGTACCGGTTTTTCCGGCAACATTCATACCGCTGATTCTTGCAGAAGTTCCTGTACCGCCTGTTACAACGCCTGTAAGCATTGATACCATATCTTCAGCAGTGGTCTCACTCATTGCAATCTGTTCTTCAGCCTTATGTTCAAGGAAAATATTACCGCTTGAATCAAGAACTTTTGTATAAAGTGTAGGCTTTATATACATACCTCCATTTGGGAAAGCTGCGTAAGCAGCACACATTTCCAGTACGGATACACCGTCTGTAAGGCCGCCAAGACCGATTGCCGCAAGCCCGAGGTCTGAGAATGACCTGCCGTTACGCTCTTCATACTTTACAAGTGTAGAAACATGGAAGTTGTTCTTCATAAAATCGAAGGATGCTTCCGGAGTAACATAATTGCAGATTTTTACGGCAGGAACGTTTCTGGAACCGCGAAGTGCAGCTGATACCGGAATTCTTCCTCTGAAAGAACGGTCGTCATTTCTGGGCGACCAGTTACCGAATTTAACGGGAGCATCGTTTACTATGGTGGACGGAGTAACAAGTCCGTATTCCACTGCCGGAGTATAAACTGTAAGAGGCTTTATTGTAGAACCCGGCTGACGCAGAGTCTGCGTAGCTCTGTTCAGTGTACGGTTACCGGTTTTTTCACCGCGTCCACCGCAAAGAGCTTTAACCTGCCCTGTATAGGGGTCCATAATAACCATAGAAGCCTGGGGCTGTACAGCCTTGCCGTTTGATGCAAAGGTTGACGGGTCATTAAAGACTGTGTCAAGAGTATTCTGCATATGGGGGTCCATAGAAAGATAAATCTGCAGACCGCCATTATAAAGAATCGTTGTAGCATATTCCTTGGTATAGTTATGCTCCTGCATCATATCAGCAATAATCTGGTCAATCACTGCATCTGTGAAATAGCTCTGATAATTAACATCTTCTTCTGCTTTACCCTTTTTAAATACGAGCTTTTCATCGACAGCTTCCTGATACTCGCTCTTTGTGATAAAGCCGAGCTCACGCATTTTTTTAAGGATAACTTCCTGCCGGGCTTTGTTGTTTTCAGGATTTACGATGGGGTCGTATTTTGTCGGGTACTGTGTAATTCCGGCAAGGGTTGCACATTCAGCCAGTGAAAGTTCGGATACATCTTTCCCAAAATATGTCTGTGCGGCACTGCCAACACCGTTACACTGCTGACTGAGATAAATAGTGTTCAGGTAATACTCAATAATTTCATCCTTGGAAAGGTCTTTTTCAAGATTATAAGCTCTGTACACTTCCTGGATTTTACGCTTGATTGAGTAATCATCATCATTTGTAATATTTTTGATAAGCTGCTGTGTAATGGTACTTCCGCCGTAACTTGAATCACCTTTGTTTGTGATGTACTGTATGGCAGCACCAACGAAACGCTTGATATCCACACCTGAATGAGAATAGAAACGCTCGTCCTCGATTGCGACAAAAGCGTTTTTCAGATGTTCAGGCATATCAGAACCCGATACCCATACACGATTTTCTGTATCATAGAGCTGCTCAAGCTCGGTAACTTCTCCGGTTTCGGGATCTGTCACATAAACAAAGCTTGTCAGATTGAGACGCATATTGTCAACATCAACAAGCTCGGTATCTTCCACATATCCGTAGAGTGAACCGAATACAAGTCCTGCTACTGCAATTACAAGAATTGCTATGATGAGCAGAAACACAAGTAATATACGTACAAAAATATTTATTTTTTTGCGCTTTTTTCTGCGTCTTGGTCTGTGAGTACCTGACGCGGCAGCACCGGAAGGACGGCGGTTTGCCTGAGAAGTGGATTGGTTGCCTGAGTAGCTGTTGCTGCGTGGCTTTCTCACTCTGTCTTTTTCTTCCATGATAAGCGCACCTCCATAATTATATTAAACGGAATCGTATTCTCAAACTCTTCCATTCTACAACATTATAACAGTAAAGAGTTAAAAAAGTGTTACAAACCCGATAATATTTGCATATAAGCCTGAAAAACAGTAAAAAATAACTCTGAAAGCCCGAAACAAACGGGCATGAAGGGGTGAAAGTATGAAAATATCTTTTGGTGTAAAAACCATAATTGCCGCCGTTCTGATTTCGTTCATATCGGCATTTTTCGGTTATCTTTCAGGGGTAAGGAGCGATACGGTACCTGAAAGAAGAAGTGTTACTTTAAAGAAAGCAGTACCGCAAACTCAAGATGCATCAGGCTATGAAAATAATGTGAGCGCGAAAACACCGGAATATCCAAAAAAATATATTTTAAAAGAAAACAGCGGAAAGTTATCTCTGTTTTTGTCAGAACCGGACGGTAGCGAGACAATTTATAAAACCTATGATATAAATATAAATTCCCTCCCCGAAGCGGACAGAGAAAAGCTTGGAGAGGGTATAGCTATAGAGTCACTAAGTGAGGCACTGATGATGGTGGAAGATTATGTTGAATAGTTTATTCTGAGCGTTTTTCCTCACAAGGGAGCGTTAGCATATGCTTTTTATAAGTTTGTGAAAAATAAGAAGCGTTTTCAAAACCGCACATTCTGGCAGCTTCGCTTACCGTGTAATTTTCAAAAACGAGCAGGTCGCGGGCTTTATGACAGCGGAGTCTGTTGAGATAATGTATCAAAGGACAGCCAACTACTTCTTTGAAAATGTGAGAAAGATAATACTTGCTGAATCCTGTTGAAGAAGAAACAATGTCGAGGGTAAGAGGTTCTCTGAAATGCTGATGAACATATCTTAGAATCTTTTTAACAATATCAAGACGGTTTGTATCATTCAGTGAAAATTCAGGACTGTTTTCAGTGCGGTGGTTTCTGACAAGTTCTGTCATAAGGTGAAGAATGTCTGCCTTGATATTAGTCTGAAAAAGCTTTCCGCGCGAATTGAATTCTTCTATAATACGGTTAAAAATAAGCCTTGTTTTTTCTGAATCAACCAGTCTTTCAAAAGAGGTGTCGTAAGTCGATATGCCGAAGCTTTCCAAAAAAGCGATGTCTACAATAATGCAGTAGTAGTACACTTCGCCATCGGTCTGTACTTTGTGGAGGGTGTTGGAGTTTACAACAGCAAGCTGACCGGGTTTAACACTGACGGAAATGTCGTCTGTTACAACTTCGGCATTTCCCTCCACAAAGTATAAAAGCTCGATATTTTCGTGCCAGTGCATAATAAAACCACAGTCTTTCCATACATGGTCGAAATGCATCTTAAAGCAGTTTTTGTCATTGATTTTACTGTGAAGAAATTGATAGCTTATCATAGTAATACCTTCTTAAAACAAGATTACAACAAATTCTGAAAAATGCGTTGAAAAACAAGCTTAAATCAAGCAATATTCTTGATTTACTTTTCTATGGATTTAGTATACAATATAATTAATAAAAAAGCAAGAATGTTTTAAAAAGGTGTGATTTCATGAATCAGTTTCCGATAGGTATGATTATAGACTGTCTGCAAAGCGATTTTGAGGGAGGGTTCTACGGTGATGAATTTGACCGTGCACTTCAGAAAGCTGCGACAATGGGGATTCAGGGCATACAGATGTATGCAACAACGGGGAATTATTCACCGAAAGTACTTAACACAGCAGAAAAAAGACGTAACCTTTTGAATCAGGTGAAATCACACGGTCTTTGTTACAGTGCGCTTTGTTCGTATTTTGGTATCGGATTCTGGGACAGAGAAAGAAATCCGCAGTTGATTGAGGATTCAAAACGTATCCTTGACCTTGCAAAAGACCTTGAAACAGATGTCGTAATGACACATATAGGCGTAGTGCCTAATGATAAAAATCACGACCGCTATAAAATAATGCAGGAGGCTTGTTTTGAACTTGCGGAATATGCCGACAGTATTGATGCTCATTTTGCGGTAGAAACAGGTCCCGAAACAGCTGAGGTGCTGAAAGGATTTCTTGACGACCTCGGTTCAAAAGGTGTTGCCGTAAATTTTGATCCGGCAAATCTTGTTATGGTGCAGAATGTTGACCCGATAGACGCTTTATATACTCTCCGTGACTACATAGTTCACGTTCACGCCAAGGACGGAATCCATGTGTGGGACAAAGACCCCGAAGTTATATACGGAATAAAGAAAGAAACTGTAGAAACCCCAAGGGCGGGCAAAGAATTGCCTCTTGGTGAAGGTGCTGTGGATTTTATAAAAATGCTTAAAGCACTTGATGAAATCGGTTACCGTGGTTTCCTGACCATAGAAAGAGAACGTGGCGAGAATCCGGAGCTTGACATTCGTAATGCCGCGAAATTTTTAAAGAAAATAATGATTGATAATTGAAAAAACTGTGTTATTATAAAGAAAAGGAGTGTTCTTTATGAAAATTGCAGTAAGTTCATACAGCTTTAATAAAATGATACAAAGCGGTGAAATCAAAGAGATTGATACAATCCGCCTTGCAAAGGAAATCGGATTTGACGGTATCGAATTTGTTGATTTCTACAGACCTGAAGAAAAAGATATATTGGAATATGCAAAGGAGCTTCGTGAAGAAGCAGACAAAGTTGGAATTCCCATTGTAAACTACTGCGTAGGTGCAAGCTTTGCACGAGAGGGAGAAGATTTCGACAAAGAGGTTGAGCGTGTGAAAAAGCACATTGATGCAACCCAAATTTTCGGTGCATCAAATATGCGTCACGATGCAATGGGCGGTGTACACGGAAAAGGTCATTTCAGAAGCTTTTCCGACTGCCTTGAAACTATCGCAAAAGGATGCCGTATTATAACGGAATATGCAGAGGAAAAGGGCATCCGTACAATGGTGGAAAACCACGGCTTTATCTGTCAGGACCCCGATAGGATGGAAGCACTTTATAAGGCGGTAAATCATCCTAATTTCGGAATCCTTGCCGATATGGGAAACTTCCTTTGTGCAGATTGTGAGCCGGCTTATTCAATCGGGAAACTTCGTGAAATGGTTTTCTTTGCCCATGCAAAGGACTTTATAGTAAAGGACGGAAACGGAGCTGACCCCGGCAAAGGCTTTTTCAGAAGCCGCAGTGGAAATTACCTCAGAGGTACAATAATCGGTCACGGAAATGTGCCTGTAAAGCAGTGCATTGATATCCTGAAAAAAGCCGAATACGACGGATGGATTACCATTGAGTTTGAAGGTATGGAAGATACAAAAACAGGTCTTGAAATAGGACTGGAGAATCTTCGTAAATATGTTGGTTAAAAGCAAGAATACAACAAAATAAAGCAATATCGTTGATTTACAACCACCTTTTTTTGCTATAAAATAAAAGCAAGAAAGGGTGGTTTTTATGTATCAGTTTCCGATAGGAATTATAATTGATTGCTTCAGAACAAATTTTGACGATGCACTCAATCAGGCGGCAGCGCTTGGAGCAAAAGGCATTCAGATGTATGCAACAACGGGCGAACATTCTCCTGAGGTTATGACAACGGCTATTCGCCGTGAAATGCTTGATAAAGTAAAGTCAAACGGACTTTGTTTCAGTGCAATTTGCGGTGACTTCGGTAAAGGCTTCTGGGATCCGCAGGAAAATCCGAGACTTATCGAAGGTTCAAAACGAATTATGGAAATGGCGAAAGAGCTTGAAACAAATATCGTTACAACGCACATCGGTGTTGTTCCCGATGACCCGAATCACGACCGTTATAAAATAATGCAGGAGGCATGCCGTGAACTTGCCGAATATGCTGACAGTCTTGATGCTCATTTTGCTATTGAAACAGGTCCGGAAACGGCAGGAGTTCTTAAGGGGTTTCTTGATAGCCTCGGCTCAAGAGGTGTTGCGGTAAACTTCGACCCTGCAAATCTTATTATGGTTAAAAAGGATGATCCCGTAAAAGGCGTTCATCTTCTTAAGGATTATATCGTGCATACCCATGCAAAGGACGGCATTCACGTTTGGGATAAAGATCCCGAAATAATGTACGGAATAAAGAAAGAGGCTACTCCTTCACCAAGAGCGGGTAAAGAGCTTCCTCTCGGTCAGGGCGACGTTCCTTTCCCTGAATATCTCAAAGCACTCGATGAGGTTGGTTACCGCGGATTTTTGACGATTGAAAAAGAAGTCGGCGACAACCCTGCCGCAGATATCCGTACAGCGGCTGATTTCCTCAGAGAAATAATGAAAGGATGAGTGTAGTGAATAAGAAAATAAAAATCGGTATTATCGGTGTAGGTTCTATTTCGGAAGCACATCTTCTTGCATATCAGAATCTTCCGGATGTTGAAATTTATGCCTTCTGTGACATTAACGAAGAAAGACTTAAAGATATGGGCGAGAGGTACGGTGTAACACGTCTTTTTACAGATAAAGATGAAATGCTCGCAATACCTGAAATTGATGCTGTCAGTGTATGTACGTGGAACTCACAGCACGCTCCCTGCACTATTGCGGCACTTAAGGCGGGGAAGCACGTTATGTGTGAAAAGCCTATGGCAATGAATACGGAAGAAGCACTTGAAATGAAAAAGACTGCGGAGGAATGCGGTAAACTTCTTATGGTTGGATTTGTCCGCAGATACAAGGAAAGCACAGCGCTTGTAAAAGAGTTTGCGAATAACGGCACACTTGGTGATATTTATTATACGAAGGCTACATATCTTCGCCGTCACGGTAATCCCGGCGGTTGGTTTGGTGACAAGTCACGCTCGGGCGGCGGTCCTCTTATAGACCTTGGTGTGCACGTTATAGATATGGCGAGATACGTGATGGGAAATCCCATGCCGGTGAGTGCATACGGTGTGACATTCAATAAGCTCGGAAACCGTAAAAATTTAATTGATAAGCCTCCGTATGTATCAATCAGCAGTACACCTGATGATGTTTGCGATGTAGAGGAGTTTGCAAGTGCGATTATCCGCTTTGATAACGGTGCGGCAGTATCTGTTGAAACAAGCTTTGACCTTAACTTAAAGGAAGATGTAGGAACATTTGAAGTGTTCGGAACAAAGGGCGGTGCAAAGTTTTCACCGGAGCTTGAAATATGCACTGACGTCAACGGGTATATGGCTGACATTAAACTAAAAAAGAAACTGGATACTGTCAGCGGATTTACAACCGAATTTGAGCACTTTATCGCCTGTATAAAAGGGGAGGCAGAATGTATATCACCTGCAGAAGACGGTATTGTTATGATGAAAATTCTTGATGCAATTTATGAATCTGCAAGAACAGGTGAAGTAGTGAAAATTTCATAAAAAAGAAAAAGTATATTGCAATATACAACCTTTTGTGGTATCATTATTTCATAAAATCACGAGGGAATGATAAAAAATGAGAACTTATTTTGAAAATTTTCTGAAAGAGTACAACTATCCCGAAGAATCATGGGAGGTACTCCGTTCTGCGTTTAATAAGCTTGAAAAACAGGAAGAATTCAATTTATTACTTGAAAATTACTTTAAAACAAAGCCTGATTTCAGGGCGATAATGAAAGATTTGTGTGAAAGAACAGACCTTAGCCTTTACACAGGCTATGGCGTGCTTTTCATCTGCCTTTCAAAAGAAACAAAGGTGCTTTGCAAAGACTGGGGCTGGACTGACGGAATGTTCAGACTCGGTATGCTTGATATAATGCTTCAGACCTGTGAGTGCTATGAGGTTAAGAAGGTCTGGGGACTTATGGGCGAAGGCTGGATGTCAGGTATAGTAACGGGCTGTGTTGTTTCTATCGGCAGACTTCAGTTTGTGGCAAAGCCCTACGATGGAGAGGACATTGAGGTTGCAGGTTACAAAGTTACAAAGGGAACTCCGATTATTACTGTACATATTCCCGGCTCGGGTGAATCCTTTGACAAGGCTGCCCGTATGGATGCCTATGATAAGGCATGTGAATTTTACAGAAGCGCTGACGGCAACAACCCGTGTTTTTCACGTTGGAGTGGTTGCGAGAAGCCTGATGTTACACCGTGCTTCTTTTCCTGCCAGAGCTGGCTACTTTTTCCACAAAACAGAGAAATACTCAATCCAAATTCAAATATTATTTCATTTATGAATGAATTTAAGATTATTGATACAATCGTTTTCGGAGAAGAAGAAGTACGTCAGGACCTCTGGCGCATTTTCGGACAAGTGGATGAGGATGTACCTTTTGAAAATTTCCCTGAAAAAACCTCTCTTCAGCGTGCTTATAAAAAATTCCTGCTTGAGGGCAATACGCTCGGTCAGGGAATAGGAATTTTCGTATATGACGGAGAAAACAGAAGGATTTTGAATTAAGGTGATAAAAATGAGAACTTACTTTGAAAATTTTATGGAAGAATACGATTATCCTACTGAAGCGAGGGGGATGCTTCTTTCCGCTTATGATAAATTATCGGATGAGAATGAGTTCTGGATGTTGATTGAAAATTATTATAATTACGAAAAGTCGCTTGAATATAAGTGTCCTCTCCACGGCAAAATGATGGAAAAATTCAGAAAAAATAAAGAAGTTATTGAACCTCTTTGTGAAAAGTTAGGGGTAAATCCCTATACCGGATTTACGGTGTTTTTTATCTGTGTAAGTAAAGAAACAAAGGATATCTCAAAAAAGTGGAACTGGACAGAGGATATGTATAAACGCGGTATGGCGGATATAAAGTGTAAGCTTCTGGAAGGGTACGGACATAGCGGAAATTGGGGCATTACAGTACCATCGTGGATTGCCTATATCCTTGACGGTGTGATGAATTCAATCGGTAGACTTCAGTTCTTTTACAGAGAGAACGAAGGCGATGACGTAACGGTTGCAGGGCGCACTCTTAAAACGGGAGAAAGTTATATTGATATACATATTCCGGCGTCAAAAGAGTCCTTCGGGCGCGAGGCGAGGCTTCAGGCCTATGACAAGGCGTATAAGTATTTCTGTGAGCTTTACGGAAAAGACGTATGCTTTTTCGGTTGCAGAAGCTGGCTTTTGTATGAAGAAAATTACAGTATTCTCAATGAAAATTCAAACATCGTTTCTTTTATGAATGATTTTAAAATTGTATCAAGTGAGCCTTATGAGAATAAGCGTCAGGAAATGTGGAGAATTTTCGGTGATGAGGCGTCAAAGGGAGAAATTGAAAATCTTCCCGAAAATTCGTCGCTTCAGCGTGCGTATAAAAAATGGTTTCTTGACGGCAATTCGCTTGGAGAAGGAAAAGGGTTTTTCTTCTATGATGAAGTAAATAAAGATACATTAAAATAAAATATGCTGAACGGAAAACCGTTCAGCATATTTTATATATAATCTTTTACAAATTCACTTATTTTTTCCAGAGCACGTTCAATATTTTTTATACTGTAAGCGTAACTGCAACGAATGAAGCCTTCACCGCATTCACCAAATGCTGTACCGGGAACAACGGCAACTTTCTTGTCATAAAGGAGTTTTGTTGCAAATTCATCACTTGTAAGCCCCGTTGCACTTATGTTGGGGAACACATAGAAAGCACCAAGCGGTTCAAAGCAGCTAAGTCCCATACTTCTGAAACCGTCTACCATAACGCGACGTCTGTGATTGTATTCTTCAGTCATATGGCTGACTTCTTCATCACAGCTTCGGAGTGCTTCAACAGCGGCATACTGACTTGTTGTAGGTGCGCACATAATTCCGTACTGATGAATTTTTGTCATCTGTGCAATAAGTGGCTCCGGACCGCAGGCATAACCAAGTCTCCAGCCTGTCATGGCAAAAGCTTTACTGAATCCGTTTACCGTAACGGTATGCTCTTTCATACCGTCAATTGATGCAAAAGAAACGTGACTGCCCTCGTATGTAAGTTCGCTGTAAATTTCATCAGAAAGAACGATAAGGTTATGTTCTTTGACTATTTTTGCGATTTTTTCAAGGTCTTCTCTCGTCATTACTGCCCCTGTGGGATTGTTGGGGAATGGGAGAATAAGAAGCTTCGTCTTATCGGTGATTTTTTCAAGCAGCTTTTCAGGGGTAAGCTTAAAATTGTCTTTTTCCTCTGTCTTGATTGTAACAGGTGTACCGCCTGCCATAATTGTGCAAGGCTTATAACATACAAAACAGGGCTCAGGAATAAGTACCTCATCCCCGGGGGTTATTATTGCTCGGATGAGAAGGTCAATAGCCTCACTTCCACCGACTGTTACGACAACCTCAGTTTTTGGATTGTAATGAAGATTATACTTCCTCTTAAGATAAATGCAGATTTCCTCAAGAAGCTCTTTTGTACCTTTATTTGCAGTGTAGTGAGTATGTCCCTGCTCAAGAGAATAGATACCTGCTTCCCTGACTGCCCAGGGAGTAACAAAGTCGGGCTCACCCACACCGAGGGAAATTACACCTTCCATGGTAGAGGCAATATCAAAAAACTTACGGATACCCGACGGAGGAAGAGAGCTTACCACAGGTGATAAAATATTGGAATAATCCATCATATACCGAGAACCTCCCTGTCATCTTTTTCGGGCTCGGCATAGATTACACCGTTGTTTTTATATGTTTTGAGTTCAAAGTGTGTTGCAGTTGAAATAACTGCGTCCATAGGCGCAAGTCTTTCTGCAACAAACATTGCAATTTCCTTAAGGCTCTTACCTTCAACAGTTACAAGAAGGTCATAAGGACCTGACATAAGAATAACGGACTTAACTTGCGGAAATTTATATATTCTTTCGGCTACTGTGTCAAAACCGCCGCCGCGCTGAGGCGTAATCTTAAGCTCAATATGAGCTATGTTTGTCTGGCGGTCAGTAAGCTCCCAGTTAACTAGGGTTTTATAGCCTAGGATAATGTTATCATTTTCAAGTTCACTGATGGCGGCTTTAACCTCTGCCTCTTCCTTGCCGAGCATAACGGCAATCTTGGCGGCTGTAAGGTGGCTATCCTGTTCTAAAAGGGCGAGAATCTCATTTTTCATAGTTAAAACTCCTATCTTTGTAAACTTTGCCACCATTATACACTACAAAATAAAAAAAATCTACTCTTTTTAAGGAGAAAAGTCAAAAAATATTTGAATATTGCTTAAGTTTGTAGTAAAATAATAAATTGGATGACTATGAGAGGAATGGTTTTATGAAATCAGCATCTTTGAATAAACTGTCCTTCTATCTTCAAATGCTTAAGGCGCGCTTTGGTGAAGGGGAGTATTTCATAGGAATAGATATAAGCTTTAAGTCAGGAACAAAGATTTTTCCGGCATCTGTAAAGAAAGACGGTGACGGACTTATATTTTCTTATTCCGGCAAAAAAGAACCCTTTGAATGGGAAAAAATAACAGAAACTGCGAAAAACTATGACTCAATGCAGCTTGTGTATAAAGAGCGTGGAACAAACGCTGTTATACTTGCAGATGACAGAAATGTTACTCTTAAGTACGAAGACAATGCAACGGCGGAGAAAAGTACCACTGCAACTGTCGGAGAAAGGCAGTACATAATTGCACCGCCAAAGGCAAATGCACTTCTGAAAGAAATCGGAATAATGGCGGAAAACGGAAAAATTAAAAACGATATGATACGCAAATACAATCAGATTGATCACTTTGTGGAACTTATAGCAGACCACCTTAAAAAGCTTGACGGGAAAATTGAGGTGCTGGATTGCGCTTGCGGAAAAAGTTATCTGTCGTTTGCACTTAACTACTATCTTAAGGATGTTCTTAAAAAGGACTGCCATATCACCGGTGTTGACTATTCGAAAGTTGTAATAGACGCATCAAAAAGAATGGCAAAAAACCTCGGTTATTCAAATATGACTTTTATCGAAGCGGACCTTACGGTGTTCAGACCTGAAAAAGCTCCCGATGTCGTAATCAGCCTACACGCCTGCGACACGGCAACGGATATGGCTATTGCTGCCGGAATAAACGCAGGTGCAAAAGCGATTTTTGCAGTGCCCTGCTGTCATAAGGAGCTTCTTTCGCAGTACAGCTACGAGCCGTTTGCTCCACTTTTAAAGTACGGTATATTCAAAGCCAGGCAGGCAGACCTGCTTACAGATTCAATCCGTTGTCTTCTTCTTGAAGCAAGTGGGTATACTGTTACAGCCCAGGAGTATATTTCTCCCGTGGAGACGCCTAAGAATTTGCTTATAAAAGCATATAAAGACGGAAAAAATCGGAAAAAAGCAACAAAAGAATTTTTCAATATTAAAGAAATGCTTGGCATAAATCCCAAGCTTGAGACACTTATACATCTGGAGGAAGATTGATGCAGGACTTTTCAGAAAAGACAGTTAAGAGAGAATATATGTTCCGTGGGGAGATTATAAATCTCAGGGTTGACACTGTTACAACCCCCTCGGGAAATACCGCAACAAGAGAACTTGTAGAACACCCCGGCGGAGTGTGCGTAGTGCCTCTTGACGATGACGGAAATGTAGTTATGGAGTGGCAGTATCGTCGCCCTTTCGATACAAATACCTTTGAAATTCCGGCAGGAAAGCTCACTCCGGGCGAGGACCCCCTTGAGTGTGGAAAGCGGGAGCTTGAGGAAGAAACGGGTCTTTGTGCAAAAAATTATACATATCTTGGAAAAATGCTTCCCACACCGGGATTCTGTTACGAAGTAGTGCATATGTATCTTGCTACAGGTCTTTATGAAGGCACCGTTAACCGTGACCAGGACGAATTTATGGAGGTTGTGAAAGCTCCCCTTTCAGAACTTGTGGATAAAGTGCTTTCAGGGGAAATTGTAGATGCAAAAACAGCCCTCGCACTTATGAAAGTCAACGAAATGAAAAACAGAGGAATGATTTGATGAAGGTTGCATTTTATGCCCTTGGTTGCAAAGTGAATCAATATGAAGCAGATTGCTATGCAAAGATGTTTTCTGACAAAGGCTGGGAAACAGGCTCATTTTCTGAAAAATGCGATGCATATATAATAAATACCTGCGCAATCACAAATGTCGGTGAAAGGAAAAGCAGACGGATACTCCGCAGAGCAAAAAAGCTTAACCCCGAAGCAATTGTTGTTGCAACGGGATGCTACGCTCAGACGAAGGCGGATGAGATCCGGAGTATTGAAGAGGTTGATCTTGTACTCGGAACTGCCAACAGAAGTCGCATAACAGAACTTGTAGACGCAAAATTAAAGGGTGAGGATATAGAGCTTCTTACCGATATTATGCAGGAAAAACTCTATGAGGAGCTTGAATGTGCCGGCAGCGAAGAACGCACCCGTGCCTATATTAAAATTCAGGACGGATGCAATAATTTTTGTTCTTACTGTATTGTACCTTACGCCAGAGGACCTGTAAGGTCGCGAAGTATTGAAAATACAGTAAAAGAGGCAGAGCGTCTTTCGCAGAAAGGTTTTCGGGAAGTAGTTCTTACGGGAATAAGCGTGAATTCCTATGGAAAAGACCTTAAAAACGGACATAATCTGAA
Organism: Clostridia bacterium; assembly: GCA_045604905.1. Classification (GTDB taxonomy): domain Bacteria; phylum Bacillota; class Clostridia; order UMGS1883; family UMGS1883; genus UMGS1883. The sequence goes on from JAZUOX010000002.1 coordinate 28,179, forward strand.
AGATGTTATAAAAGCCGTATGCGATGTTGACGGTATAGAAAGAGTACGTCTCAGCAGTATTTCGCCCGATGCTTTTGATGATGAATTTATTGAGCTTATAAAGAACGAGAAGAAAATGTGCAGACATTTTCATATATCTCTTCAAAGCGGGAGCTCAACCGTTCTTAAGAGAATGAACAGAAAATACACCGCAGATGAATATCTTGCTACGATAGACCGCATCCGCAGTGCTATGCCTGATGCAGGAATAACAACAGACATTATCTGCGGATTTCCGGAAGAAACGGAAGAAGAAGTAAAAGAAACGACAGAATTTGTCAAAAAGGCAAAATTTCTTAAGGTGCATGTGTTTCCTTATTCGGAAAGAAGCGGAACCGTTGCAGCCCGTATGCCACAGATAGACCGTGCGGAGAGAGAAAAAAGAGCAACTGACCTTATAAAGGTGTGCGAAAAAATATCTCAAGAAGTGGAAAAGTCTTTTGTTGGACAAACCTTTGAGGTGTTGTTTGAACAGTACCGCGGAGGGGTTTCAGAAGGACTTGCAGGAAACTATCTACGCATATATGTCAAAGACAAATTTCTTGACGGAAACATTAAAACCGTCAGGGTAACAGAACAAAAAGACGGAAAACTCTTTGGAGAAGTAATATGGAATGGATAATTTTAACCCTTGTTTTCGGTATCTGCAAGGGTGTAAGAGAAGGAATAAAGAAAAAGGCACTTGAGAAAAGCTCAACCTTTGAGGTGCTGTTTTACTATACACTTATCGGATTTTTGCTTGTTATTCCGACGGCTAAGGATGTTTTTTTCATACCGTGGCAATACTACTTTTTTATTTTTATCAAGGCACTTTTAGTGTTCAGCGCCTGGACTTGTTCGTTTAATTCCATAAAGCATATGCCTGTCAGTCTCTACGGCGTAATGGACACATCTAGAGTTGTTTTTTCTACTCTTATGGGAATTACAATAATGGGAGAAAGTACAAGCCCGGGGCAATTGACGGGACTTGTGCTTGTTATTCTGGGACTTGGTCTTGTTAATTTTGGCAGTAAAAATGACAGGGAAGTAAAAAAGAAATATATTTTCCTCACCCTTGTTGCCTGCCTTTTTAATGCTACAAGCGGTGTGCTTGATAAGTGGCTTACAATGACCGTTACAAGTGGACAGCTTCAGTTCTGGTTTATGCTTTATCTCACCGTTATGTACGGACTTTATATTATTTTTACCAAAACGAAAATTAGTGTAAAAACTCTTAAAACCAATTACTGGATAGTAATTCTTGCTGTGATTTTTATAATAGGGGACAGAGCTCTTTTTATAGCAAACGCAAATTCCGGAAGTCTTGTGACTGTGATGATTCTTATAAAACAGTCATCTGTGCTTGCGGCAATCATTACAGGAAGAATTATGTTTAAGGAAAAAGGTGTTCTTCGCCGCACACTTTGCGCACTTCTTGTAATTGTTGGCATAGTTGTGGCAACAGTATTCTGATTAAAAGGAGTGGTCTCTTTTGAAAAAAGGGGATTTTCTGATAATTGCAGCTGTTATAATATTGCTTCTTGTATCGGTATTTTCCTTTACAAAAAAAGGTGAAACGGTATCAATTTACATTAACGGAGAGCTTTATAAAGAAGTTAAGCTGTCAGAGAACACACAAATCAAGGTTGAAAGCAGTTACGGTACAAACACAGTTGTAATAAAGGACGGTGCAGTCAATATAAAAGATTCAGACTGCCCGGGAAAAGATTGCGAAAAAGGTTCCATAAAAAACAGTTCCAGCAGTCTTGTGTGTCTGCCAAACAGACTTACAGTAATAATAGACGGAGAAAAAACCAATGACGGAACGGATGTAGTATTATGACAAAAACCAAAAAAATAACCAGAACAGCAATACTGACTGCAATCGCACTTATGCTGAGCTATGTGGAAAGTCTTTTTCCACCGGTTGTACCCGTTCCGGGAATAAAGCTGGGTCTTGCAAATGCAGTTGTTATATTTCTGCTTTATACAAAGTCGTGGAAGGAAGCTTTTTTGGTAGCGATAATGAGAGTCATCCTTGCATCAATACTTTTTGGCAGTGTAACATCGTTTATCTACAGCCTTTCGGGGGCTATCGTAAGCCTTGTAATTATGATGCTTGCAGAAAAGACAAAGCTTTTTTCAGTAGCGGGCGTAAGCAGCATAGGAGGAATCTTTCATAATCTAGCACAGATTTTATGCGCTTATTTCTTTGTGGGAAAGGGTGCAATATTATATATTCCGGCATTGTGCGTGTCGGGTGCTGTATGCGGTGCTCTGACGGGAGTATGCGCATATCTGATTATAAAAAGAGGGAGGAATTTGTTTGGGAAAGAATGATTATCTCAGACTCTCAGAAGAGAAGTCTGCCGAAATAGAAAAGAAACTTGGCCTCAGCGTAAAAGATGTGGTGCGCCGTAATCCTGAGCGCGACAGAGCAAGGCTTTGGAGACCTTGCTACATAAGAGATATAGAAAAGATTCTGCATCATCCTTTCTATAACAGATATACCGATAAGACGCAGGTTTTTTCGTTTTATAAGGATGATGACATCACAAGGCGGGCACTTCATGTTCAGCTTGTGTCAAGAATAGCAAGAAATATAGGAAGACTTCTGGGGCTTGACCTTGACCTGATAGAAGCGATTGCGCTTGGGCACGATATTGGTCATACACCGTTCGGACATGCAGGGGAGAGGCTTCTTGGGGATATATATACTGCCCGTACAGGCAGGTTTTTTAACCACAATGTACACAGTGTAAGAGTCCTTGATAAAATATTCAATCTTAACATAAGTCTCGACACTCTTGACGGTATTCTCTGTCATAACGGTGAGCTGGAGCTTAAGGAATACAGACCAAAGGAAATTTCGGGGTTTAAAGAGTTTGACGAAAAGGTCGAAGGATGCTATACTGATAAAGATAATGTAAAACTGCTTATACCGTCCACCCTGGAGGGCTGTGTTGTCAGAGTGAGTGATATCATTGCATACCTGGGCAAGGACAGGCAGGACGCAGAGCGTGCAGGTATGGATTTTGAATGTGACGGAAGCTATAACGCTTATACCATAAATAACTTTGTCGTAAATATTGTGGAAAACAGCTTTGGCAAGGACTATATCCGTATGGACGATGAGTATTTTGACGCACTTCGTCAGGCCAAGAGCGATAATATGCAGAGAATTTATATGTCGGGAAGCGTGAATGAACAGTATGACAAATGTCTCAGACCTATGTTTGAGATGCTTTATGAAAAACTGCTTTCCGATTTCGAGGATAAAGACAGTCTTATCTGGAGTCACCATATTGATTTTGCCAACACCCGCAGAAAATTCTACGGAACAGAAATTGACTATGTTGATGAAAATACGGTGGATGACATTGTAGTTGACTATATAGCGTCTATGACAGATGACTATTTTATAGATATCTGTGCACACCTTCTACCCAATGCACCGAAGGTTACCTACACAGGCTATTTTGATTGAAAGGATGAACAATATGGAAAACAAAAAAATGGCGGAGCTTCTCTTTCCGAGTATAGACAAAACTCCCGAATACTATGAAAATCTCTATCCCGAAAGAAATCTTAAGGAGGGTGCAAAGGTTACCCGTCTGGGTCCCAGTCCTACGGGATTTATTCATCTGGGAAATCTTTTCGGGGCAATCACAGATGAAAGACTTGCGCATCTTTCTGACGGTGTTTTCTTCCTTCGTATAGAAGATACAGATAACAAGCGTGAGGTTGAGGGTGCAGTTGATGTTGTTATTAACACACTTCGCTACTTCGGAGTTGAATTTGACGAGGGTGCTCTTTCGGATGGTGAAAAGGGTGACTATGGTCCTTACCGCCAGCGTCAGAGAGCTGAAATTTATCAGACTTTTGCAAAGCACCTTGTAGAAAGAGGTCTTGCATACCCTTGCTTCTGTACAGAAGAAGAACTTACCGCAATGCGTGAAAAACAGACAGAGCTTAAGGAAAATTTCGGCTATTACGGAAAGTGGGCAGTTCACAGAAATATAACAGTTGAAGAAGCTCGGAAAAATATTGAAGAGGGAAAACCGTTTGTTCTTCGTTTCCGTTCTCCTGAGCCAAGCGGAAAAACATTTACCATTGAAGACGGTATCCGCGGTGAACTTACAATGCCTGAAAACGAGCAGGATGTGGTCCTTCTTAAATCAGACGGTATACCCACATACCATTTTGCCCACGTTGTTGACGACCACCTTATGCGCACAACTCATGTTGTAAGAGGTGAGGAGTGGCTTGCTACACTTCCCATTCATGTGCAGCTCTTTGAGTATATGGGATGGAAAGCCCCCGTTTATTGCCATACTGCACAGCTTATGAAAATTGATAACGGAATCAAGCGTAAACTCAGCAAACGTAAAGACCCAGAGCTTTCTCTTGATTACTATAAGAGTGAGGGGTATCTTCCAGGCGCAGTGTGGGAATATCTTATGACTGTTCTTAACTCAAACTACGAGCAGTGGAGAATGGACAACCCCCAAAGCGATGTTAAGGAATTTGAGTTTACTACAAAGAAAATGGGTATCAGCGGTTCACTCTTTGATATAGACAAGCTTAACGATGTAAGCAAGAATTATCTTGCAACACTTGACAGTGAAACTGTTTATAACTATATTACAGCATGGGCAGAGGAATGTGATAAGGAATACTACGACCTTCTTACCCGTGACAAAGATTTTGCTATCGGAATGATAGGTATCGGCAGAGGCGGAGAAAAGCCCAGAAAAGATGTAAGCCACTGGAAACAGTCAAAGGATTTCTACAGTTTCTTCTTTGATGAACTCTTTAAGATTGAGGATGAATTCCCCGAAAAGGTATCAGCTGAGGATAGAAAAATTATCCTTGAAAAATATATGGAAACCTATGACCACTCAGATGACCAGAGCACATGGTTCTCCAAGGTAAGAGCAATCGGTGAAGAGCTTGGTTATGCGCCTCAGCCCAAACTCTATAAGAAAAACCCTGAGCTTTACAAAGGTCATGTAGGCGATGTAAGCGGTGTTATCCGTGTGGCAATAACAGGCAGAACAAATTCTCCCGATATATGGTGCATTCAGCAGGTAATCGGCGAAGAGCGTTCAATGAAGAGGATAAAGGATGCTTATGACAAATAAGAAAAAGCTTATACTGGTTTTTTTTATTATGGCACTTGCAGTTATGGCACTTGTAATCATATGGATGATTCCTGTTAAAAAGGAGCCTGCATCAGCAACACAGCCCATAGCTGCCGCGAAAGTTGAGGATGTAACGGTAAGAATAAAGGCAGTTGGGGATAATCTCATCCATTCTCCGATATATAAATCCTGTCAGACTGATGACGGCTATAATTTTGACGGACTGTATGAAAACATAAAAGACGATATAAAAGATGCTGACATCAGGGCAATAAATCAGGAAACAATTTTCGTGGAAGGAGCATACAGTGGCTATCCGTCATTCGGTTCACCCCATCAGGTTGGAGAAAGTGTGCACAGTGCAGGCTTTAATGTTATAACCCACGCAACAAACCACACCTATGACAGAGGTCTTAATGCAGTTCTTTATACAAAGGACTTCTGGAGCAGGTATGACGATGTGACCGTTCTTGGTATAAATAAGTCTCAGCAAGAGCAGGACACTGTCAGAATATGGAAAAAGGGAGACCTTTCAATTGCAATGCTTAATCTGACATACGGTCTTAACGGCTACAGATTACCTGAGGATTCTCCGTATCTTGTGAATCTGCTAAAATGTGGTACTCTTGAAGAGAATCTTCTCAGACAGGCAGAGGAAATGGCAGATATAACAGTTGTGTTTGTGCATTTTGGAGTGGAATATGTTCATAAACCCACTGAAGACCAGGTGAAAACGGTTGAATTTCTTACTGCAAACGGCGCCGATGTAATAATAGGTACACATCCCCATGTGGTACAGCCTGTGACAAAACACACTGCACAGAACGGAAATGAATCTGTTGTATACTATTCTCTCGGCAATTTTGTTTCAAATCAGAACGGTGCCGCGAAAATTCTTGGTGCAATGGCAGATGTGACCATCACTAAAAAGGACGGTGTCACAACAGTTGAAAGTTATGCAATGCATCCTACGGTAACTCACTGCAGTAACAGAAAATATACTGCGTATATGCTCAGTGAATACACTGACGAACTTGCAGCAACTCATACCCGTGCACCCGGGCTGACAGTTGAAAAGCTTACAACACTCTACGAAAAGATAATAAATATTGAAGTATAAAAAGACCTGCTAAAGAAAATCAAGGAAAATTTTAAAAAATTTTCTAATTGCAAATTGTATGACAAACAGACCGGCATTGAAAAGTGTCGGTCTGAATTTTTGCAAAAGCAATTCTAAAATTTTGAATAAACTTCTTTAACTCTTGAATAATAAATTCTTAAAAACTTGTTTAAAGCA
>JAZUOX010000003.1:0-2274 GCA_045604905.1 Clostridia bacterium
AGCAGAGAAAGAATATTTTCGTCATTGCACCGTTTTCCGCAGCGCATGATTCTTTTGCGTGAGTAAAAATAGTTTGCGGTGTGGTAAAGAATCGAAAGTACTGCACCTACGCCCCACACAACAAATACCCACCGTGGAATAACTATATTCAGCCTTGGCACATTGGGTATCTGCACGCTGTAAGGGATTATCAGCCGCAGGGCAAGTATAAAGCTGAGTATGTACAGCACTCTAAAGCCGTATCGCCTGACTATTTGTTTCCTTGCCGCAAAGACCATTACCGTCACAAGTGACACGGATATTATGATTGAAAACAGCAAACCTGCCATAATTATTTCCTTTCCGAATCACTAACCAATTTCTTTATAATAGTTTATGTCGCCTGTACGGGCATCTATCCAGACATAAATTGTGTTGCTTGTTAATTCCAAAGTTATTTCATATACGGGTATATTTTTATATCCTAAGGCTGTGTACCAAGCTTCATCTTCGTATGAAACAAAAGCATTTCCAAGTGAAAATTCGGTAACATTATAAACAGTCTTATTTGAAAATTTATCCTTTAGAATGTTCAATACCTGCTCAACGGAAAGAATCTCTTCTATTTGTTCGCCTGTGGACACAAATTCAGTGTAAGGCAAAGTAAGGCTTAATGAATCCATATTTCCTTCGCCACATATTGTTACGCTACTGAATTTTGAAATATTAGAAAAATTAACATCAACATCATACTGCTCAAGATACTCATAACCTTCAGCTTGAGTAGAAATATCAACAAAGGCTATCCCATCATAGTAAGCTCGAAAATTTACAGTCACAATGCATGTATCGTTTGCCCGTGCTTCCAAATATACATAATCAGGCCTAAAGCCTATTTTATCGTCAATGACATGCTCAGAGGAATTTATTTTGTTCTCTGCAAATGTCACTGCATCAGCAAGCTTGATATTGCTCCCATCAATGAGTGTAACTGTTTCTTGAAGCGCTTGCGCATCAGAACAATTTACAGTTCTGCCCATTCCGTATAGTCTATATATTTCCATCGCATCAGTATTTTCGTAAAAAAGGTCACGTTGCTCTTTCCAGTAAGGCGAATACATACTTATCATACCGTTACTTATTTCCACTGCACCTTTCCACCTTGCACCGGGCGCAGATGCGCCTATGCTGAATATTTGACCATCTGAGGAGAGAAATTCTTCAAGAGTATATTCCGCATCGTAATAGTTTCTATCTTCCGCTATATGGCTTTCAACCATGGGTTTGTAGTACTTTTCATCCTCGGAAAAATATCCTTCTTCAAAAAATTCCTCTTCAAGTTTGCTTAATAGTTCAACCTTCTCTTGTGCCGGTTCGACACCAACGTGATAATTGTACGTATATATTTTAAATTCGTCATTAATCGGAAGATGAACCCGGCAATTATCAAACTTAAAAACGCCGTCCTTTACGTCCCATTCATCTAAGGTTTGCTGTGCAGTAGCTACTACCTCTGAGAAAGGACGAAGTTCAAGGTTAACATCTTTATTTTCTGCTTCTTTTTCATTTTCAATACTGCTTTCAACACGCTCCATCTCTTCTATTACATCCTGGGGTGTGTCAACTGTGCAGGAGCAAAGAATGCTAGAGAGAATCGAAAGGCAGAGTATTACCGAGACAATAAGCATACCGCCTGAGTGTTTGTTTTTCTTTTCAAATATCGAATTTATCCTCATTTCCAGCATCTCCCTTGTATTGAGATTTGAAGTCATAGGAATGAAGCGGCTACCCACACCTGTTTTAAGGAGCATAAGGCAATAGTCCTTTTTGTGCTTTATGTCGGCGTTTTTCAGAACGCCCTCGTCACAGATGCACTCAAGGCTATTGCTTGATTCTCGCATTAGAAGATATTCGAATGGGTTAACGCGCCAAACTGATACCACAAGCATAAAGAACAGCTTTTTTATGGAGTCCTTGTTTCGGTAGTGCAGCAGCTCATGGCGGAATATCATGGGGTATTCCTTGTCTGTGTAAGGAGCAGAAGGCAATACGATAACAGGGCTGAGCATTCCGACAAGCATGGGACTGCCAACCTCTTTCGATATTACCAGCGGAATATCACCGTCAATAAACAGCTTTCGCTTTTCCTCTCTGAGCAGAGAAAGAATATTTTCGTCATTGCACCGTTTTCCGCAGCGCATGATTCTTTTGCGTGAGTAAAAATAGTTTGCGGTGTGGTAAAGAATCGAAAGTACTGCACCTACGCCCCACACAACAAATACCCACCGTGGAATA
>JAZUOX010000004.1:0-38350 GCA_045604905.1 Clostridia bacterium
ATCAAGCAATTAGTGTTTAATAAAATGGCTACAAACTGTAGTTTGTAGCCATTTCTGCTTGTTTTCACCGAACACGCCCTCTACCGTATCCACATACGCCGACGAGTTCGTGTTCGATGAATTTACCTTCCTTTTTCGATATCTGCCTTTTGTGTCGATAGGTTTATCGACACGCTGAAAAGAGGGCACAAGCCCTCTTTTGTTCATTTGAAATTCACAATTTTATTCTTGACATATCCGGGAAGTTTAAATATAATAGTTAATATGTTAATTATTATGGAGGCAACCATGGAAGAACACAATGAACTTCATTCTCTTATACATCTTTTTATATGCACAGACCGTATGCACAAATCCTGTGTTGACAGGGCGATAGCAAAGCTTGGTATACACAGAAATCAACATATAATACTTATGCACCTTGCAAGACGTGGAGATTTGCCGTCGCAGAAAGAATTGGCAGAACATCTCAGGGTAAGTTCTGCGGCAGTAGCGGTAGCTCTTCAGAAACTTGAAACAGATGGATATATAATCCGATGCAGTGGAGAAAAGGACGGCAGGTACAAAAAGATTGAAATTACAAATAAAGGAAAAGAAACTGTCGAGCAGTCAAGGCAGATTTTTCACGAGATTGACAGTGCAATGTGTGGGGAACTTACGGAAGAAGAACTTTTTAACATGAAAAAATATCTTGAAAAAATGCGTAACGGTCTTAAAAAAATCGAAGAGGGGGAAGAAATATGAAACGATGGCTTAAATATATAAAACCTTATAAGAAGTTTTTTATTCTCGGACCGCTTTGTATGATAATCGAGTCCATAGGTGAAATTTTTATGCCTCTTCTTCTAAGACTAATTACTCAAAGAATAAACGAGCCTACAGCGCAGGGCGCTGATATCCGGTATATCGCTTTTGCAGGTGTAGGCATGATTCTGCTTGCACTTATTATGATGGCAGGTGGTGTTGGTGGAGCATACTTCGGGGCAAAATCTTCTGTTAATTTTGCAGCGGACCTGAGAAGTGATATTTATAAAAAAGTGCAGAAGTTCTCTTTTGCCAATATAGATAAATTCTCAACAGGCTCACTTGTAACCCGTCTTACAAACGATGTTACTCAGCTTCAGAATTTTGTTAATATGCTTGTTAGGATGTGTCTTCGAGCACCGATTATGCTTATAGGCGCACTTGTTATGGCAATTTCTCTTAATATCAGGCTTTCTTCCGCACTTGCAGTTGCAGTGCCGGCGATAGTCATTGTTCAGGCAGTTATTATCAAAATAGGTTTCTCAAGATTTGCAAAGGTGCAGAAAAAGATAGACGGACTTAACTCTACTGTTCAGGAGAATGTGACAAATGTCCGCGTAGTAAAAAGTTTTGTCCGCGAAAGCTTTGAAAAAGAAAAATTTCACGAAGCTAACAGCGGTCTTAAAAAAGCAAGTATAAATGCTACCAGTGTAATGATTTTCATGCATCCTCTTATGATGATTATAATGAATATTACCACTATGGCGGTAATCGTAATAGGCAGCCGTCTTATTGTAAATGATTCGGGTTTTGACGCAGCAACACTGGGCACATTTATTACATATATAAATCAGATTCTTATGTCGCTTATGTTTGTAACTATGATATTTATGCACAGTTCAAGGGCTCTTGCCTCTGCGAAGAGAATCTGTGAGGTTCTTGATGAAAAAATAGACATCACTGACGATTTTTCGACGCAAAAGGATAAAACAGTAGAAAACGGAAAAATAGAGTTTAAAAACGTATCTTACAGATATTACAAATCCAGCGAAGAAGAGGTGCTTAAAAACATCAATCTTACAATCCAGGCAGGCAGTACTGTGGGTATAGTCGGCTCTACAGGATGCGGTAAAACAACTCTTGTTTCTATGATTCCCCGACTTTACGATGTTGATTGCGGTGAAGTGCTTGTGGACGGTATAAATGTAAAAGATTATTCCCTTTACAACCTTCGTGAGGGGGTAGGTATGGTGCTTCAGAAAAATGTTCTTTTCACAGGCACCATTCGCGAAAATCTCAAGTGGGGTAATCAGGATGCAACAGATGAAGAAATCTTCAAAGCTGCAGAAAGTGCTCAGGCAGATAAATTTGTGAAGAATTTCACAAAGGGATACGAAACAGACCTGGGTCAGGGTGGAAGCAATGTTTCAGGTGGGCAGAAACAGAGACTCTGCATTGCAAGGGCACTTCTGAAAAATCCTAAGATTATAATTCTTGACGACTCCACAAGTGCCGTTGATACAGCAACTGAGGCTATGATAAGAAAAGCTTTCCGCGAGGATATAAAGGACTCTACAAAGATTATCATCGCCCAGAGAATCGGTTCTGTTATAGATGCTGATATGATAGTTGTTATGGATGAGGGAGAAATAACCGGCATCGGAACTCACGCAGAGCTTTTGAAGAATAACAAGGAATATCAGGAAATCTATTATTCTCAGATAGATAAGGAGGCGGAATAATGGCAAGAAAGCTTGAAGAACTGCAAAAGCAGTACCAGTATAATCCGTCTCAGAAGGGCGGTATGCCGGGCGGTCCCGGAAGAGGCAGCCACGGACGGGGAATGATGGGAGGAAAACCCAAGAATATGAAAAACACCGTCAGCAGACTTCTTAAGTATGTGGGCGGCTATAGGGCACTTTTTGTGGTAGTATTTATATGTCTTATAGTTACTACCGTAATGTCAGCGCTTGGAACTTATTTCTTAAAGCCGATTCTTGATAATCTTACAGGCAAGAATGTGACAGGAGATTTTGCAGGCAGATTTATACAGTATTTTGCAGAAAGCTCTCCCTTTGGAGATGTTGGCGCAGTAATGACTTATACCCTTTGCGGTGTATGTGTGCTTGCAGTTGTTTATGTGGCAAGCTCAATTTCTACATATATACAGTCAAGAATAATGCTACATATTTCCCAGACTTCCATTGAAAGAATCCGTGGTGAACTTTTTGATAAAGTGCAATCCCTTTCTGTAAGATTTCACGATACAAGGACAACAGGCGAAATAATGAGCCGTTTCACAAACGATGTGGATAATATCGGTATTATGCTTGACAGTTCACTTGTAAGTATGGTATCAGGTACTGCTACTGTACTGTGCACCTTGGGATTTATGCTTTATACAAATGTTCCGCTTTCGGTTATAACAATAGTTTTTTTGCCCATTTTTGCAAAAGGCGGGGTAGCACTCGGTAAAATGAGCAGAAAATACCATCGCAGTCAGCAGGCAGCACTTGGTGCGGTAAACGGATATATTGAAGAAAGCGTAACCGGACAGAAGGTGGTTAAGGTATTCAATCACGAGGAAGAATGTGTTGAAGAATTCAATGCTCTTAACACAGACTTAAGAGAAAAACAGTTCAGTGCTCAGTTTTACGGTGGTATAATGGGGCCTGTTATGGGTAACCTCAACAAAGTCAGCTATGCTATTACGGCAGGACTTGGAGGCATACTTTGCATACTTACATCAGCAGGTAAAATAGATGCAGAGAGTGTAATGGCACTTACCTTCGGAGGACTTACGGCATTTATGTCCTTTGCGAGCCATTTCTCAAGACCTATAAACGAAATTTCAATGCAGATGAACAGTGTATTTTCAGCTCTTGCAGGTGCGGAAAGAGTATTTGCCGTGCTTGACGAACCTGAAGAAATTACAGACAGTGAAACTGCAGAAGACATAAAAGAAATAAATGGATTTGTTGAAATAAAGAATGTTACTTTCGGTTACAATCCCGATAAAATTATTCTTAAAGATATTTCTCTTTATGCAAAACCCGGGCAGAAGGTTGCTTTTGTAGGTTCAACCGGTGCAGGTAAAACAACAATTACAAATCTTCTTACGCGATTTTATGATATTGATGAAGGCAGCATTACTATTGACGGTACGGATATCCGTAATATAAAAAGAGATGTATTGCGTTCAAATATAGCAATGGTGCTTCAGGATACCCATCTCTTTACCGGAACAGTTATGGAAAATATACGTTACGGAAGACTTGATGCAACGGACGAAGAAGTAATTGAGGCTGCAAAGACTGCAAGTGCACATCATTTCATAAAGCGTCTTGCAGACGGATATAACACTATGCTTGAGGGTGACGGGTCAAATCTTTCTCAGGGTCAAAGACAGCTTCTTAATATTGCGAGAGCGTCACTCAGTAAAGCACCTATTCTTGTTCTTGACGAGGCAACAAGTTCTGTTGATACAAGGACAGAAAAGCTTATTGAACGCGGTATGGATTCCCTTATGGAAAACAGAACAACTTTTGTTATAGCACACCGTCTTTCTACCGTGCGTGATGCAAACGTTATTATTGTTCTTGAACAGGGTGAAATTATTGAAAGAGGCAGTCATGAAGAACTTCTTGCAATGAAGGGCAGATATTACGAACTTTACACCGGAGTAAGAGAACTTGACTAAACTTCAGGGAGGAATTGTAATGAGAATTTTAAAATCCTTAACGGCGATGATTCTTTCTGCAGCTGTGCTTTTTGTATTTGCAGGTTGCGGAGAAGAAACTGTAACAAAAACACAGGAACCGGTTGAACAAACCGACACTGTAACAGAAAAAGAAGTAAAAGAGCCTGACTATGAGGCGCTTATCAACGACTTTCTTCCGGATGAGAAAAATACTATAAGTCTCGCTATCGGCAAAACCCATATTCCGGATGCATCAATATGGCTTGAAAACGGCGACGGGAGTGTGTACACAAATAATGAAGCCGTTGCTACTGTGTCAGAAGACGGTGAAGTAACCGCTATCGGAGAAGGTCAAGCGTATATTATCATAAGCGGACAGCATAATTCAGTATCTACAGTATACCGCTATGATGTTTATAAAGACATTTTCGATGCAGATATTTCAAATCTTCCGACAATTGAGGGTATTGACTTTGGTGCTGAAATAGCAAAATTTGAGTCAGACCATCTTAACACCTATGAGCTTAAAATAGGAGAATCTCACACACCGTCAGCTTCCGTGTGGGCAAGTAACGGCACTTGTTACACATCTGACTACACTGTTGCCACTGTGTCGGAAGCAGGAGAGGTGTATGCAGTAAATAAAGGTTCGGCATATGTGATTATAAAATCAAATGTCGGCAATCTTTTCAAAATCTATAAATATGTTGTAAGTGAATGATAAAAAACGGTTATATCGGCAAAAATGCTTGATATAGCCGTTTTTTTGTGCTACAATAATAATTCGGTGATATATATGGAATTTAAAATTTTAAATAATCTTAATGATGATATAATTGCGATCCGTCGCGAGGCGTTTGTCATTGGCAGAGGTGTTCCCGTGGAGATAGAGCTTGACGGCAGGGACGGAGAGCTTTTGCACTTTTGTATGTATAACAAAGATAAGCTTATCTCATACCTTCGTGCTGAAGACATCGGAAATGGTATGATGCATATCGGCAGAGTTGCCACAAGCGCTGATATGCGTGGCAAAGGCTATGGCAGAGAACTTTTTGATTTTGTGTTCAATTATGCAAAAGAAAACGGATTTGAATATGTAGAAGTCAGTGCTGTGCATACTGCAGTCGGATTTTACGAAAAGCTCGGTTTTGTTTCTGAGGGTGAATATTATTTAGAGACAGGCGTAAACCATATTTATATGAAGAAACTTATAAAGGAGTAACTATTATGAAAAACTTAGGCTATTACAACGGAAAATTCGGTGAGGTTGAGGAAATGAGCATCCCTATGGCTGACCGTGTATGTTATTTTGGTGACGGTGTGTATGATGCAACCTACAGCCGTAACTATAAAATTTTCTCACTTGATGAGCATATAGAAAGACTCTACAACAGCGCAAAGCTCCTTGAGATAGAGATTAAAGAAACAAAGGAAGAAATGAAAGCGATTCTTCAGGATATGGTAAACAAAATGGATACAGGTGAAAACTTTGTTTACTGGCAGGTAACCCGTGGAGCAGGTCCCCGTAATCATGTATTTCCCTCAGACGGAAGCAAAGGAAATCTGTGGATAAATATTTTTCATAAAAATATAGTTGATATATACAAGAAAATTCAGGTTATCACAATGGAGGATACAAGATTTCTCCATTGCAATATAAAGACACTTAACCTTATTCCTGCGGTAATGGCATCGCAGAAAGCCAAGGAAGAGGGCTGTTTTGAGGCAGTATTCCACCGCAACGGCAGAGTGACAGAGTGCGCTCACAGTAACGTGCATATTCTTAAAGACGGAGTATTCATTACAGCTCCTCTTGATAACCTTATTTTGCCGGGAATTACGAGAAAGCACCTCTTAAAGGCTTGTAATAAACTGGGTATTCCCGTAAAAGAAATTCCCTTCACTGTTGATGAACTTAAAAATGCAGACGAAATTATAGTTTCTTCCGCAGGTTCACTTTGTCTTGGTGTTGATGAAATTGACCATAAAAAAGCAGGCGGAAAAGCTTCCGAGCTTCTCCGTAAAATTCAGGACGAGATGCTCCGCGAATTTTTAGAAGAAACAAACTAAAAAAATAACAAAGTATTTTTCGTTTTGGTATTGACTTTAGCGCTTTACCGTGGTAAAATGCTAAAGTGTTATGAGAAAATATAAAGGAAGTTACAGAAATGAAGCTTGATGACAACATTTTGAAAATTGAAGAAAAGATAATGTATGAGCTCCGCTCTCTTTATCATAAAAGCGGTTATGCTCCTTTTAAAATGAGCAGATTTGAAGAGTATGATATGTATGTTAAGAACAAAAGCTACATAAGTGACACTGATATTGTGACCTTCACGGACCTTACAGGAAAGCTGCTTGCTCTTAAGCCTGACGTTACTCTTTCGATTATAAAAAATTACAAGCCTGTAAAGGGTAATGTGAGCAAGGTTTATTATAACGAGAATGTGTATCGTACCGATAAAACCACTCATGAAATCAACGAGATTATGCAGACAGGTATCGAGTGTATGGGTGATATCAGTATGCTTGACGAGTGTGAGGTTATACTTCTTGCGGTTAAGAGCCTTGAAGCAATAAGCGAAAACTATATTCTTGACATATCTTCTGCAAAGGTGATTAACGGTCTGCTTGATGCATCTGGAGCTGATGTTGACACAAGAAAGAGTATCATAAGGCTCTTTGCTTCAAAAAATACTCCTGCACTTCGCACACTTTGCACAGAATGCGGTATCGGCGGTGCAATTGCAGATATTATGATAAAGCTCTGCTCACTTTCCGGTAAAGCAACCGAGAAAATAGCTGATCTTGAAAAGCTCTGCATTAACCGTGATATGACAGATGCCCTGAGTGAGTTAAAGGCACTTATAGATGCACTTTCAGAATGTGGCGGGGCAGATAAACTTAATCTAGATTTTTCAATTATCAGTAATGCCAACTACTACAGCGGTGTTGTATTCCGCGGATATGTGGATAAGCTTCCCGAAAGTGTGCTTTCAGGCGGTAGATACGATAATCTTATAAATAGCATGGGCAAAAAAGGCAGTGCAATAGGCTTTGCCGTATATTCCGATATGCTTGAAAGACTTGATGAAAGAGTCAAAGAATACGACTGCGATGTTCTTCTTACTTATGAAGACGGTGTAAGCTATGCAGAAATAAACAGTGCCGCAGAAAGGTTCAAAACTGACGGACTTTCTGTAAACGTACAGAAAAATGACTGCGGTGTGCTTCGCTATAAAGTGTGTTATAAACTTGGAAAGGGTGGCGAAATAAATGGATAAAATGCTAAATATTGCGCTTCCCAAAGGAAGACTTGGTGAAAAGGTTTACGACATTTTTGAAAAGGCAGGCTACGGGTGCCCCTCAATTCACGAAAACAACCGTAAGCTCATTTTTGAAAATCCCGAAAACGGTGTAAGATATTTCTGGGTAAAGCCCTCCGACGTTGCTATTTACGTTGAAAGGGGTGCGGCGGATATCGGTGTTGCAGGAAAAGACATTCTTCTTGAATATAACCCCGATGTTTACGAGCTATGCGACCTTGGAATAGGTAAGTGCCGTATGGCAGTTGCGGGAATGAAGGATTTTCGTGATAACCCTGAGAAGACACTTCGTGTTGCTACAAAGTTTCCAAACATTGCACGAAAGTATTACAGTAGCTTGAGCCGTGAAATTGATATTATAAAACTTAACGGCTCTATCGAAATTGCACCTATTCTCGGTCTTTCCGATGTTATAGTTGACATTGTAGAAACAGGTACAACACTCAAGGAAAACGACCTGCTTCCCTTTGAAACAGTTGTTCCCATCAGTGCAAGACTTGTTTCAAACAAGGTAAGCTACAAATTCAAAAACGACGTAATAAGTGACATTGTACGTGCAGTTGACGAATATACCAAGGAGAAAAACAATGATTAAAATATACGATTACGATAAAATCAGTATCGAAGATGTCTTTGAAAGGCAGATTGAAGATACATCTAAAATAGAAGAGACCGTTACCGAAATAATAAATAATGTAAGGAAAAACGGTGATGATGCACTCCGCTTCTACGCAGACAAGTTTGACGGCGGTGCACCCGAGTCACTTGAAGTAACAAAGGAAGAAATTGATGCGGCAATGGAGGAAGTTTCTCCAGAATTTATCGAAATTCTTAAAAAGGCAAAGGCTAACATTGAGGGATTCCACAAACGTCAAGTTCGTCAGAGCTTTGTTATAAGCGAAAAAGAAGGCGTAGTAACAGGGCAGAAGATTATTCCTGTCCAGAAGGCAGGTCTTTATGTTCCGGGCGGTACTGCAGCATATCCTTCGAGCGTTCTTATGAATTCTGTTCCTGCAAAGCTTGCAGGCGTTAAGGAAATTGTTATTACAACTCCTGCAAAGGCAGGAAAGATTAACCCCGTTATTCTTGCAGCGGCGAAAATAGGCGGTGTTGACCGAATCTTTAAAACAGGCGGTGCACAGGCTATTGCGGCACTTGCTTACGGTACAGAATCAGTTCCCCGTGTTGATAAAATCGTAGGACCCGGTAATGCCTTTGTTGCCGAAGCTAAAAAGCAGGTTTACGGCAAAGTATCTATTGATATGATTGCAGGCCCCAGTGAAATTCTTGTTATTGCAGACGGAAACAGTAATCCTTCTTACGTTGCGGCAGATATGCTCTCTCAGGCAGAGCATGACAAGATGGCAAGTGCCGTTCTTGTTACTGAAAGCAAAGAGCTTGCAGATAAAGTAAGCAAAGAACTTGAAAAGCAGATTCCTCTTTTGATGCGTGCCGAAATAGCTCGTGAATCAATTGACAGAAATGGTAAAATTATTATCGTTAGGGATATTAAAACTGCGGTAGAGGCTTCAAACTGCATTGCGCCCGAACATCTTGAACTTTGCATTGACAACCCCTTTGATTATCTTGACAGTATTAAAAATGCAGGTTCAATCTTTATGGGAAGATACTGCCCCGAAGCGCTTGGTGACTATTTTGCAGGTCCCAACCACACACTTCCCACAAGCGGAACGGCAAGATTTTCAAGTCCTCTTTCAGTGGACGACTTTATTAAGAAAACACAGTTTACATATTATACAAAGGATGCCCTTGCAAAAGTAAGTGAAGATATTTATAAATTCGCTATGGCAGAGGGGCTTGAGGCACACGCAAAAAGTGCAATTTGCAGGAGTGAGGAAAAGTGAGTAGATTTTTTAGCGAAAAATATAAAAACTTAATACCCTACACTCCCGGTGAGCAGCCAAAGGATATGAAATATATCAAGCTGAACACTAACGAGTCACCTTTTCCGCCCTCACTCAAGGCACAGGAATATGCAAAGAAAGCGGCGGAAAATCTTCAGCTTTACCCCGACCCCGAGTGTCGGATTCTTACGGAGAGCATTGCCCAAACTCTCGGTGTAAAGTATGAAAATGTGCTTGTTACAAACGGCTCCGACGAAATTCTGAATTTTGCGTTTATGGCTTTCTGTGACAAGGACAATCCTTGTGTATTTCCCGATATAACCTACGGATTTTATACCGTGTTTGCGGAGATAAACAACATTCCCTATACAGAAATCCCTCTTAAAGACGATTTCACAATCAATGTTGAGGATTACATAGGTATCGGCAAAAACATCTTTATTGCAAATCCCAATGCCCCCACGGGTATTGCACTTAAAAGGGATGAAATTGAAAGAATAGTCGCATCAAATCCCGATAATATCGTAGTGATTGACGAGGCGTATGTGGATTTCGGTGCAGAGAGCTGTGTGTCACTTATAAATAAGTACGACAACCTTATTGTGACACAGACTTTTTCTAAATCCCGTTCAATGGCAGGTGCTCGCCTTGGCTTCGGTGTAGCGAGTGAGGCGCTTATTCAGGATATGAATACAGTTAAGTATTCAACAAATCCTTACAACATCAACCGTATGACAATGGCGGCAGGTCTTGGCGTTATGGAGGATGAGGAATATGCACAAAAGAATTGCCGTACCATTATGGAAAATCGTGAATATACAGTAAGTGAGCTTACAAAGCTTGGCTTTACAATGACAGAATCAAGAACAAACTTTGTTTTTGCAAAGCATAATACAATGAGCGGTGAAAAAATTTATGCAAAGCTCCGCGAAAAAGGAATCCTTGTAAGACATTTCGCTAAAGAAAAAATTGCCGATTACAACAGAATTACAATCGGCTCAAAAGAAGAGATGGAAGCTCTTATAAAAGCTCTTAAGGAGGTTTTAAAATGAGAAATGCGACTATAAAAAGAAAAACAGGGGAAACAGATGTGCAGGTAAATATATGCCTTGACGTTTGTGAAAAGGGAGTAATCAAGACAGGCTGCGGTTTTCTTGACCATATGCTTGAACTTTTTGCTCGTCACGGTAATATAACTCTTTCCGTACTGTGTGACGGTGACACTCACGTTGATTACCACCACACAACTGAGGACATTGCCATTTCTATGGGGCAGGCGTTCAAAGAGGCCCTTGGCGATAAAAAGGGTATCACACGCTATGGTGATATAATTCTTCCTATGGATGAGGCACTTATTATGGCAGCGGCAGACATTTCCGGCAGAGGTATGTTCCACTGTGATTTTGACATCCGTGCAAGAAAAGTCGGTGATTTTGATACAGAGCTTGTTGTGGATTTCTTCGAGGCTTTTGCAGTCAACGCGGGAATTACCCTCCACGTAAGGCAGATTGCAGGCAGAAACTCTCACCATATTATTGAGGGGGCATTCAAAGCGGTTGCAAGAGCTCTGCGCACATGTATAAAAATTGATGAAGAAAACAAAGACGTAATTCCGTCTACGAAAGGTACATTATGATAGCAATTATTGACTACGGTGTGGGAAATCTGTTTTCGCTGAAAAGCTCCCTAGATATGATTGGGGCAGACAGCGTTATTACAAATGATCCCGATACAATAAAAAAAGCAGACAAGATAATTCTTCCTGGAGTTGGCGCATTTCGTGATGCAAGAAAAAAAATTTCCGAGGATGGTCTTGACAAGCTTGTAATTGAAGAAGTAAAAAACGGCAAACCCATTATGGGCATATGCCTGGGTATGCAGATGCTTTTTGAAAAAAGCTATGAATACGGTGAGTATGAGGGACTTGGACTTCTGAAAGGCTCTATAAAACCTATTGCTGATGTGATAGGGGAGGGATTAAGTATTCCGCATATAGGTTGGAATCCACTTATAATAAAAAAAGACTCGCCAATTCTTAAATACGTTAAAGAGGGAGAGTGTGTGTACTTTGTACATTCATATTATGCGGCAGACTGCGACGAAAGTGTTGCTTCCGTAGCTGAATACGGTGCGTATCTTACGGCATCGGTAAGCCTCGGCAACGTTCACGGATGTCAGTTTCATCCGGAAAAAAGCGGAAAAACCGGTCTTAACATACTTAAAGCATTTAGTGAAATGTGATTACTCCGAAAGGAATTGAAATTATGGTAATTTTTCCGGCAATAGATTTATTTGACAAAAAGGCTGTGCGTCTTTACAAAGGTGATTATGCACAGATGACAGTATACAGCGAAAATCCGCTTGAGGTTGCAAAGTCCTTTAAAAAAGCAGGGGCAGAATATATCCATATGGTTGACCTTGAGGGTGCAAAGGACGGCACTACACCGAATTTTGACATTGTGGCATCCGTTGCAAAGGAAAGCGGACTTAAGGTGGAAATCGGTGGAGGTATCCGTGATGAGGAAACCGTCAAGCGTTATCTTGATGCAGGTGTTATGCGTGTGATATTAGGCACTGCAGCTCTTAACGACCCTGAATTTCTTGAAAGCGTGTGCAAAAAATACGGTGATAGAATTGCCGTTGGTGCGGACCTTAAGGATGGGCAGGTAGCTGTTAAAGGATGGCTTGAAACAAGCAATGTTTCGGGTTTGGATTTTCTCCAGAAGATGCAGTCACTTGGCGTTAAAACCGTTATCTGCACAGACATTTCCCGTGACGGTGCTATGCGTGGAACAAACCGTGAGCTTTATAAAGAGCTTTCCGAAAAATTCAGTATGGACATTGTGGCGTCGGGCGGTGTGTCAACTATTGATGATGTAAAGGCACTGGCAAAAATGGAGATATACGGTGCAATTATCGGTAAAGCGATTTATACCGGTGATATTGACCTTACAGAAGCAATCGAGGTGGCAAAATGATAACTAAAAGAATTATCCCTTGCCTTGATGTGAAAAACGGCAGAGTGGTAAAGGGTGTGAATTTTGAGGGATTAAGTGATGTTTCCTCTCCCGTGGAGCTTGCCAGAATGTACTGGGAGTGTGGTGCAGACGAGCTTGTTTTCTACGATATTACAGCATCCTTTGAGGGCAGAAAGCTTTTTACAGATGTCCTTCGTGAGGTAGCGTCAACAATATTTATTCCCCTTACAGTAGGTGGCGGAATTAATACAGTCGAGGATTTTGACAGGGTTCTTAAATGTGGTGCAGATAAGGTCAGCGTCAATTCAGGCGCTATTCGTAACCCTGACCTTATAAACGAAGCGGCACAGATTTACGGCAATCAGTGCGTAGTGCTTTCCGTTGATGTTAAGCGTGTTGACGGACAGTTTCATGTTTTTGCAAAGGGAGGAAGAGAAGACACAGGCATTGAAGCTATTGAGTGGATAAAAAGCGGTGTAGAACGCGGTGCAGGTGAAATCGTGGTTAATTCCATTGATACCGACGGCGTAAAGAAAGGCTTTGACATTGAGATGCTTAAAGCCGTTCAGGATGTTGTTAATGTTCCCGTTATTGCATCGGGCGGTGCAGGAAACATCCAGGATTTTGTAACGCTGTTTAACGAAATCCCGAAAATGTCTGCAGGTCTTGCGGCATCAATATTCCACTTTGGAGAGGTCGCAATCAAAGACCTTAAAGAAGAACTTTATAAAAACAATATTCCCGTGAGAAAGGATTTTTAATATGTTAGATATATCAACACTTAAATTTGACGAAAAGGGACTTATTCCCGCAATAGTAATTGATGCAGAAACAAATAAGGTGCTTACTCTTGCATATATGAATGAGGAAAGCCTTAAGATTTCCATTGAAAAGAAGCTTACCTGCTTCTGGAGCCGTAGCCGTCAGGAATTATGGCTCAAGGGTGAAACAAGCGGAAACTTCCAGCACATTGTAAAGATTGTTGCAGACTGTGACCGTGATGCTCTTACAGTTTATGTCAAGAAGGAAGGTCCTGCTTGTCACACAGGCGCGGAAAGTTGCTTTAACGACACTGTTTTTGAAAGTGACGAGGATGGCGTATTTTCACCGGAGGCACTTTTTGCTATGCTTAAAGGCAGAAAAACCGAGAAAAAAGAGGGTAGCTACACAACTTACCTCTTTGAAAAAGGCATCGACAAAATCCTTAAAAAAGTCGGAGAAGAATGTACTGAGGTTATTATCGCATCAAAGGATAACGACAAAAAGGAAACTATCTACGAAATTGCCGATCTTTACTACCATGTTATGGTTATGATGGTTGAAATGGGCATTGAGGTTGACGATGTAGTTCGTGAGCTTGCGTCACGTCACGTTATCGATAAAAAGGTTAAGCAGGAGAAAATGACATCATGATCCGTGGTAATATTCACACACATTCTGTTTACTGCGACGGAAATTTCACTCCCGAAGAAACAGTAAAAATGGCAATAGAAAAAGGCTTTTCCTACATAGGCTTTTCAGGTCACAGTTATACATTTTTTGACGAAACCTATGCTATGACAAAGGAAAACACCGACAAATATTTTGACAATGTTACAAGCCTTAAGGAAAAGTATAAAGATAAAATAACTGTCCTTTGCGGAATTGAAAAGGACGCTTTTTCGGACTATCCAACAGACAGATTTGACTATACTATTGCATCCTGCCACTATGTAAAGGTTGGAGATAACTATTATGAGGTTGACCACGCAGAGAATATTCAGGCGGAAACGATAAAAAATATTTTTGGTGGCGATCCTTATGCTTATGCAGAAAGCTACTTTGAAACAGTAGGCAATATGCAAGGGGACATAATCGGGCATTTTGACATTGTGACAAAGTTTGACAGAGAGGAAAAAATCTTTTCCCCGAAAGAAGCACGCTATAAAAAAGCTGCACTTAATGCCCTTGAAAAGCTTTGCGAAAGAAATAGTGTTTTTGAAGTAAATACAGGTGCAATGGCAAGGGGATATAAGGATGCACCATATCCGTCACCGTGGATTCTGGAAGAACTTAAAAAGCATAATTCCCGTGTCATAATCACAAGTGATTTTCACCGTAATGACACCCTCGATTATGCTTTTACAGAAACTGAAAAAATGCTTTCCAATATGGGATTTAAGGATTTTTTCAATATTGATTTTATATAAAAAATGAGAATGGTATTTCCATTCTCATTTTTTATATATATTCTCTTTTGTGCTGAAATGTTGTTTTGCGATAGATATAAATTCTTTGACCGGTTCTGAAAGAACAGTTCCTTTTTTGTAAATCAGCATCACGGGGCGGCTCGTATTTGTGAGAAAGTACAAAAGCTCTCTGCTTTTTTCCGGTCTCTGTGAAATAAGAATTTCAGTTGTTATTACTGCATCCTGTCCGTAAAGCATCATATCGTAATGAGTTTCAAGGCTTCTTGAACCTGAAACTTGTATGTTGGAGAAAGAACAATGCTCAAGAAGCTTGTGCATATATTTCCATGTACTTCCTCCTTTGCCGTAACGGATAAAGGTAACGCCTTCAAAAACAGAATAGTCAGTTATTTCCTTGTCGGTATTTCCACTGAGAACTTCCTCTCTGGTAATTGAATAGGGAAGAAGATTTTTTGCACCGGGTGCATCATTTTTTATTGCTATAACATACTTTTCTTCAAAAAGCGGAACAAAATCAAACTTATCTTTGTCACAGGTGTGGCTCATCATTATATCAATAGTACCCTCTGCAAGCTTTTCGTACAGATTCCGTACGGAGCTTGTCTGCCCCATATCAAGTCTGATTTCCGTATCGGGAAAATGGTCTGCAAACTTTCCGCATATTCTGGGCAGAAGGATGTGGGAAATATAGTTTGACCCGCCTACGGAAAGCTTTTGAGTGACAGGCTTTTTTAATGTTTTTATTCTGCGCAATGTTTCCGTCTCACTCTTTATTGTTTCCTCAAGATATTCGTAGTATATTTCACCCTCGGGAGTAAGAGCCACGGGGGTTTTTGACCTGTCAAAAATCTTAAAACCAAGCTCCTTTTCAAGCTTTTTGACTGTAGCACTTAATGAAGGCTGTGATATAAAAAGCTTTTCTGCCGCTTTTGAAAAGCTTTTCTCCTGACAGACTTTATATGCGTATTTTTCAGATTGTTGCATAGCACACCTCATAAATAAATGTTTATAATAGTTATAAAATATTTATATTTGATTATAGCATAACAGCGTGGTAAAATCAACATATAAATTATTAAAAGGAGTTTTGTTTATGAGAAAGCTTTCAATCTTGATTTTGCTCGTTTTCATCATAGGTTTATTTAATTTTCCAATGATGACTATGGCAGCTGATGTAGTAAGCGTCAGTGAAGCCTCAGCTTCTGAATTAGGAACTGTCCTTACTGTTGAGGGCTACGTTGTGGGTGTGTCCTACGACGGCAGAGGTGCAAGCAAAGAGGTGCTTTTAAAGGATATTAATAACGACACAATTATCGGTGTCAGAGGTGTTCCGGGCACATATCCCGATTTTAATTACGAAAAAGGGGACAGGGTACAGTTTTCTGCTACTGTAACAAGCGATAACAATAGTCATAACCCCGGTAGAATTCACCTTGTTTATTCTTCCTCAAATGATTTTGCATCAACAGTTATTTCAAAAGGTAATACCGTTACATACAACCTTGATAATGTGACTACCCTTAAAACAACGGCTAATTTGAAAAATCACTTTATAGTAATGCCTGCGTCTGACGGTGACTACACAAAATTTACCGCGGGTAGCACTGTTCCTTACTCTTACGTGAAAATTACAGGCGAATATTATATAAATTATTCCAGTTCTAACGGGATTTACAGATTGCATAAAGTAAGTACCGCAACAGAGGAGAATGATATAAAATATAACAACAGACCAATTAATCTGCGTAATACCTCTATGGAAAAAATCCTCGGTGAAAACTGGAAAGACGGTTTTATTACTGAAAATGATGAGACCTATCCCGGTTTAGTAACTGACGTGTCATTTACTGCACTGTACACAGGGGCAAACGGAAGTGGTTATAACCTTGTAATTCTTGATGACAAGTGGATAGAACGTCCCGTGGAAAAAGAGCTTACCAACGGTGATATTATAAAAGAAATCGCCTATGCGTATAAAAATCAGGGCGGGCAGATTGAATATGACCAGAAAAATTCACGCCGTCATGACAGCCCTTCTCCCGAGGATGCCACAGCACAGCACAAAATTTATCTTGACTGCAGTACATATGTAAATGCTATTTACCTTGAGGGATTTGGAGAAACTATTTTGCCTGCTGAACTTCAAAAAACTCCCAACACTTCAAACTACAATGCTTATGCCCATGATTACGGAGATAATGCCGATGTCATAGGCTATTGGGAACCGGCAGACTATACTACTGAGGAAGAGAGAGAGGCACTTGCAAATGAAATAATGTCAAATCTTCAGGTAGGTGATATCCTTAACTACCGCCATGCTGCTGCATCAGCGGGGACAGGAACAAAAGGTCACGTGTATGTTTATGTAGGTGACGGAAAATTCCTTCACTGTGCCGGTGCAGGCTCATATATGGTTAACACCGGTAATCCTGCACTATCCTATGAAGATGCTGCAAGTGAAGCTGTAAACGGACAGATACAGGAAATAAATCAGGAAACCATTTTTACAGACACTGATAATTACAGATATATATTCAAGGCAACAACAGAAGATACAGTATTCAGCTTCTGCTTGTTAAGACCTCTTGCAAGAAACTTCACTCCTACAGAGGAATCCGTTAATCGTATGGAAATTCCCGGTCTTGTAATGGAGAAATTATCTTCTGTTTATGAAAATGCATCTGTAAAACCGGGCGACAGTATAACATATAGTATTGAGCTTAAAAATGAGAGTGTAAAAACTTTGCAGAATGTTACAATAACCGATACACTTCCGAACGGAACAGAGTTTTTTGAGGGAGACGAGGGTGTAACTGTAGACGGTCAGACACTTACATGGGAAGGCGATGTTACTGCAAAATCTACCGTTAAGGTTAATTACACGGTTAAGGTAACTGCGGATACCCCGGGAACACTTATACAAAGTAACGAAACATATGTAAACGGAGTAAAGCTTGGCAAAATAAACCATACCGTGTCCGGCTACAGCACTGCTGACAGTCTGATGCTTTCCAACAATGCATCACTCTATGCAGAAAATGAGAGAGAGTTTGCAAGCGGTCTTGATATGGCAAAAGCCATATATAAGGAGACACTTGGAATAGATGTTCTTGACTATGAGAATGTAAACAAGGTACTTGACGATATTATTGATACGGAAAATCTTACCTGTTACAAAGATACAGAGATTTCGAAAATAATTGTTCCAAATCTCTATGGAGGTATGGATATTCGTACAGGTCAATACATAATTCCTGATAACGACCGTGCAAGAATTGTTTCCGAGGGTGAGCTTTCCGTAGGTGATATAATCCTTGCAGAATGGTCAGGCGGTGAAGTTGTGTATGTTTATGCAGGGGACAGCACGCTTTTAGCTGTGGAGAATGGAAAGGCAAAAGCACTTACAATCGGTAAAAATATATACATAAATCCCGATAACATTCTTATTTCGCTTATTGCTTATGACCGCTATGCAGTTCTGAGACCGTCAATGTCAAGTGACGAACCGACTGTGAAGGTTAATTCCATAAGCGTTACAAAGCTTCCCGAAAAAACAAACTACTATAATAATGAAACCTTTGACGCTTCAGGAATGGTTGTGACTGCATATCTTTCAAACGGTGAAACTGTTGAAATTAAAAACTACACTGTTACCCCCTCTATTATTACATATCCTATGGATAGCGTAACAGTTAGCTTTGCAGATTGTACAACTACTTTCGGTATAACTGTTGAAAAGGAAATGCAGAAAATAACAGTATCAGAAGCACTGGAGCTTGGTGACGGTACAATAGCAGTTGTAGAGGGTATATTTGTAGGTGTGTCAGATACATATCCCAAAAAAGATGCTACCAATGAAATCCTTATAAAGGATGAAGTAAGCGACAAAACGATAGCAGTAGCAAACGTGCCTTACGGCACATTCCCGGACTATGGTTACAGCAAAGGGGACAAAATATCCTTTATTGCCACAGTTAAGGAATCGGAAAATGAAAATATGCCCGGAAGAAAATATCTTGAATTTTCTGCGGAAAACGGTGCGATAGATACAACGATTATTTCTCGTGGAAATAGCACAAAGTACAATCTTGATAATGCTGTGACGGTAAACACATGGGATGATATGAAAAATGTCTTTAAAGTAGCAAATCTTGAGCCTTACAGCATATTCAAATTTACAGGGACAACATATTTTAACTACTATGTGACAGGGGCGACATACCGTCCTCATAAAAATGCAGTTGCATTAAGTGTTAGTGATATTAGACCTGACAGAACACATACCATTGCTTTAACAGTCAGCAGTATGACGGAAAATCTTGGTGCAGGCTGGCAGTCGCTTTTCACAGATTCACTTACTACAAAAACAGAGCAGCCCGGAACAACAGTTGATAAGACCTTTTATGCTATGTATATAGGTGCAGATGCAACACGCTTTTACTTTGTAATACTTGACGAAAACTGGGTATATGACACAGAATTCAGCATTTACGGCTTAAACGGTAACAAAGCAGGTTTTGATATTCCTGCGGCAGGTACCTATACTGCAGTATTTGCAGATTATGACGGGAAGAGGCTTGTGGATGTTGATGCTGTAGATGTTACGGTAGGCGAAACTGAGATTGGCAGAGTTTATGTAGATATGGAAAAGAGCTTTAATCTTTCTAAGGGCGATAAAATTTTCCTTTTAAAAGATATGAAAAGTATAATTCCCATGTGCGGGGAGCATATAATTGAATAACGAAAATGAGGATGGAAAATTCCATCCTCATTTTCGTTATTCGAACACTTTTCTTAATTTTTCAATTGATATATCACTGCTCAGGTACATTTTGCCCGAAATGGGGATTATGGCAGTTTTATCGTCTCCGTCAATTTCAATTCTTTCTTTACCGAGCTCTTTTTCACAGATTATGCTGTCCTTTGAAACGGGGAGGGTAAGTGTGCCCTCTCCTGTTTTGTGCCAGCAGGTAACGTAGCTCCTGCCGTTTCTTTCAAAACTGAATGCACTGATGTTAGTATCTTTTGTTTTTATCTCGTAATATGGTACAAGCTCATACTCGCCAGCTTCATTTATAAGAAGCGTAAACTCAGTGTCCGTGTCCTTAAGCATTTCCTTTTGCTCTTTCGTCAGCCAGTTCTTTTCCCTTACATCCTCCCAGCGACGCATTACTTCAAGTATGTCGGATGTACGGGGATTTGACTCGAACTTGAAAAGCTCTGTATTTACAGTGCCGGGGCAATCCCATGCTGCAGCTTTACTTGTGCCGAATTCAAATGTATCGGGCTGTGTGTCATCGCGGTATGCCCACCATCCGAAGTTTACACGGGTAAAGTCATTTGCCATCCTGGACGCTTCCTCGAAAGGATGCTCGATAAGTTTTTCTTTGAAAATATCGGTGGGGAATACATCAAATGCATTGCCACCGCTTAACATATGCCAGCTGAAATGTGCCTTTGCCGCACCCTCACAGAAAAGGGGTGCTTTTTTTGCCTTACGGTATACACGGTACTGGGCATAAGGTACGTAGTAATAATGGGGGATATTCGTTCCCTCTGAGCCGTCAAAATACATAAATTCAAAGCCCGCATCGTAAAGAAAGGCAATTTTTTCTGCAATTTCATCCTGTAGGTCTGTACGCTGGTCAATATAAATACTCTGCGCCCCGAATTCGCTTATATCAACAATACCACCGATTGTACCGTAGCTGTGCTCTGTTATGGTAGTGTCAAAATGACCTCGTTTGCACCCTGTGAAGCAGTAAGGAGCTTCGTTGGTGTAGCTATCGTAATAAATAAGCTCACCGTCAAACTGAAGCACACGGCAATCGGGATGCATTACTGTATCTTCGGGATTTTCATACACATAAACTGTTGTGTCATCCTTTGAAAGAGGTTTTGCAAGTGTAAACATTCTTGTGTGACCGAGCCGTGGATCGGCAACGGGAGTTACATAACTGCTTTTTGTGCCTATATGTGTATGCAGAAAGTGAAAACCGGGGCTTATCCCTGCATTCTTAAGCTTTGAGAGAACTTCTTTTAAGTCTTCTATTCCGTTAGGGTAATCGTCTGTGAACTCATAATCACCCTTAAGCTGATAACCGCAACCGCTTGATTTTATGAATGCCGTAAAATATATCTGCATCAGCTTAAAACCGCCCATTTTTGCATACCTAATATGCTCGTCAACATTCTTTGTGTTAATGATGCTTGTAAGATATATTGAACGGTTAATATCAGGACTGCGTCTTGATTCTACACCAAGGGGAAGACCAAACTTCTTTTCAACAGAGTCAATGCAATCCAGAAGCTCAGAAGGTTCTGCCACAATAAGTGCAGCACCGCATCCTTTTACTTTGATGCTCTTTATTGCATCGGCAAACATAATGCAACAATCTTTACGCTTTTCATGCCCTACGTCGGGATGGTGCGATGTTGCAAGGACGTTTACCGCAACATCGTCGTCGAGAGACACATTCAGCCATTCACCGTAATTCTTATGATTAATAACAGGGAGCTGAAGCAGTCTGAACTGCGAAACGGGGGGAGAATCCATAGGAGCTAAAGAGAGAAAATCCCCCTCCGGAATTATGTAGTCAGT
This sequence comes from Clostridia bacterium, assembly GCA_045604905.1. Lineage (GTDB taxonomy): Bacteria > Bacillota > Clostridia > UMGS1883 > UMGS1883 > UMGS1883. The sequence goes on from JAZUOX010000004.1 coordinate 21,404, forward strand.
GAGGGTAAAACTTATAAAGTTATCCGCCTCTATAATTTCAATAATGGCTTTGAGCGTCAGAAGCTCAAAACCAACGATAAGCTTATCCCCCTCACGGACTACACTATTTGCCTGAAATGTGGTGCGCCTGTTGGGGTGGGAAAGCTTAAGCTCATTACTGTAAGGCCTTTCCTGGGTAAGTGAAAACAGAGATATGTTTTCTTTGTTATAAAGACATTCTTTTCCTGTTTCATTAAGAATAAGGCTTTGAGCTCTACAATTTTCGTCTATTCTCAATGTGAATTTTTTATTTGCTAAAGTAATCATAAGAACACCTCTTTGTGTGTTTTTTAAAATTATAACACTCGCAAAAACAGGTGTCAACAAGTAATTAAACAAAAGAGGAAAGGCTACCTGCAAGGTAGCCTTTAATGGAGGAAAATAATGAAGAATGAATGAACTGATGTAATAAAGGACAACAGTCCATAAAATACATTGATTATTTATTCTGAAGATAGTTTCTGAATACTACTTCAAGAATCTCATCACGCTCAACCTTTGTGATAAGGCTTCTTGCGCTTTTGTGCCCTGTTATATAGGTCGGGTCACCGGACATAATATAACCGACAAGCTGACTGATGGGGTCATAACCTTTTTCAATAAGAGCTTCGTGAACTCGACAGATGATAGCATCTATCTCACTGTCACGGGATTTGCAGATGTCAATATGTGTTGTGTTGTTTGTCGGCATAATATCACCTCTTTGTACTATAACTTGTGCTACACACTTAGCATACACTACAAATAATAGTAATGCAATAGCAGTAACACAATTTTAATATTACAGTTACATTCCATTAAAATAAAAGGGCACAAAGTGCCGTTAAAATACGCTTTTCTAGTAATGATTCATTTTCTTAGATAATGTCTCTGTCCGAAACTTTTTCGCGTTTATCACAAAAACTGCAAAAATGCAAAAAAATAGAGAAAAAAACAAGAAAAAACCTCGAAAATACTGTACATTTGATAAAAAGTATGATATAATAACTCGAATTGTAATGATTATAAGCGGAGGGAATTGTATGGCAATCTTTATACATGCCAATAAATCGATACCAATCCCCATGGATTTCATAAGTAAATATATGCCACAGGCCAATGCCACATATGTTAAAGTTTATCTTTATGGCCTTCTTAAATGCTACAAAAGCGAGGAAGTTTCAAATGCTGACATAGCTGAAGCTCTGGACATACTTGAAACAGATGTGAACAAAGCTTGGCGTTACTGGAAGCGGGTAGGACTTGTACATAGTGAAGGCAAGGGAACTCTTGTTTTTGATAATCTTTTGGAAACTTCGGAAAAACAGAGGTCTGAATCGCCGGCAGAGGAAAAAGAAGCTGCAAAAGAAACAGTGCAGAAGTCTAAGGCAGAAAAGAAAGAACTTCCAAAAACGATGGAAATAAGTCCTAAGATGAAAGAGACCGTTTCTATGGCAGAGCAGATTCTCAAAAAACCTCTTACGAGAAAAGAAATTACTTTGATTTATAATTTTTCCGAGTGGTATGGTATGACTCAGGAAATGGTGCTTGTTCTTCTTGAATATTGTGCAACAATTGACAAAACGAGCTTTGCCTACATAGAAAAGGTTGCCCAGGGGTGGTCAGACCGCGGTATTACAACTCTTGAGGGTGCAACAAAAGAACTTAACCGTGCTATAAAAGAAGTCAAAATGCATCACAAATGCAAAAAGATGTTTGGACTTGAAAGAGAACTTTCAGGTACAGAGACAGGCTACATATCAAAATGGGTGTCAGAGTATTCTATGAGTGAAGCTATGATTAAAAATGCCTACGAAAGAACGGTTACAAATACCGGCAAGATTTCAATGCCGTACATGAATTCAATTCTTAAGGCTTGGCACGATAAGGGAATAAAAACAGTTTCGCAGATTGCGGAAAAAGAGCAGAAACAGCAGAAAGAAAAAAGCCACGGCTCATATCAGCTTGACGATATGGCGGCAATTGAAAGAAGATTAAGACTTGAAAAACAGAAAAAGTAAAGGGGTAGCTTAAATTGGCAGAAACGATTTACGATAGAGCCTCAAAAATAATTGCATACAGAAAAGAAAAGCGTGAAAACGAGCTTAAACGTCGCCGCAGGGAAGTGTTTGAGAGTATTCCGCGTGTAATGGAAATAGAAAATGAGCTTGACCGTTACGGCATAAGAATGCTTAACCTTATTGCAAACGGTGAGTGCGACGAAGACAAAGCTGTAAGCGGAATAATGGCGCAGAATAAAGAATTTATCAAAGAGAGAGAACGTCTGCTCCGAGAAAACGGCTATGCTCCGGATTTTCTTGAGATTGCACCGCAGTGCCCGATTTGTTCGGATACCGGCTATGACGGGGCAAATATCTGCAAGTGTCTGAAGCACGAAATCATGGAGATTGCTATGAGGGAGGCTAATTTATCGCCCAAGATGGCATCGGAGACTTTTCAGAATTTCAAGCTCACATATTACAGTGATGAATATGTTCCGGAATACGGCTGTTCTCCAAGAGAAAACATGCGTGCAATTTTTGAAGAGTGTATGGCATTTGCAAAAAACTTTGACTCAGCACAGGAAAATCTTCTTCTTTGTGGAGGATGTGGCCTCGGGAAAACTTTTCTTTCTTCAGCAATTGCAAACAGCCTGATTGAGAAAGGCAGAGATGTGCTTTATGTAAGCTGTAACGCACTTTTTCCTATACTTGAAGATATGCACTTCGGAAGAGAGGTTAAGGAATCTTCAGAGTACATTGTGAGAAAGCTTGGAGATTGTGAACTTTTGATTCTTGATGACCTTGGTAGTGAATTTGTAACGCAGTTTACAAGTGCAGAACTTTTCAGAATTATAAATACAAGGCTTATAAACGGTGGCAGGATGATTATATCAACAAATCTTAACCGTGAGATGCTTAAGAAAACATACAATGACAGAATCGCCTCAAGAATAACAGGCAACTTCTCAATACTTGAATTCCTGGGCGAAGATATAAGAAGTATCAAAAAGTACGAGGGTAAGGTATAAATATGGAAAACGCAAAAACGCTTCTTTGCTCTTTTGCAGAGAAAATTGAAGAAATACTTGTAGAGTTCAGTGTGGATGAAGAAAACGCCCTTTCTTTGATGGAAAACCTTAAGAAAGAGCTTGAGAAAAAACATCATGACGGAGCACAAGATGAACTTTTCTCAGCGTGCGTGTACAATGCGCTTGCAACAATCAATACTGTTCCGACTCAGAATAAAAAAAACGGTCAGCTTATTTCTGCTCTTGTTGAAGCAAAAGAAGAAATTAAGACGATTGCAGAGTATATATAAAATTTTATTTCAAAAAAATATTGACAATTGCTTTTCGGGAGAGTATAATCAATGAAAAGGAATGAGGTTATTGTTATGAGTACAGCTTTATTTATGGCTTACATACTTCTCATTAACGCTATTATTATTCTACTCGGTGAGCATAGAATGAATAGCGCTATTTGTCGTGTGTGTAAGTAATTAAGGTTGTGTATTTGTAAGAATACTTTTAGCCTGCGGCAAACGGTGCTGCAGGCTTTTTAATTTCTTTGGAAAATTTTTAATGGAGGCTATATGCTATGAAAAAAATCGAAATCACTGACATCACACTTAAAAAATTATCAGAAGACCGTCAGGTTTCGCTTCTATTCCGCGAAAAGACGGCTATTGCTACTTGTGCAGACAAACTGGGAGTAGATGCGGTTGAACTAGCTTCCATCAAGAGCGTTCGAGAGGATACTATTGTTTACAGAACAATTTCGCAGAATGTGAAAAACGCTGTTGTTGCAATCCCTGTTGGTTTTTCTGAAGAGGGAGTAAATAACGCATGGGAATGTGTTAAGGATGCGGTAAAACCCCGCCTTCAGGTTGAAGTGCCCACATCTACAGTTCAGATGGAATATACATATCATGTAAAAGCAGATAAGATGGTAGAGAAGATTGCATCTCTCACAAAGAAAGCAAAGACACTTTGCCCCGATGTTGAGTTTTCAGCACTTGATGCAACTAGAGCGGATGAGGATTTCCTTATAAAAGCTGTAAAGGCGGCAGAGGAAAACGGTGCAAACATCATAACAATCTGTGACGATGCAGGCGTATCTCTTCCCGAAGAGATTGCATCTCTTGTCAAAAAGGTAAAGAATGCAGTTTCTTCTCCCGTATATGTACAGGTTTCTGACCATGTCAGTATGGCAGTTGCAACGGCAATTTCTGCAATCGGTGCGGGTGCAGACGGACTTAAATGTGCTATGGCAGGAAAAGACAGCCTTATGATGGGTGCTTTTTCAGATGCTATAACTGCACGCGGTGATGCAATCGGCGTTTCTACAGACCTTGCAAATACAAAAATTCACGCAAGCATTGACGAAATGCTTACAAAAATAAATCACGAAACTTACGAATCAGCTGATGTAAGCGAAAAGAAGAAGATTATTCTTGATTCAGACAGCACTCTTACAGATGTTGCGCATGCTGCAAATATCTTAGGTTATGACCTTTCAGATGATGACAACGGCAAAGTTCACAAGTCGCTTCTGCAGGTTTGTGAGAAAAAGGGTAGCGTAGGAGCAAAGGAACTTGAGGCTCTTATTGCAAGCTATGCAATGCAGGCACCTTCCACATATCACCTTGAAAGTTATTCTACAAACTGTGGTAACCTTACAAATTCCATGTCTCAGGTTATTCTTAAACGCGGTGACGAGCTTCTTTCTGGCGTAAGCACAGGCGATGGCCCCATCGACTCAGTATTCCGTGCGATTGAGCAGAGCATTGGCTATCATTACGAGCTTGACGATTTCCAGGTGCAGGCTGTAACCGACGGTAAAGAGGCACTGGGCAGCGCGCTTGTAAGACTTCGTAACAACGGTAAACTTTATTCAGGTAACGGTATTTCAACAGACATTGTTGCCGCTTCAGTCAGAGCATATATTAATGCTTTGAATAAGATTGTGTCTGAGGAGGCGTAAGAATGAAACTGACCTTTTCAACACAAAACGTAAACCGTGCGTCGTTTATCGATATGTGCCGTTACGCTTACGATTACGGATTTGACGGCTTTGAAATTTACGATGCGATAAAAGAAAGAAAACAGCACTACGATTCAATTCTCCGTTCTGGAAGATTGTCCGATTCAAAGCGTAAGCTTGTAAACAGAAATCTTGAGGTTACAGCACTTACCTATCCTTATAGTATTGACAGTAACGATGCCGATGCGGAAACTGCTCTCAAGTATGTGGATATGGCAGCAAGTGCAGGAATCCGGCGAGTAATCTTTTCAATAGAAAACAAGGTTGATTTTTCAGTACTTGACGAAAAGCTTGCAGATGCAATCAGACGTGCGGAAAGTGCAGATGTGGAAATTCTCTTTGAAACATCAGGCTACCTTTCCTCAACAGAGAATGTAATTGATATTATTAACCACTTTTCATCAGCCGTAATCGGTGCAAGCTGGAATGTGCGGGAAACGTACTTCAATGCAGGAGAAAGTGCAGAAACAACAATTAAACACTTAGGTGCATACATAAAATATGCACGACTTGGCGATATGAAGGACGGAAGAAGCGTTCTTATCGGTGAAGGTGAACTTCCCGTAGATAACTTTGTAAATGCTCTTTCATCACTTAACTTTGACGGATATGTAAGCGTTTTATGGAATGAGGACATAAACGATGCTGACATTGTGCTTACACACTTCACAAATTATGTTGCAAACCTTTCAAGAGAAAAGAAAGATTATGACGAATTTTATTATAACCGTTCAAAGACAGGTACATTTGTATGGAAAAAGTATGATGTAATTGATGCGACTTTTTCCGAAGTTCTTGACAAAATGGTGGAAAAATATCCCGACCAGTACGCATTCAAGTATACGACACTTGATTACACAAGAACCTACAAGGAATTCCGTCGCGATGTTGACGAATGTGCCGCAGCTCTGATTTCTCTCGGTGTCAAGGCTGGCGACCACGTTGCTATTTGGGCAACAAACGTTCCTGCGTGGTATATCACTTTCTGGGCAACTACAAAAATCGGTGCAGTTCTTGTAACGGTAAATACAGCATATAAAATTCACGAGATTGAATATCTTTTAAAGCAGTCCGATACACATACACTTGTTATGATCGAGGATTGCAAGGATATTAATTATAAGGAAATAATCGAGGAGCTTTGTCCTGAGCTTAAATCACTTAACCCTGGTGATCCTCTTTATTCAAAGAATCTTCCTTTCCTGCGTAACGTAGTTACAGTGGGATTTGAAATGGACGGATGCCTTACCTGGGAGAAGATGCTCAGTCGAAGTACACTTATTCCCAAGGAAGAGGTAAGACGCAGAGCTTCACTTGTTAAGCCTGACGATGTATGTAATATGCAGTATACATCAGGTACAACAGGCTTTCCGAAGGGTGTAATGCTTACTCACAGAAATATAGTTAATAACGGTAAGACAATCGGTGACAGAATGGATCTTTCAACTGCAGACCGTATGATGATTCAGGTGCCCATGTTCCACTGCTTCGGTATGGTGCTTTCAATGACATCCATGATGACTCACGGCGGTACACTTTGCCCGATGCCTTACTTCTCACCAAAGTCCTCGCTTGCCTGCGTAAATGATGAACATATAACCTGCTTTAACGGTGTTCCCACAATGTTTATTGCAATGTTCAACCACGCAGATTTTGCTAAAACAGACTTTTCATATATGCGTACAGGTATTATGGCAGGTGCCAATTGCCCTGCAGACCTTATGAGAAGAGCTGCTGACGAAATGAATATGCGTGAAATCATTTCCGTTTACGGTCAGACAGAGGCTTCTCCCGGTTGTACAATGGGTGAGGTTAACGAGGATATTGACCACCGTGTTGAAACTGTGGGCAGTGCTTTCCCCGGTGTTGAATGTAAGATTATTGATCCCGAAACAGGGGAGGAGCTTCCCGACGGTGAAAGCGGTGAATTTGTAGCACGCGGTTTTAATATTATGAAAGGCTACTACAAAATGCCCGAAGCTACTGCACAGACAATCGACAAAGACGGATGGCTTCATTCCGGTGATATTTGTTGCCGTACACCTGACGGTTACTACAAGGTAACAGGCAGACTTAAGGATATGATTATCCGCGGTGGTGAAAACCTTTACCCCCGTGAAATTGAGGAATTTTACCTTACTAACCCCAAAGTGCGTGACGTACAGGTTGTTGGTGTTCCCGATGAAAGGTACGGTGAGGAATGTTGTGCGTGGATAATTCTCCACAAAGGAGAAGAGGCTACCGAAGAAGAAATGAAAGAATTCGGTAATGCTTCCATTGCCCGTCATAAGGTTCCCAGATACTTCATATTTGTTAAGGAATTCCCTATGAATGCGGCAGGAAAGATTCTCAAATATAAAATGCGTGAAGAATCAATTGATATGCTTGGACTCAAAAAGAATTAAAATAAAATTTATATAAATCAGAAAGGAAGTTTTGATATGCTTAATATCAAGATTGAAAAAACCACTACTCCAAAAGAAAAACCTGCAAAGGGACAGAAGCTCGGCTTCGGTAAAATCTTTACAGACCATATGTTTGTAATGGACTATACCGAGGGTAAGGGATGGCACGACGCAAGAATCGTACCCTTCCAGGACCTTGTAATGAGTCCTGCAGCAATGGTGTTCCATTATGGTCAGGAAATGTTCGAAGGTCTTAAGGCTTACAAAGGTGTTGACGGAAAAGTAAGACTTTTCCGCCCCGATATGAACGCAAAGAGAACTAACGACACTAATGACCGTCTTTGCATTCCTCAGCTTCCTGTTGAGGATTTCGTAGAGGCTGTTAAGGCTGTTGTTAAGGTTGATGAGGATTGGATTCCCACAGAGGACGGAACATCTCTTTACATTCGCCCCTTCATCATCGCAACAGACGAATTTCTCGGAGTTGCTCCTTCAAAGACATATAAGTTCATCATCATTCTTGCTCCCAGCGGTGCTTACTACGAAAGTGGTCTTGCTCCAGTAGGTATCTGGATTGAGGATGAATATGTAAGAGCCGTAAAAGGCGGTATGGGCTTTGCTAAAACTGGCGGTAACTACGCAGCAAGCCTTATTGCACAGGTTAAGGCACACGATGACGGTTATTCTCAGGTATTGTGGCTTGACGGTGTTGAAAGAAAATACATCGAAGAAGTTGGCGCAATGAATATTTTCTTCAAGATTGACGGAAAAATTGTTACTCCTATGCTCAACGGCAGCATCCTTCCCGGTGTTACACGAAACAGCGTAATTCAGCTTTGCAAGAAGATGGGCCTCGAGGTTGAAGAAAGAAGAATCAGCGCAGAAGAGCTCATCGAAGCTCAGAAGTCAGGAAAACTCGAAGAATGCTTCGGTACAGGTACAGCAGCTGTTATTTCTCCTGTAGGAAAGCTTCGTTATGTTGACGATGTAATGATTATCAACAACAACGAAATCGGTGAAGTTAGCCAGAAACTCTACGATACTCTTACAGGTATTCAGTGGGGTAAGCGTGAGGATGATATGGGATGGACAGTAGAAGTATAAAACGTATCACCATTTTCAGCGGTCATTACGGCAGCGGAAAGACAAATGTTGCTGTAAACTACGCCCTCCGGCTTAAAAAAGAGTGTGATAAGGTTTCTATTGCAGACCTTGATATTGTAAATCCCTATTTCAGAACAAAAGACTCGATGAAGGTTCTTTCCGAAAACGGTGTAGAGCTTATTTCTTCGGAATATGCCAACAGTAATGTTGATGTTCCGGCACTCCCGCCCGAAACTTACGGTGTCCTTCAGAATAAGGAAATTCACGCGGTAATTGACGTAGGCGGTGACGACAGAGGGGCGCTTGCACTGGGCAGATACAGCGAGGGTATAATTGAGGACGGAGATTATGAGCTCCTTTTCGTAATCAACAAATTCCGCCCTCTTACAAGAAACGCCGATATGACACTCGAGATTATGGCAGAGATTGAAAATGCCTGTCATATGAAATTTACGGGGATAGTAAATGACTCAAACCTTGGCGACGATACAACTGCAGACGATGTTCTTGATTCTGTAAAGTATGCAGACGAGGTTTCAGAAAAAGCCGGCATCCCCATAAAGATGACCACTGTTAAAAGCGATTTATATAACGAACTCAAGGATAAAATTGAAAATTTAATGCCTATCGAGCTTTATGTAAGACAAAGCTGGGCAGAAAGGAATGATATATAATGGCAAAGGTTACCTTTAACAAGGATTTGTGTAAGGGTTGCGGTCTGTGTGTAACAGCTTGCCCCAAGAAAATTGTTCATCTTTCAGATGACCTTAATAAGCGCGGTTATCATCCCGCAGAGGTTACAGAGCAGGATAAGTGCATCGGTTGTGCATTTTGTGCAACAATGTGCCCCGACTGCGTAATCAAAGTTGAGAAGTAAGGAGGAAAAACAAATGTCAGAAAAAGTTTTGATGAAAGGTAACGAAGCTTTGGCTGAAGCCGCTATTATGGCTGGCTGTAAGCATTACTTCGGTTATCCTATTACTCCGCAGACAGAGGTTGCGGCATATATGGCAAAGAAAATGCCTAAGACAGAGGGCGGCGTTTTCCTTCAGGCAGAAAGTGAAATTGCGGCTATCAATATGGTTATCGGTGTTGCTTCAACAGGTAAGAGGGTTATGACTTCTTCCTCAAGCCCCGGAATAAGCCTTAAGAGTGAGGGTATCTGCTACCTTGCAGGTTGCGACCTTCCCGCACTTATTATAAATGTACAGCGTGGTGGCCCCGGTCTTGGCGGTATTCAGCCTTCACAGTCTGACTATTTCCAGGCTACAAAGGGCGGCGGACACGGTGATTTCCACCTTCTTGTACTTGCTCCCAACAGCGTTCAGGAAATGGTTGATATGGTGTTCAAGGGATTTGACCTTGCTGAAAAGTACAGAATGCCTGCTATGATTCTTTCCGACGGTACAATGGGACAGATGATGGAGCCTGTAAGCCTTGAGAAGGGCGTAATCAATGAGTACGACAAGTCATGGGCTCTTACAGGTACAAAGGGTGAGAGAAAGCCCCACATCGTTAACTCTCTTTATATCGCTCCGGAAGAGCTTGAAAAGCTCAACTTCGAGCGTTATGAAAGATATAAGAAAATCGAAGAAACAGAAGCAATGTATGAAGAATATCTTATGGATGATGCAGACATCTGTATCGTAGCATACGGCGTAGCTTCAAGAGTTGCGAAAAATGCTATCGACACTGCAAGAGCAGAAGGCATTAAGGTTGGTATGATTCGTCCCATCACACTCTGGCCTTTCCCCAAGAAAGTGCTGAATGTTGCTGCTGATAAGGTTAAGAAGTTCATCAGCGTTGAGCTTTCGATGGGTCAGATGATTGAGGATATCGAGCTTGCAATCCGTTGCAAGAAGGAAGTTCTTCTTTGTAACCGTACAGGCGGTATGATTACAACTACTCAGGATGTTCTTGATAAGATTTATGAAGCGAACGGAGGTAAAAACTAATGGTAGTATTTGATAAACCCAATGCGCTTACAGAAAATACACTGCATTATTGCCCCGGATGTACACACGGTATTATTCACCGTCTTGTAGCGGAGGCACTTGACGAGCTTGGCGTAACAGGCAGAACAATCGGTGTTGCATCAGTAGGATGTAGCGTATTTACATATAATTACTTTAACTGTGATATGGTTCAGGCTGCACACGGCCGTGCTCCGGCTGTTGCAACAGGTGTTAAGAGAAGCGACGCTAACAACATCGTTTTCACATATCAGGGTGACGGTGACCTTGCTGCCATCGGTACTGCAGAAACAGTTCACTCTGCAGCCCGTGGTGAAAACAACACTGTGATTTTCGTAAACAATGCAATCTACGGTATGACAGGCGGTCAGATGGCTCCCACAACACTTCCCGGACAGAAGACACAGACATCTCCCTACGGACGTGATGTTGAAAAGGTTGGTTATCCCGTAAAGGTTTGTGAAATGCTCTCAAATGTTGACGGTGCAACATACCTTGAAAGAGTTGCAGTAAATAATGTAGCTAATGTTAAAAAGGCTAAAGTCGCTATCAAGAAGGCTTTCCAGAATCAGATTGAGGGCAAGGGCTTCTCACTTGTAGAGGTTCTTTCAACCTGTCCTACTAACTGGGGTCTTGCTCCTGATAAGGCTATTGGCTGGTTAGAGGAAAATATGCTTCCTTACTACCCCTTGGGAGTATATAAGGATAAATACGCAGAAGAGAAATAAAGAAAGGAGATTTTACAATGAACAAAGAAATATTAATTGCAGGTTTCGGCGGACAGGGAATTCTCTTTTCAGGAAAATTTCTTGCATACGAAGGTCTTATCGACGGTAAAGAGGTAAGCTGGCTTCCCTCATACGGTCCCGAAATGCGTGGAGGTACTGCAAACTGCAGTATCATTATCAGTGACAATGCGGTAGGTTCACCCATCGTGTCAAATCCCGATATTCTTATTGCGATGAATCTTCCCTCGCTTGATAAGTACGAAAACGAAACCAAGGCAGGCGGACAGATTTTTGTTGACAGTTCACTTATCGACAGAAAAGTAGAGCGTACAGATGTAGAAACATACTACATTCCTGCTACAAAGATGGCTTCTGATGAAGGACTTACAGGTCTTGCAAATATGATTATTATCGGTCATATGATTGCAAAGAGCGGTATCGTACCTGAAGAAAACATCGAAAAAGCTATGCAGAAGGTAGTTCCTGCTGCAAAGCAGAATATGTTCGACCTTAATATGAAAGCAGTTAAACTCGGTTACGAGTATAATGCGTAAAATACCGGTCGCCTTCCCCTTGAGGGGAAGGGGGACCGCTTGCGGTGGATGAGGTGTATCACCACCACATAATTTAAAATAGGAGGTAATAGCTATGAATACACAGATTAAGGATATCGGAATGCGTCTTCAGTCACTTCGAGAGGATTTTGAAATCAGCATTGAAGAAATGGCACAGAAACTCGGTGAAGACATAGAAATTTATAAAAAATATGAAAATGGCGAGATGGACTTCTCATTCAGCTTTATTTATAACGCTGCAGAAGTTCTCGGCGTGGATGTTCTCGACCTGATTAGCGGTGACCAGCCGACACTTTCTATGTGTAGCATGGTTAAAAAGGGTCAGGGCTTCAGCGTAAAGCGTGAACACGAATATGACTACAAGCACCTTGCCTATACCTTCCGTAATAAAAAGGCAGAGCCGTTTCTGGTTACAATCAATCCCGATAAGACTCCTCCCGTGCTTCACGGACACGAGGGTCAGGAGTTTAACTATGTCATTTCAGGCAAGATGAAACTCTATATCGGTGATATTTGCTACGAGCTTGAAGAGGGAGACAGTGTTTATTTCGATTCAAGCGTTCCCCATGCCGAACAGGCAGACGGTGACGAACCGGCACAGTTTATTGCTGTAGTTGTTAAATAATTGTAATTAAGAAACGGAGGAGATGCCGTTATGGCAATATATGAAAAATTCGTCGGTGCAACAAGAGATGATTTCCTTTCTCTAAAGGATGCACAGACAAACTACACACTTAAATACCGCGATGATTTCAACTTCGCTTATGATGTTATAGATGTGCTCGGTACAGAAAAGCCCGATAAGCTTGCTATGGTGTGGCTTTCCGCTGATAAAAGCGTGGAAAAGAGATTTACTTTCCGTGATATGATGCTTGCATCAAACAAGGCGGCAAACTACTTTAAGTATATGGGCATCAAAAAGGGTGACACTGTTATGCTCACCCTTAAGAGAAGCTACTACTTTTGGTTCTGTATCCTGGGCCTTCACAAAATCGGTGCAATCGTTGTTCAGGCAACAGATATGCTTAAAGGTAAAGACTACGTTTACCGCTGTAACGTGGGTAACATCAAAGCGGCAGTTATTACAGGTGACGGTCATGCTACTGAATATTTTGACGAAATGCAGTCAGAGTACGACCATCCTATCCTTAAGTTTGTAACAAAGCATAAGGATGCGGGCGAGGGTTGGATAGATTTCGAAGCAGGCTTCGAGATGGCAAGTGACCAGTGGCAGAGACCTTCGGGTGATGAGGATACTTCTGTAAATGACACAATGCTTATGGCGTTTTCATCAGGTACAACAGGTTATCCCAAAATCATCACTCACAACTTCAAGTACCCTCTCGGTCATATTATGACGGGTGTATTCTGGCACAGAGTTGTGGATGGCGGCCTTCACTTTACAATCTCGGACACAGGCTGGCTTAAATCCCTCTGGGGCAAAATCTACGGTCAGTGGTTTGGTGAATCTGCAGTTCTTGTTTATGATTTTGATAAGTTTGACGGTGCAGATATTCTCGGTGTTCTTGAAAAATACAAGGTTACAACCTTCTGCGTTCCGCCTACAATGTACAGAATGATGCTTCTTAACGATGTTAAAAAGTATGACCTTTCTTCACTTACTCATTGCTGTACTGCAGGTGAAGCACTTAATCCCGAAATCTATAATAAATGGCTTGAGGCAACAGGTCTAAAAATCTACGAAGGATTCGGTCAGACAGAGACAACTCTCTGTATTGCGACAATCTATCCCTGGACAGAGCCGGTGCCCGGTGCAATCGGTCTCCCCGTTCCCGGATTTGATGTGCATATTCTGGATAGTAACGACCAGTCCTGCCCACGCGGTACAACGGGGGAAATCTCTATCCGTGTGCTGAGCCGCGACAGAAAGGCATGCGGTCTTCTTGATACATATAACTTCAGTAAAGAAGATACAAAGAAGGCAATGCACGACGGTTTCTATCATACAGGCGATACCGCATACCGTGACGAAAGAGGTCTTTTCCGTTATGTGGGCAGAAACGATGACGTTATCAAGTCATCAGGTTACAGAATAGGACCCTTTGAGATTGAGAGTGTTCTTCTTGAACACGCCGCAGTCAATGAAGTTGCAGTAACAGGCGTTCCGGATCCTATCCGTGGATTTGCAGTTAAGGCAACAATCGTTCTTGCAAAAGGTTTTGAGCCGTCTGATGAACTTACAAAAGAGCTTCAGACTTATGTTAAAACAAATACAGCTCCCTACAAATATCCCCGAATTGTGGAATATGTGACGGAGCTTCCGAAAACTTTCAACGGAAAAATCAAGCGTAATGCTATCCGTGAAAAGGATATGGAAAATACTTCAAAATAAAAGAGCAGCGTAACATTGCACCACTCTCACAAATCAGGTGAGATGTAAGTGCAGCGTTACGCTGCCATTATTTGCTTAAAAATTCCTAACCATGCCCAAAATTAAAAAACTGACTGCAAATACTATTCCCACAGGAAGAGATATCAGCTTTTTCTGAAAATTCTTACACCAACTGCAGTTGAAAAAACAGTTGATGTTAAGAAGAGCCATAGCAATAATACCGTAAATTATAAGTACAAATACTATGGGATTCTGCCTGAAAGCCATACTGAAATTCCCACAGAAAAAATTGTATACACAACTTGTTCCTCCGCAAGACGGGCACAGTATACCGTTTTTGAAATAAATACATTCCGGCAGATATTTAACCATAAGAACGGTTAGTTTTTTTGCAAAAAGTGCTATAACTAAAAGTATTGCATCTGTAAAAAACACTGTTTTTCTGTTCATATTATCAATAATATGAGTAAGAGTCAAATACTCCTGACATTACACCTGCAGCTGCAAGAAGAATAACGATAATAGCAAATGCAAGGGAAATTATCGAGAATACAATACCTGTAGTAGCAGCACCGTTCTTTACTCCAACGGCCTTAGCTTTTGACTTTGCTACACAACCGAGAATCAATCCGGGAAGCGCACAGGGAATAGATACAAACCAGATGCAACTTGTCAAAAGCGAAATTATACCAAGGATAAGAGCTGTAACTCCGAGACCTTTTGCAGGAACAGCAACAACTGCCGGAACTACATTTGCAGGAGCACCGCAATGGGGGCATACAACAGAACCTGCCTGGTATTCACCGCCACAAACTTTACATTTCATAGATTTCACCACCTTCGGATAAGTATATTGACATAATAACATAATCTGACAAAAAAGTCAATAAGATGGGAAATGTAAAAATACGTTCTTGTATGTATAACAAAAAATGAGATGTGAACAGTGGTGTTCACATCTCATCAATTTTATTTATCTTGTTTTGATTTCTTTAAGAGAATCCCTGATTTCTTCAAGAAGAACTATGTCGTCAGGCTTGGGAGCAGGCTCGGCAGGAGCTTCGGGAGCGGGCTTGGGATTCTTAATTTTGTTTATAATTTTAACTGCTATAAAAAGACAGAATGCGATGATAAAGAAGTTGACTAAGTTCTGAATGAACATACCATACTTGATACCACCGACAAGGGTACCGTCTGCATATTCAGCAAAAGCAACGAGCTGAGAGAAATCACTTTTGCCGAAAATAAAAGCAAACGCCGGCATAATAATGTCATCAACAATTGACTTAACAACCGCATTGAAGGATGTAGCAATAATCATACCTAAAGCAAGGTCAATCATATTGCCTTTGAGCGCAAATTCTTTAAACTCTGCAATAAATTTTTTCATTAGAATACATTCCTTTCTCTTTTTCTACAAAATACACTACCATAAAAAAACAAACTTGTCAAGATTATATCTCTACTTTATCAAGCTGGATATGACTGCCTTTTAGATAGGAAAGAACACCGTCATATTCATCGGGGAAGTCAAAACGGATTTTATGTGCAACAAGTGCCTGACCGCCTCCGGTTTTTGCCCCATATTTTTTGTCACCTGCAAGCGGACAACCTATTGACGAAAAGTACGCTCTTATCTGATGACTTCTTCCAGTATGTAAAAGTACCTGGCAAAGTGCTGTGCCATCCTTTTCTTCAATGACGATATATTCCATTGAAATCTCTTTTCCTTCATCAGAAATTGCACTTTTGTTAGTAGTTTCTTCCTTTATTATATATGTGTTTACAAAATCCGACTTTTTTGCAGGAATATTTTCTGTTCTGCACAGATAATATTTGTGCACATTGCGCTTCCTTATCTGATCATTCATATCACGGAGTGCCTCGGCGTTCTTTGCACCGATTACAAGTCCTGAAGTGTTAGTGTCAAGTCGGTTGCAAAGCGCAGGGGAGAAGCTGGCTTCGGCATCGGGATTATATTCACCTTTTTCTGCAAGGTAGCTTTTCAGCATATCGGCGAGCGTGCCGTCCTTGTGATTTGCATCAGGCTGACAGGGAAGCTCCCGTGGTTTGTTAAAGATAATAATATTGTCGTCCTCAAATAGTATCGGCGCGGTGAGCTTGCACTCTTTAACTTCCTTTTCTTTCTGAAAATCTTCCTTTATATATATACGCAGAACATCGCCATCGGAAAGTATGTAATCTTCCTTTATCCATTTGCCGTTTACTTTAACATCTTTTTTTCTGAATGTCTTATAAATCAGGGAAGAGGGTGCCGTTGTAGCCTTCAAAAGAAAACGGTCAGCACGTATTCCGGAAGAGTTTCTTCCTATTATATATTCTATCATAAAATCACCTCCGGTGATTTTAGCTAAATTCGCTTGCGCGAGCTAAATATGCGAAGCAAGCTAAATTATTTTATAGCTAAATTGACCTGCGGTCAGCTGAATGCGAATTTAATTTAGCTATTTGAAAATAATTTAGCTATCGAATAAAATGAGATAATTTAGCTTTGAACGTAGTTCAAAATTTAGCTAAAACAAAATATGCCAAAAGCATAAATCCATTTTATCAAGAAAAAACAAGGTTGTCAACTGACAACCTTGACTTAGTTATTCATTCTCCTCTAAACAGCTTTCAATCATAGAAATAACAACGTTATTCCAGCTTGTATCATTTTCAATAGCAATCTTTTCGATTTTATCCGCAAGTGCCTGTTTTATATAAAGTGTTTTGTAAATAGCAG
>JAZUOX010000005.1:0-67807 GCA_045604905.1 Clostridia bacterium
ATATTTGTCCCAACCTGCTTAATCGAATTTACATAATAAGAGGATGGCTGACAGTCTTTGTTGCGGATGCGAAATCCAAGGGGCTGTACGTCAGACCATTTCTTCTCTTATTATAAAAAAATAAGTGCAAGCAATCAACTACATCGATAGTTAATTTACTTACACTTTTATTGTACCAGGGGCTGTAGCAAAACGATTTTGCTACAGCCCCTTTCTGCTGTATAGGAATTTGTGTAAAATCAGAACGAAGGAAACTTTGTTTGCACGAACTGAGAGTGCTGCGTCTCACTGCTTTTTTATAAATTAGTATGGCATGCCACTGCTTTGCCGAGGATACGAATGTTTCTACATTGTTTTTTTGTATAAACCATCGGCTTATACTTCGGATTTTCGGAAATAAGCGTTACGGCATCGTTTGAGATATATACTCTTTTAAGTGTTGCCTCATCTTCAACCAGTACAGCGGCAATTTCTCCGTCATCAACAGAGTCCTGTTTGCGTATAAAAACTATATCTCCGTCTTTTATTCCCGCTCCTATCATAGAGTCACCCTTGACTCTCAGGCAAAAGTCTGCACGGGTATCACTTATGGGGGAGTAGTATTCACAGTCGCCTGCTGCAAGGATTGGCTGACCTGCCGCAATTTTACCCAAAAGCGGAAGTCTGTCTGTTGCTGCCTGTGCTTCATAGTCATCCCACCCCATAAGGTAAGCGGGAGAACAGTTGAATATTTTTGCCATCTCAAGCACAGTTGCCTGCTTGAGATTTTTTATTTCTCCGCTTTCATAACGCTGTGCAGTCGCTTCTCTTACACCAAGAGCATTAGCAACCTCAAGCAAAGTCATATTTCTTTCAAGGCGGAGCTTTTTTATTCTTTCGTGAATTTTCATATATTAACAACCCTTTCAATACAAGGTTTTAAGGACTCTCTGTATATATAATAACATAGACTTACGCAGTATGCAAGAAAAATTTTTAAAAAACTTACGCAAAAAGTATTGACTTTCGGCAAATCCCCTATTATACTGACTTACGCAAAGGGTAAGAAAAGAAAATTGTTTAACACAATAAGCTTACGCGAAAGGAAAGATGTGAAAATGAGGTATTACGGTAAATTCTGTATAGTATGCGGCAGAAGAATTCCCGAACTTTCTCTCAGAAGAAGAACTTGCAGTGACTTCTGTCGTGCCCGTTACAAATGTGGATATGCTCCGTATCTGAACTACAAAGAGCTTCCTTATGATGACCTGACTTCGCTTCAGGAAGAAGCTCAGCGAGCAGGGCTCAGCTACGGAAAGTATATGGCATTAAAATATAAAAAGGAGAGTGAAAGTTTATGCAAATGATGATGCAGTGTCCGTTTTTTAAAAAGGATGCGTCCCTGAAGCTCAGTTGCGAGGCGGCAACCATCAAATTCCCTGACAGGGATGCAAGGAGCGAGTTTATCTTAGGCTACTGCGCCAATAACTATGCATGGCGCAAATGTCCTATAGCACATTGTCTCGAAAACTATTATTTCAGGAAGGAAGATAAGTAATGGATTACAAAAAAGAAATTTGTCGCAGAGACAGAAAAATTGAGGATTTAAAAAATACAGTTTCGGCTCTTAAAGAAGAAATCAAAGCGTACAAGGAAATTCTCGATTGTGCTGCGGCCAACATAGTAATGCTTGTAAAAGAAAGTGGCGGTGTAAGGAAAATATCCAAAAAAGATGTGAGCGAAGCTTTGGGAAAATACAAACTCACAGCAAAACGCAGCGGGGATGACAGTTATCTTATTGAGGTTATCGGAGAGAATGCCTCTTGACAGTAATATGGAAACCGCAACCAAGACAGAAGCTTTTTATGTCCCGTTTCGAAAATGAAGCTCTTTACGGAGGTGCGGCAGGAGGCGGAAAAAGCGACTGTGCTATTGCAGAGGCACTCAGACAGGTAAATATACCTCATTACAGAGGGCTTATATTAAGAAAAACCTATCCTCAGCTTTCTGAACTTGTGGACAGAAGCAGGGAAATATATCTTCCGTCGTTTCCCGAAGCCAGATATAACGAGCAGAAGCACTGCTGGCACTTTCCGTCAGGAGCAAAGATATATTTCGGAGCTATGCAGCACACAAAGGACCGAACAAATTACCAAGGAAAACGTTATGATTTTATTGATTTTGATGAGCTCACACATTTTACATGGGATGAGTACAGCTATCTTTTCAGTCGTAACAGACCAAACGGCCCGGGAACACGCTGCTACATCCGTGCACAGGCAAATCCCGGTGGAATAGGTCATGGATGGGTAAAGGAACGTTTTATCACTCCGGCACCGCCAATGACTACTATATGGGAGAATGTAGATATTACATATCCAGACGGAAAAACGGAAACAAGGCGACGCAGCAGAATTTTTGTACCATCCAGTGTCTTTGATAACAAAATACTTATGAAAAACGACCCCGAGTATATAACAAGGCTTGCCGCACTTCCGGAAAATGAACGAAAAGCACTTCTTTACGGTGACTGGGATACATTTTCAGGACAGGTATTTACTGTATGGCGCAATAATCCGGACGGTTATAAATCAGGAATCAACACCCACGTCATAGAGCCATTCAGAATTCCCGGAAGCTGGAAAATTTACCGGGGGTTTGACTTTGGATATTCAAAGCCTTTTTCTGTGGGATGGTACGCTGTCGACCACGACGGGAGGATATACCGTATCCGTGAGCTTTACGGCTGTACCGGAACACCGAATGAGGGTGTAAGGTGGGAACCGGGGGAGATTGCCCGAAAAATAAGAGAAATAGAAAAGGATGACCCCAATCTGAGACGTAGACACATTTACGGTATAGCTGACCCTTCTATTTTTGATGAGAGCAGGGGAGAAAGCGTTGCAAGAATGATGGAGAGAGAAGGCGTCTGGTTTGACAAGGCGGATAACACGCGCATAGCCGGGAAAATGCAGTTTCATAACAGACTGGCATTTGACAAAAGCGGTGTGCCGTCACTTAGCATTTTCTCCACCTGTAAGCACTTTATCCGGACTATACCGGCACTTGTGTACAGTGCGGGAAATGTTGAGGATATCGACACCGACTGCGAGGACCACATATATGACGAATGTCGCTATGTACTGATGGAACACCCCATAAATCCGCCTGAGAAAAAACAAAGTGAAAAAATCTACGACCCACTTGACAGCAACAAGTAACAGGAGGGACTGATGGAAAATAAAAATGATAAAAACGAAAACAGCGAAATCAACCTTACAAAAGAGCTTGATATAGCAAATAAGCTTGCAGATGTACTTCTTGACGCCTTAGAGGACAAAAAGCAATTTAACCGTTATCTTATAAAAGGCAAAGAGTACACCGATGAAGTGATTTTTGACAAAGTTGATATGGATTCATTTAACAGTGCATTGAAGGCACTTAAAGCTTTGGAAGAATTAAAAAGAGTAATGAAAGAATCCATATCTCCATGTGTAGATAATGACGGGAAAACACAGACGGGCATTGTGATTCTGCCCGAGGTAAAGGAGGAAAATGATGAATCTTAAAAATATACTTTTCGGAAAAGAAAAGTCTGATAAAAAGCATAAAATCGGTCAAGCGGAAATTAAAGCAGCATCAGAGATACTGCGTGAATATAAGAGAGCAAAATCTTCTCTTGAAACAAGAATTGTCGATAATGAAAAATGGTGGAAACTCAGGCATAACGAAAACAGCGGTGAAGAGAGCAGCACCAGTGCATGGCTATTTAATACCATCACAAATAAGCATGCCGATGCAATGGATAGTTTTCCTGAGGCAAGTTGTCTTCCCAGAGAAAAGGACGATGTGGAGGAAGCAAAAAAGCTGTCCTCAATACTTCCTTCCATAATGGAAAGAAACAACTTCGAACAGATTTATTCAGATAACTGGTGGTATAAGCTGAAACACGGATGCAGTGCTTACGGTGTTTTCTGGAACAGTGAAATAGAGGGCGGTCTTGGAGATATACAGATAAAAAAGATAGACCTGCTCAATATTTTTTGGGAGCCCGGAGTTACTGATATCCAAAAAAGCCGTAACCTTTTTATCGTAGATCTAAGAGACTGGGATCTGCTTGAAGCTGAGTATCCGCAGCTTAGGGGAAAATCTCCCGACAACCCTATTGATGTTAAACAGTATGTGTATGACGACAGTGTAGATGTCAGCAAAAAGGCACTTGTTGTTGATTGGTATTACAAGGTTAGAAATTCTTCGGGCAGAACAGTTCTTCATTACTGCAAATTTGTCGGAGAAAATATCCTTTTTGCATCAGAAAATGTAGCAGAATACTCAGAACGCGGATGGTATGACCACGGTGAATACCCCATTGTACTTGATTGTCTTTTTCCTGAGGAGGGAACGGTGTACGGGTTTGGATTTATTGCAGTTACAAAAAATCCTCAGATGTTTATAGACAAACTTAACGATGCAGTCCTTGAAAACGCTGTTATGAGTGCAAAACCAAGGTATTTTGCAAAACTGAGCGCAGGCGTTAACGAGGAGGAGTTTCTGGACTGGTCAAAGCCCATAGTTCATGTGGAGGGCGATATAAATGAAGAAAGACTCAGACCGGTCACGGTATCACCGCTTCCTGCATCGTGCATCAATATTCTTCAGATGAAGATTGATGAGCTTAAAGAGACAAGCTCAAACAGTGACTTCAGTCGCGGAGGCGTTTCAAACGGTGTTACGGCAGCTTCGGCAATAGCGGCACTTCAGGAGGCAGGTAACAAAATCAGTCGCGATATGCTCAAGTCAACATATAGAGCCTTTACCCTTGTGAATTATCTGTGTATAGAACTTATACGGCAGTTTTACTCGGAGAGGCGGTTTTTCAGGGTGAATGATTCCCACGGAGGGTATGAATTTGCTTATTACAGCAACAAAAATATCAGGGAAAAGGACGCTGGTGACAACTACATCCGAAAACCCGTTTTCGATATAGCGGTTAAGGCTCAGAAAAAGAGTCCTTACAGCAGGCTTTCTCAGAATGAAATGGCAAAAGAACTTTTCAGAATAGGTTTTTTTGCTCCGGAGAATTCAGTTCAGGCACTTAGTGCAATGGAAATAATGGATTTCGAGGGAAAAAGTGCCATTGAGGCGGCAATAAGAGAAAATGCACAAAAGGAGAATTATCGCAATGAAGAAAAATAAAAAGATTACTGTCTCAGAGCCTTCCGCGGAGGCCAGAGAAGGTATAAATGCTGAAAACGCGGACATCAGCAATCCGCAATCGGGCGAAAATAAAAGCTTTGACGCCGAGAGCGAAAATGAAAAGGCGGCAGAATTTCAGGCATTGATTGAAGGAAAATACAAAAAACAGTTTTCCGAAAAGGTGCAGAGTATTATCCGCCGCAGATTAAAGGAGGTGAAAAAACTGAACAGTACAGAAAAAGAAAATAAAACACCTGAAAGGATGGAAGATGCAATGAACAGTGTAGCAGAAAATTCAAAACACACAGAGCTTATAAAGAGACTTATCAGAGAAAACAGCCTTTTAAAAAAGGACAGAGACGATAGACTCCGTGATATGAAAAAGCAAACATTCTCCGAAAAAATTAAAACACAAACGGAGGAAGCAAAAGAAGCATATCCTGAGTTTGACCTTGCCTCAGAAGTGAAGAACCCCGAATTTTGCAGACTTGTAAGAGCGGGAGTAAGCGTGAAAAACGCTTATGAAGTGATAAATATTGACAGCATTATGGAGGCAAAGAAAATAGATACCGAGAAAAAGGTACTTGACTCAATTCGTCTTAAAGGTAGCCGTCCTATAGAAAACGGCAGTGAAACGGGCGGAGGCTTTCTTTTGTCAAACAATATCTCAAGGCTTGGCAGAAAAGAAAGAGCAGAGCTTGCAAAAAGAGCAGCAAGAGGCGAGAAGATTGAATTCTGATGAATTGCAGAATCTGAAACATCACGCTGTATTGTATGATGACAAAAAACAGAAACAATAAAAAAGGAGAGAAAAATATATGTTTAAATTCAATTTGCAGCACTTTGCTGCAGGCAATGTCGTAAATACAACGGCAGGCCTTACAAATTCAAATACGGGTGCGGTGACTCCTCATCCCGAAAATGGCGGACTCAGCGGGGAAATGCGCACTTATTATTCAGACTATCTTATTGACATGGCGGAACCCAAGCTTGTCCATGACCAGTTTGCACAGAAGTGCCCCATTCCCAAGGGCAACGGCAAGAGAATCGAATTCCGTAAGTATGATCCCCTTCCCAAGATGACAACTCCTCTTGCAGAAGGTGTTACTCCTGACGGACAGAAGCTTGATATGGGCGTTGTAAGTGCGGAAGTAAAGCAGTACGGTGGCTTTGTTGAGCTTTCGGATATCCTTATGCTTACCGCAATTGACAATAACCTTGTTCAGGCAACAAAGCTTCTTGGCTCTCAGGCGGGCAGAACTCTTGATACAATTACAAGAGAGGTGCTTTCCGGCGGTACAAATGTGCAGTTTGCAGAAGGGCAGGTATCTTCAAGAGGAGAGCTTAAGGGCGGTGAAGAAAGCGGCAATCACTATCTTACAGTTGATGCAGTAAGACGCGCCGTACGTTACCTCAAGAAAATGAATGCAGAAACAATCAACGGCAGTTATGTAGGTATCATTCACCCGGATACAGCCTATGACCTTATGAGCGATCCTAAGTGGATCAACGTAAAAACATACTCTGATCCCGAGGGCATTTATCAGGGCGAAATTGGAAAGATTGAAAATGTAAGATTTGTTGAATCCAGCGAAGCTAAGATTTTCCACGCAGAGGATCTTGCAATAAGTGCAAGAAATCTTACAGTAGCGAGCTTTTCCGAGCTTGCCGAAGCAGGAACAGTAACAGAAGGCTGCGGTGAAGGTACACTTTATAAGCTTTCGGTCAAGGAAGAACTTTCATCTTCTGATGCAGAAAGACTTGTGGGCGCAGCAGTTCAGATTGAGTCAGGAGACTCATTCCAGAGAGCAACTGTAGCCGGATTCAGCGTAGAAGACGGTGCGATTTATCTTGATAAAGAGCTTTCAGCAAATCCCGAAGAAAACGCAAAGATTTTCCCGGGTGAAGCAGGTTTTTACGGAAGAGATGTATACTCAACTCTTATCATCGGAGAAAATGCTTACGGTACTACGGAAATAGCAGGCGGTGGACTTGAACATATTGTAAAGCAGCTTGGCAGTGCAGGTGCAGCAGATCCTCTTAACCAGAGAGGAAGTTGTGGCTGGAAGGCAACAAAAGCAGCAGTAAGACTTGTGGAACCCTATATGATCCGCATCGAAACTGCAAGTACTTTTAACAACTGATTTTGAATGATGTGCGCGGCGGATTACTCCGCCGCAGCACCCAGAAGGAGGATAATATTATGGCTACAAATAATAAAAAGGGACAGACAAGAACAGTGCCGGAAATCAGCGGAGATACACTTGTTGAAATTGAACTTTTCCGCGACAGCAGAGACTATAAAGACAATGTGTTTGTTGCAGTAAACGGAGAAAGCTGCGTAATAAAAAGAGGCGAGAGGGTAAAAATCAAGAAAAAGTTTGCAGATGTCATAGAATCATCTATGCGTCAGGATATAAAGACCGCTCAGCTTATGGAAAACAAGAGTGATGAATTTTACCGCGAAGCGTCTGCAATGAATATATAAAGGGAGTGTAGCGCGTGGCAAGTTTTAATCTTGGAAACATAAGAGGAACAAAAGGTGATACAGGTCCTAAAGGAGACAAGGGCGACAAGGGTGATACCGGTGCACGCGGACTGAAAGGTGAAGACGGTATAACTCCGATATTTAGTGTGGGAAAGGTAGTTACCCTTTCTCCCGGAAGTGATGCTGCTGTAACCATTGACAACTCAGATGCGTCTTTTCCTAAACTGAGCTTCAGTATTCCAAGCGGATTTGACGGAGCTGACAGTGTGGGAGATATGCAGAAAAGTGTGTATGATACAGAAGGGCTTAATACTGATTTTTACGCCTATGCGCGTGACCTTTACGGAAAATGTGTAAAAATAGAGGGCGCAGTAATGTTGGGTAAGCTTGTTGCTTCAGAGGGGAATATTACAGAACGGTGCGTGCGCAACATCATTTTTTCAGATTCACTTCCAACTGCTGCGGCAAACGGCGATCTCTGCTTTATTGTGAAGGACGATGCAGGCAAAAAGCTTTCCGAGTGTGAAATCGGCACAATAGTTCTTCTTGATGAAGGCGATGCAAAGGGGCAGTATATCGTTGCAGCAAAGAATTATTATACATCGGGCAGTGTGAGTCTCATAAGAAGAAATACCACAAGAAAAAATTATTACTTTGATGCGGCAAACCGGGAAGATTACTGTTGCAGCGAGATTGATTTTTATCTTGAAACTATTTTTGCGGAAAGCTATGCAGAACATGTAAAGAAAAATCTGATTTCTACAAATATAGATACAGACCTTACAAGAAGGTGCTTTCTTCCTTCTAAAGGTGAACTTCAGAATATGACATACTTTGTCAATAACGGCATCAAGGCATCAGCTGACTCTCAAACCATAGGAAGCACATATATGACTCGAGAAACAGATGGAACAAAAACTCTTATCACCGTAAATACCGAGGGAGAATTTTCAAGTACATCTCAGGAGGAAAGAGTCCGCATAAGACCTATGATTGTTCTTGACGGAAATCTGTATGTAGAAAACACACTTTATAAAGATGAGCTGGTAGCTGTGCCGATTGACAGACAAAAGAAGCTTTATCTGCGTACGGAAGGTGACTGGAAGGAGCTGATAGTGTAATGGCAACAGTTAACAGCGTGATTGCAAGAGCTATGGAACTGCATCCTGATGCAATTTCCGACAGCATAAAATGCAGATGGATAAGTGAGCTTGACGGGAAAATAATGCGTGAGACGATGCATAGGGATGACTTTCCGGGATATTCATTTCCTGAGGATGGAGATAAAGAGCTTCTGGTTAAAGCTCCCTATGACAATATTTATGAACTTTACATAATTGCACTGGGGGATTTTTACAGCGGTGAATTTGAAAGTTATAGCTCATCGGCAATGCTTTTTGAAGAAGCGTACTCTGAATTCAGAAAAAACTATCTTCGATGCCATATGCCTCCTTCCGATAATTACAAATTGCACTAAAGGAGTGGCAGTATGAGACTACCTGTTTTAAAAAGACGAAACAATTACAGGAGGCGTATGGTAGCCTTCGGAGGAATTAATCTGACAAATGATTTTTCAGACGGCGAAATGCGTGACCTTTATGGTATCTCCCACGATAATTTCCCTTTTTTGTCCCAGACACCCGATCTTGAAACTTTTTTCGAGTGCAGTAATCCGACTTGTGCTGTTAATACATCGCAGATGTGCGTTGCTGCAGACGACGGTTTTTACTATGGCGGGAAAAAAGTGGGAGAAGTTAAGCTCGGAAACAAAATGATAGCGGAAATAGGAGACAAAATTGTTGTTTTCCCTGATAAGCTATATTACAGTACCACCGATAAAACATTTCTTTCAATGGAAGGAGAAATTCATATCAGCGGGACCCGTGTAACTTACGGAGATGATGTAATCAACATTAAAGAAGCTGTATATGAAACGACGACAGATGTCGAAAGCATTGAACTTAATCCTGAATTCAAGGTTTTTAAGTTTACTGATGCCAATGCACTTAACGGAACGGTGAATTTGTTCGGGAAAACCGTTATTAAGGCAAAAGAGCTAAAAACAGACGATTTGTTTTTAGAAACAAGTGCCCGAGGAAAATTCAGAAAAGTTTATTCAGCGGAACTTATTGAAAACGGAAAAATCAAGGTAACGGGAGAAGTTACTAAGGCAAAGAACATAAGCGAAAAACTTTTTGAGGGATTCAGAGTCGGTGACACAGTTGAAATAACAGGAAGTGCAATCCAGAAAAACGGCTTAGAAGCTAAAATAACCGGCATAACAGAAACTTCGCTTTCTTTTCCTGCGGAAACATTAAAAGCCGGCGTTGAGACGGCAGACATTGTAATAAAAAGAAAAATTCCTGATTTTTCATGCATATGCATCTATGAAAACAGATTGTGGGGCTGTGAGGGAAAGACTATTTATGCATCAAAACTTGGTGACCCGCTTAATTTTTTCAGTTACAGCGGAGTATCTACCGACAGCTTCAGCGTTGAGTCAAATTCGGCCGGGGATTTTACGGCAATCAGCACATACGGAAATTGTTGCCTGATTTTCAAAGAAAATAAGTGTTATAAGCTTTACGGAAACAAGCCATCGAATTTCAGACTGTCAGAGTGTTTCGGAGCAGGTATATCAGAAAATGATAAAAACAGTATTGCTGTATTTGAGGGGCAGATGTTTTACAGAGGAACCGGAGGAGTTTACTCGTTTTTTGGAGGGATTCCCGAATGTATATCGCTGAAGCTTGGAAATAATCTTCCTGAAAACTGTGTTGGCGGAGCTTTTGGACATTGTTACTATCTGAGCGGTGATATTGACGGGAAACGCCTGGAATATGTCTATGACCTAAAAAGCAGGCTATGGTCAAAAAGCGGAGTAGAAGGTGTTATAGGATATCTTTCAACAGGGGATAAACTGTACAGATTTAAGGAAAACGGCATAGAAACTGTTTGCGAAAATGAAAAACACAGTAGAGAATGGTATGCTGAATTCTGTCCGTTTTCCGAAAATTATCACAAAGAAAAGAAGTATTCAAGGCTCTTTATTACTGCGAATATGGAAGAGGGCTCGTGGCTTAAGGCGGAAATACGTCGAGACGGTGGCTTGTGGGAAACTGTGGGGATAAAGCACAGTACAAAAAAAGAGTACATAAGTATTCCCTGCATGGTTAAAAATTGTCACGAACTAAGCCTTAGATTGTCGGGCAAAGGCAAAAGTGTAATAGAATCTGTTATCCGTGAATTCAGTGTGCATTAAAGGAGTGAGAATATGTTTTTACAACTTGCAGACATAAAAGAAAAAACACCGGAGGAAGCGATAAAATATATCGAAAACTATCTGCGTGCTAATCAGGAAACACTCGAATATATACTTACGCATCTTGACAGCAGTAACATAATTGAGATAGATACAACTAAAACTACTATATACAAGGGGGAAAACGATGAGCTATAACAAGGAGATTGACTATCAGGCACAGATAAATGAAGCCGTAAAAAACAAAGACTATAAGAGTGCTGCAGAACTTGAAAAAAACCGTAACGAAAAAATAGAAACCGAAAAATTGCCCTACGAAAAAACAAACCGGTATTCAGGGTGGCTTGATAACACAGACTATTCTATAGAACTCAGAAAGCAGATGGCACAAAGTGCACCAAAAAGAAAAGTTGCGTCCACTCTCAAGAGTAGGGTGGATAAAGCCAGCGGAACAGACGGACTCAGTCATTATGCGTACGACAGTGTATATGACGAAGCGATAGAATATTTGCTGGCAGGTGCTGATTTTTCCTATGAAGAAAAAAGACCGGTTTATGAAGATAAGTACAGTGATGAAATCAAAGCATTGTATGAAAAAATAAAGGAGCTCGCAGAGTTTGATTATGACCCGGATTCCGATAAATTGTACCGCTATTACAAAGCACAGTATAACCGCGAGGGGAAAAGAGCAATGGAAGACCTGCTTGGTGAACTTTCCATGAATACCGGAGGAGTACCGTCAAGCTATGCTGTAAGTGCTGCAGGGCAGATGCTCGAAAATTACAACAGTAAACTTACCGATATAATTCCTGAGCTTTACAACGATGCCTACGAAAGACATCTTGACTCTATCGGTCTTGAAAGGGAGAATCTTGAAACTCTTGCAAAGCTTTCTGACAAAGAGTACGACAGATATCTCAAAGAGCTTGATAGCTATTACAATGACAGGGATTTCAGCTACGGGGTATATGCCGACGGTCTTGAGCGAGACTTTATCAGAGAAAAATTCGACCAGGAGCAGGAAATTGAACGCGAAAAGCTTGATAACGAAAATAAAGAGCGTGAGCAGGAGGAAAAACAGACTGCAATTGATAATGCTCTTGATAAGTGGGAAGCTCTCGGTTATCTTGACGGTGAAAGTGCAAAAATTCTCGGACTCCCGGAAGGGCTTCATACAAGTGATTATGACTACAAAAAGGCACAGGAATATAAACTGTATAAAAAGTAATAAAATCCCCCGTGGGAACTTCACGGGGGATTTTAAGAAGGATAAGGTGATGATATGAGTAATATAATTATAAATGTAAAGGGGCAGTTTATAACTAAAAACACAAAAAATGCGGGAAGCGAGGGAAACAGTGAAACAGTAAAACTTATCCTGACCTTTGATAATGAATGGACGGGGTTTGCAAAGAGAATTATATGGATTGACGCCAAAGGAGAAAACAAAAAGTCAGTTCTTCTTGTGCCGGAAATAAAGAACGGTACGTCAGTGTACGAAACTTTTATTCCTTCGGAGGTTGCTTCTGTATCCGGATGGTGCAGCTTTTGCGTAGAAGGGTATTATAATTCGGATCCTGAAAAAGTTTTTAAAAGTGTAGCAGACAGGTTGTTTATCAGTCCGTCGCTTGCAAATGAAGGAATAAAGCTTCCTACAGCTGATGAAGCACTGCAGTTGCACAGAGAATTCGAGGCGCTCATGCCGGAAGTGAAAAGAATTATGGATGAGACAAAGGTCAATATAAAAGAGCTTGGAGAAAATATAAATCTGTGGGAAAACTACAGTGAAACTACTCTGTACAAAAAAGGCAATAAGGTCACTTATAATGGCAGGTGTTATGTTTGTCTCAGTGACAATTCAGGTACATCTCCTGAAAACACATCTTGCTGGCTTTTGATTGCAGAGCGTGGAGAAAAAGGGCAGATGGGGATTCAGGGCCCGCAAGGACCGCGCGGAGAGATCGGCGACAAAGGTGATAAGGGAGATAAAGGCGACAAAGGCGATAAAGGTGACAAAGGCGATAGAGGACTCAATGCCACAGTTGTACCGTCTAACGGCTTTTACTCTTTCAGTGTTGATGACAATGGGGATCTGTATATCAGCTTTCCCGACGACACTAATCCTCCTGATTGTATCCTTAATGAAAACGGAGAGCTCATAATAAGTATTGGTGACTCGACAAATAAAATAAATGTCGGAAAAGTAAGGGGTTACACTCCTGTAAAAGGTGTGGACTACTTTACTCCTGAGGATATAGAAGGACTTAATATTCCTGATAAAGAATTTGTAGCGTTTTTGGAGAGCGAGTTGTTGGCAGTCAGGGAAGACTCCTTATTAAACTCCAATTTCAGAGTCAAATCAGAACCTGAAATAGAGGAGTTGCGCAAAGCAATAGATATACATCAAGGATGGCTTGAAAGTAATGACTTCAAACACGTTAATTACGAAGACGGGCTTGAAGAATTAAGAAATAAGATTGGTGACATCGACACAGCACTGGAAAGCATAATTGTTGTTCAAAATTCTTACATAGGCGGTGAGAATGTATGAGTGTAACTGAAAAACTTACTACCATAGCGGAGAATGTTCCAAAGGTATACGAAGCAGGGAAAAAATCAGAGCATAACGAGTTTTGGGATAATTACAATTTAGGTGGAGAACGTGCTTTTTCAGGGCAAGGATGGAATAAAGACATTTTTAAACCGAATAGGAATTTTACTGTCACTGCATATACATTTTTTTATCATAACTGGTTAGGGGATGCGTATGACCTTGCAGAGCAACTTGAAAAACTTGGTGTAGCTCCCATCTTTAATTCTAATAGTATCAAACAAGCCTTTTATTCCGCTTGGTTTACACGAGTGCCGACTTGCGATTTTTCTAACTGTGAAGGGATATTTGACAGGGTTTTCTATGGAGCTACCCAACTTGTCACAATAGATAAGATAATCTTACCGCCAGAGGGAAATATAACATCTTTTAATACACCCTTTAATAGTTGCAGTAGGCTTAAAAACATAACCTTTGAGGGTGTGATTGATAAAAGTGTTAGTTTTTCATATTCGCCATTATCTGTAGAGAGTTTAAAAAACATTGCATCTTGCTTGAAAGATTTTTCTTCTGATGATTCAAATCATTATAAGAATACTCTTACTGTTAAGAATTCTGCATTTTCTGCACTTGAAGCAGAAGGTGATACGGCAGAGTATAACGGAGTAGCTTGCACCTGGGCAGAATTAATTGACAACAAGAAGTGGAATCTTACACAAGCATCATAAGGAGGTAAGTATATGTATAAGAATATTGAGCCTTTGCTCGAAAATACAGTTTGCGAGGCAAGGAAAATTGAAAACAGGGTTATATCTTACCGCATCAGACCTGCTGAAGGATTTAAACTTCACGAAATAACACTTGATGAAAAAGTTGTTGAAGAAGAAAACGGTGTGGAAACAGGCGAAATCAGAAAAGGATTTACAAAATCGTATATAACTGCAGGAGCAGACTATGATTTTGTAAAGAATGAAAGAGAAATCTATGCGATAAAATCGGACTAAAGGAGGTGGTTTTATGAAAGGACAGACGGTAAAAAATGTTGTGCTGACAGCGGTTGCAGGAGTGGGCAGTGTTATTGCGGAAAGTCTTGGCGGATGGGATGTATTTCTTAAAACATTGCTTACTTTTATGATAATTGATTACATAACAGGGCTAGCCGTGGCTTTTATTTTTCACAAGTCACGAAAAACAGAGGGGGGCGGAGCATCAAGCAGAGAATGCTATAAAGGCATAGTGAAAAAAATGTGCATCCTAGCTCTTGTGGGAGTTGGTGTCTCGGTTGATAATATAGCGGGGTGCCATTATGTGAGAAATGCGACCATTTTTTTCTTTCTCGGAAATGAAGGGTTGAGTATTCTTGAAAATATCGGTCTTATGGGACTTAAATATCCGGCTTTTATAAAAAATGCACTTGAAATAATAAAGGAAAGGACTGAGAAAGATGAGCGCTTTTAAGCATTTTTCTGTAGAAGAATTCGAAGAATATATCAAGAAATCAAAGATTAAAAGAAAAGTAAAGATAATACAGCTTCATCATACTTATTCTCCCAGCTACAGGCATTTTAACGGTGAAAACCATGAATCACTCCAGTTGGGAATGAAAAATTACCATGTTAATACAAACGGATGGTCAGACATAGCACAACACTTTACGATTTTTCCCGATGGGAAAATCCTGTCGGGAAGAAACCTCGAAAAGAGCCCCGCAGGAATATACGGAGCAAATACGGGTGCAATATGCATAGAATGTGTTGGTAATTTTGACGAGGGTGCAGATACAATGACGGCATTGCAAAAGGACTCCGTTGTAAAGGTGATAAAAGTATTGCTTGAAAAATTCAACCTTTCGCCTGAAGGGGGCGTAACTTATCACTCATGGTGGACATCTTCAGGTAAGGAAATTGGTGATTACATAAAAGGCAAAAGCGCAAAAACCTGCCCGGGAACAGCATTTTTCGGAGGAAATACTTTAAGTGCGTATAAAAAAAATCTTATGCCGCTCATAAAAAGTAATACCCACTCCAATTTGCCTGAAGAAATAACAGAATTAAATGATATTATACAGGAACTCAGTAATGCCGGAATAATAACTGACAAGCAGCTGTGGCTGTGCAAATGCAATGAAGATGTAAACGTTTACTGGCTATGCAGGAAAATGGCAAACAAAATTAAAAACATTGCATAAATAAAGGGAAGGTAAAGTGATGAAATATAGCTCAAAATGGAAAATGTGGAGGGCGATACTCGATTTAAGAACGTGCTTGATTTGTCGTAAAAATCATGGTAAAATATACGAAATAGATGAATTTGTATCCCCGTTTCCACCGGTCCATCCAAATTGCAGGTGTGAGATAAAACCGTTAGAAGCTCTTTTTGCCGGTAATGCGACAAATGAAGGAATTAATGGCGCTGATTGGTATTTGAAAGTATATGGTGAATTACCCGACTACTACATAACGCAGGAACAAGCCGAAAATGAGGGGTGGAATCCCAAAAAGGGAGATTTGTTTTTAAAGTGTCCGGGGAAAATGATTTTTGGGGGCATATATGAAAACAGAAACGGGCATTTACCAACTGCACCAAACAGAATTTGGTATGAAGCGGATATTAATTATGAATTCGGTTTCAGAGGAACGGAAAGAATTCTGTTTTCAAACGACGGATTAATTTTTATGACCTATGATCATTACTGCACATTTATCGAGATTGAATAAGGGAGAAATAAAATGGCATACGAAGAATTTGAAAGGAATGCATTCAAACCAATAGAAGAAAATCCTATTACATTGGATTTTACAGGATGCAAATATTTGGGGGAAATACACTTGATACTGAAAACGAAATTTGGATTGCCTGAATATTACGGAGAAAACTGGGATGCCTTGTGGGATTGCTTGAGATACCTGTGGATAGATGGACAGAATATTAAAGTAAATATATATGGTTATCTGTCTCTTCCTGATGATTTGAGGGAATATTGTATCGCCATGTTGGAGGTTTTTGATGATGTGCACAGGGATACACCAAATGTAACGTTTGAACTTATTTCATAATTGTCTATGTCCAAATAAAAAACAGCTGCAGTCAAATTATTTTTATCGACTTGACTGCAGCTGTTTTTTGCCATATAGGAATTTGCGTAAAATTAATACGTTTGAAACTATGTTTGTACTTTGCATGTGCGCGACATGGGTAAAGCGGCACGCTTTTTTTGAAGTATTATGCAGAAAATGCAAGCTTTGGGTGTATATTTTGCTTTTTTGTCACATAACTTAATTTCTTTTTTCATTATTGTTGAAAAACAATTGCCAAATGATATATAATTAAAACATCAAAAGAAAGGCGGTTCTTTATGAGCGTTTTAAAAGAATTAAAAACAGAATTTCTTCATACACAAATTTTTGACACAAGAGAAAATATGGGAAAGGCTGCCGGAAAAGATATAGCAAAAACAATCCGCACATTGTTAAACAAAAAAGATGAAATAAATATGATTTTTGCAGCAGCTCCCTCTCAGGATGAAACGTTGGAAGCACTTATAAATGAAGACGGAATTGATTGGTCACGCATTAATGCATTTCATATGGACGAATATATAGGCCTTTATGAGGATGCACCCCAAAGATTTGGTAACTATTTAAGAGAACATATTTTTTCAAAAGTTAATTTTAAATCTGTAAACTACATAAACGGCTCAGCAGAAGACATTGAAAAAGAATGTAGTCGCTACACAGACCTTTTAAACACACATCCGATAGATATTGTTTGTCTGGGTATCGGGGAAAATGCACATATCGCTTTTAATGACCCCGGTGTTGCAGATTTTTGCGACAAGCTCACTATAAAACGTGTTGAGCTTGACAATGTCTGCCGTAATCAGCAGGTAAACGACGGATGCTTTGATACAATTGATGCCGTTCCGACTCATGCTCTTACTCTTACAATTCCGGCACTTGTAAGTGCTGATTATATGTTTTGCAGTGTTCCTGCAAGCACTAAGGCGATAGCAGCATATAAAACTGTAAACAGTGCCATAACAGAGGATGTGCCCGCAACTATTATGCGCACCCACAAAAACGCAATAATGTATCTTGATTCAGAAAGTGGTAGACTTCTTCTTTAAAATAGGGAGGGACTTATATGAATTCTGATAATTCGCGGATAATTGTATATCACAACAGTGGAGAAATAGTTGGGTTAAAACATCCGCATCTTCACACTCAAGTGGAGATTCTCTACAACATAAGCGGATGCAAAAGTTTTTTTGCTGACGGAAAATACTATAAATGTGAAGGGAACGATTTATTTATTATTCCGCCAACTACAGTACACAAAGCTGTGTTTCCGTCCGAAGAGTATGACAGATGCATTATAGATATCAGTGCTGAAATAATAAATGCTCTGCTCGCTTTTCCTTTTGTTACGAAAGAAGATTTATTTCTCTTTTTGCACCATCAGGAAGACATTCCATGTGCTGTTCGCCTTGATGAAAAGGATCACAACTATTTTATGAAGCTTGTAGATAAATATAATGCCAGCAGTGGAATTGACAGGCTTTGCGTTCTTATAGAATTGCTTTGCCACATCAAGAATTGCTTTAAAAAAGCTCCGAAGAATATTCTGCAGCCAATCCCTGACAATCTTGCCGATGAGGTAATCTTATATATCGAAAACAATCTTTGTAAAGATATAAGTGTTTCTAAAATTTCATCTGACCTGTATATTAGCGAAAGTTCCCTGTGTAGGGAATTTAAAAAAATCACAGGATTGACAGTGAAAAAATATATCACTGCCCGTAAAATTGCTGAAACGTGCCGCCTTTTGTATATGGGCTATTCAGCCAAAGAGGCTGCCGCAAAAATAAATTTCAAGAACTATACTTCATTTATCCGTACATTTAAAAAAGAAACAAATATAACTCCAAAAGCGTTTAAAGAGCTTAATATTCGCTTATAGAAAGAAGGAAAAATTATGAAACTAAAACCCGATAACCGTTTTGCAATGCTTAACGAACAGCCTGCAGATTTTTTTAAGCTTATTCCCCAAACGGGAGTAGAGCATATTATGGTTAAGGAATGGCCTACCCATAATGCTATATGGGATATGGCAGTAAGCCCCGAAAAGACCATTTTCTTTTCAATTTGCGGAGAAAGCTATGTGGCAGAATACGCAAGACTTTATGAATACAATCCAAAAACAAAGGAAATGAAGCTTCATTTCAAACTGGAGGATAAGCTTATCCATCAGGAAAATTCACTTCGCACAAGTAAATTCCACACTGCAATTTCTTTTATGGGTGATGGGAAACTTATAACAACCACTCACACAACCTCTCCGTCACCGCTTCATCCGGTGTGGATGCCTTTTGAATATGCAAACCACCAGTGGGAAGGTTTTCAGGGGTCAAATATTCTTGTATACAATTACAAAACAGGCAATGTTGATCTTCGTGGAGTTATTTCTCCCTTTGATACAACTTACGGTGGAACATACTCTCCTGAAAGCGGAGATTATTTCTGCACAACGTGGATGATGGGTACAGGATATGTATATAACGAAAAAACCGGTGAGCACCGCTGTCTTGGTCAGGTTTCTGATGTTGCAACAAGCCGCACATTCCTTTTTTCAGACGGACATATTTATGGTTCTACTTATTCCGGAAGAATGTTCCGTTACAACAAGGACAAGCGCGATATTGAATACTTAGAAGCAGACCTCGGTGCACTTATGCGCCACGCAGTAGAATATAAGGGTATTATTTATATAACAACAGGGCCCTGTGCCGTTCCGGGAAGAGGACAGGAGTTGTTTTCGTATAACCTTAAAACAGGTGAGCTTAAAAAGCTTGGCAGACCTGTACCGAAAATTAACTACGCAGGCGAAAGAAACGATGTGTTTATGAATGCTTACGGTATGGCAATCGATTCAAAGGGACGTTTGTGGTACGGTTGCCAGACTTATCTTCCCACAATGACATATTGTGGTGACCGCCTCTATATGTGGGACATACAAAACGGAAAAGCTCCTGTTGATTTCGGCTTTATGGGAACTAAAGAAAGAACCCTCAGCATTTCTGCCGAAATGAGAATTGTGGATGATGTTCTTTATATTTCAGACGGGAACCATGTAAATCATGAAGAATCTTACAGTGGAATTATGGTTATTGATCTTGAAAAATTTGAAAAGGCTGCTGAAACCGAAGAGCGTATTTTCTCACACGATTACATGAACTATATGCCATATCCTCTTTCATGCTCAAAATATTATCCCAAGGATGACTTTGAGGAAAAGTGGAATCTTTATAACGATTATTATGAAAAAATCTGTGATATAAAAGCTTTTCAGGCAGATAACTGGTACAGAAAAAAGGACACAGAGATTTTCGGCATAAGCTTCTGGGAAACAGTGGGACGCGAAAATACCTCTGTGCGTTATATTGAATGGAACAGTGACGACAGCCTTTCCATTTACACTTCCGGTGAAAAGAGCTTTGTTGTGGAAGCGGCAAAGAATGAAAACGGAAAGTTTGCGACGGTAAGAGTAAAAGAAAGCAGCATATCTGAATTTTCCGAAATCAAGGCTGAGATCCCTGACGGTATTTCCCTTCCATTCGTTCCGGGAAAGAAGTATCTTTCAGTGCCTGAGGCAAGTGCTGTTATGGCAGACGGAACTATAATTGCAGGCACAAAAGATATGATGCTTGCTAAAATCAAAGATAATAAGGTATATAACCTTGGTGGAGTCTGCACCTGTGGCGGAGTTCATTCTCTTTGTGTAACTCCCGACGGCAAGAAAGTTTATGGTGTTGCAGGATATCCTAAAGCAATCGGCAACTGGTTCTCTTATGATAACGAAAACGGAATAGAGCTTCTTGGCTACGTTCCCGATGTTTTTGCAGAGAACGGACGTAACGTTTGTATTCTTCATCCTACAACCCTTGCAATCAGCCCAAGCGGAAAATATGTTGCCATTGGCGGTAGTGACTCTCTTGCAGGCGTCGTAGTTATAGAGTTATAATATTATGCGACAGTGAAATACCGCTGTCGCATAATTCTCATACAGTAAAAGGAGAATTATTATGAAATTATGTATCATTGTACCATTTGAAAATGCATCAAAAAATGTTCCGATCTGGGCAAAGGATGAAAATAAAATTAATTTCAGAAGGGATGATGCTCTTGCAGTCCGCTGTACTCTTTCTTTTGCTGCTATGGAAATCAAAGAGCATTTGTCAATGTTTTTCCCTGATATAGATGTTTATTTCAGCGAAAAAGAAACAAATGATATGTGCATTAAATTTGCTATGACAGAAAACTCAAAAAGTGACAGTTTTATAATTTCTCCTGTTGAAAACGGTGTTGAAATCATAGGAAGCGGCAGAACAGGGGCGCTTTACGGTGCTTACGAAATATTAAAAGAACAGGGGATAAGATGGGTTTCTCCGTACATAGCACCTAAGCGTGTGAAAAATGACGATTTTTCTCTCCCGACAGAAAGAAAAGAATATATTCCGTCTATGCCCCTTGGTCGCGGATTTTTATTTGCAGGTGCGCAAAAAGAATCAACAAAGCTGTTTTTGTGGATGGCTAGAAATAATTTGAATATGGGTGCTCACAGGGCAAACTGCGGTGCACTTCAGGATAAGCTTGGTATGCTTTACAGAGTGGGCGGGCATATTTTTGAGCCTTTGCTTGCAACCGACCGCACACTTCCAAGCGGTAAAACTATTTGGGAGGAACACCCCGAATGGTACGGAAAACCAAAAAACGGTATCGTTACAAAAGAAAAAGCGTTGTCTAATCAGTTTTGTGTAAGTCAGACATCTCTTCTTGATTTCTTAGCTGAAGAAGTGATAGACGGCTTAACAAAAGGTGTGTGGCAAAATACCGACCAGCTTGAAATTGCAGGGTTTGACACCTGGGGAAATGCCTGCAATTGCAAGGAATGCGAAAAGCTTGGCAATGCTACAGACAAGCATCTTCACTTTATATCACACATTCGCACAAAGCTTGATGAAGCCTATAAATCAGGCAGAATAAACAGAAAAGTAAGCTTAGCTCTTGAAATATACGAAGGCACTTCCACCTTATATCCGCCCGAAAAAGAAATCCCCGAAAACATAAAAACTTCGGGCGATTATATTATTCACTATCCTATTCGCCGTTGCTATCAGCACACAATAGATAATCCCGGTTGTTCATACAACGATTTTTACTATCAGACAATGAAAAAGTGGCCCAAAATTCCTGCAATGGTGGGCGAATACTACAATGTAAGTAAGTTTGAGGATTTACCGCTTCTTTTCACAAAAACCATTCCTCACGATCTGCGTACTTATAAAAATGTAGGAATACAAGGTATGACATATATGCACTTCCCACTTATAAACTGGGGCGTACGTGCTTTGACTCAGCTTTTATACGCAAAACTCTCGTGGGACAGCGAAACGAATGAGGATGAGTTTATATCTGAATATTTTATCTGCAAGTATGGAAAATATGCAAACGAAATAAAATACGCCTACGAGCTTAACGAAGAGGCGTGGGAGCTTTCAAGCTCATGGCGTGCATGGTGCGGAGGCAGTATCCTTTCAAATCTTATGAGCTGGGACGGTAAAAAGCCTTCACAGATGCTTTATAATGACGACCATTTTAACGATGATATGAATATCCGTGGCTTTGACTCAGTGAAGAAAATGAACGAAGCACTTAAAATATTTAAAGATGCTCGCGAAAAAGATTGCACTGAATTTTTACAAACCCACGAATTTAACATCACAGTTCCCAAAAATCCCACAGAGGTTTGCTTTGGCGATGCCACTCCTCCTCTTTTTGATGTTCTGAGCGAGGATATACGAGGAATCGAATATGGTATTGACACAATGAGCTTAATGACTGAATTCTGCGAATACTATATTCTTTTATATAATAACCAAAATACTGACGAATGTTGGGAACGTATAGAGAAACTTTCAGAAAAGCTTAACTCCTACTATGTTCCTTTAACCCTTAACTCGCGTGAAACGGAAATTTACTGCCACGATGCTTTCACGAGAACTCAGCTTAAGGCGCTTTATTTCAGAGCTAAAAAAGCACGTATGGAAGGGAAATAATTAATTTTAGACTTTTCAATAAAACAGGCAATATGTAAATTGGAGGGAGTATCCTTGAAAAACGAAGCTAGATATGAATTCAGAAACAGACTTTTAACTGTTCACGAGCCACATAGAAGAGATTATTCTCTTAAGCCTTTCACAAATCAGACTGAGCTTCAGGACGGACTGAAAATTTATGTTGACATTTCCGACATAGTAGCAACCACTGCTGCAGAGGATTTTATAGATTATCTTAAGGTTTCTATGGAAATTTCATCCGTTCTTACGCAGGATGAAGAAAGTGCTTTTATACGTCTTTATCTTGCAGAGAATAAAAATGTTGACTTAAAAGAAGCAAAAGGTTACAAAGGTTTTTTGATAGATGCAAGTAAAGAAAAGATAGACATATATGCTAACGACGAAAGAGGCGTTGCACAGGCTCTGTATTATCTTGAAGATGTTATGAATATGGAATGTGCTCCTTTTATACCTTGCGGGAAAACAAGAAAGAAACCTATGTTTGCCCCAAGAATGACACATTCAGGATATGGCCTTGACGATTTTCCCGATGCCTACCTTTCAAGGATTGCTCACGAGGGATTTGACGTTGTTTTACTTTTTGTTAAAGGGTTTAACGAATCACTTGCAGGACCGTGTGATATTAAAGATTTAGTTGAGCGTTGCAAAAAATACGGTTTAGATGTTTATATGTATAGTCGTTTGTTCAGCGAAAAGCACCCTGACGATATAGATGCAGAAGATTACTATGAGAGCACATACGGAAAAATATTCAGTCACTGCCCCGACATTAAAGGTATAATTCTTGTGGGCGAGTCCGTGTTTTTCCCAAGTAAAGACCCCAATCTTATCCGTGATAAACGAACTTATAAATATTTTAAGCCGTTAAACCTCAGATCATCCGGCTACCCGTGTTATGATTATCCTCAGCTCATTTCTATGATAAAGAAAGTAGTAAACAAATATAATAATGATGTTGATATAGTGTTCTGGACATATAACTGGGGCTACCAGGATAAGGAAGCACGGCTGAAACTTATTAATTCCCTTCCTGAAGGAGTAACTCTTCAGGCAACCTTTGAAATGTTTGAACCGGTTAAATCAGGCTCAATCACTTCCGATTATACAATTTCGTTTGCGGGCCCCGGAGAATACTTCAAAAGCGAGGCTGAGGCTGCATATAAAAGAGGGATTAAGCTCTATTCAATGACAAACACCGGCGGATTAACCTGGGATTTTGGTATTATTCCTTACGAGCCTGTGCCTTATCAGTGGATAAAGCGATATAAAGCAATGCGAAAGGCTCACGCTGACTGGGGACTTTCAGGAATTATGGAAAATCACCACTATGGATGGTATCCTTCCTTTATAAGTAAGCTTTCAAAATGGAGCTTCTGGGAAGATACAACTGATTTTAACAGAATTTTAGAAAAAATAATATCTTCTGAATTCGGGAAAGAAAACTCAGATAGTATATTGAAAGCACTTGATTATTTAAGCACAGCAATCACTCACTATCCTCCATCAGCTGAAAATCAATACGGAGCATTCAGAGTCGGCACAGCATATCCCCTCAACACCGTTCGCCATTACCTGTTACCGCGTGACAGCGAAAGTAAATTTAAAATCTGGCACGATGACCATAGTGATGGCTGCGACCATCGCTTTGAACTTTTAAATCTTAGAATCAACAGGGAAATAAAAAATCTTACCATAATGCATTCTTTGGTAAAAAAAGCAGTTGATATTCTTGATTTGCTTGACGGAAAGAACGAAAAACTAGATTATTTTATTAATCTTATCCGTTATTGGGAATGTTGTATTATCTCAGGCATAAATTTCAAAAAGTGGTATGTTGAAAGATGTAAATTCTATGCTTCAACTAATCGAAAAAATGTAAGAAAGCATCTTGATACTATGAAAGACATACTTTATGCGGAACGTGAAAATGCAATTAAATCTCTTAAATTTATTGATAGGGATTCCCGCCTTGGATGGGAACCCACTATGCTCTACATAGCATCTCGTGATAATGTAGAGTGGAAAATAGAACAAACCTACAGAATTGAAGATATTGATTTGCATAATTTTTACGAGGCTATAAACAACTTTTAAATGCGAGGCGAAAAGAATGATTACTAACGAACAATTTACTGATTCATCATATAATGGCTGGGTTCTTCCCGAAACCTGCGAGGATGTAGACGGTACCCTTCTTTCAAGACACTACGATGAAACTATGACTGCAGAAAAGCTACTTTCTGAAAATCCGTGGAAAGCTCCTGATGTTTTACCAACTAAAGACGGGAAGCCGCTTACAGAAGAAAACTGGAACTCCCACCGTCAGTATCTTCTTGATACTGTTATGGAGTACGGTTTTGGTTTCACACCAAAGGCTCCCGAAAAAATTGAAAGTAAAATACTTTGGGACTCAAGCGCTGAAAGCGAGCTTTATGCAGGCGTTTTAAAAACCTATGGCGGAAAAGCAGTTTGTCAGCGTATCGAGCTTAGCTTTGAAGCACCTTACGGAAAGTTTTCTTTTCCCATTCAGCTTGTCCGTCCTTTCTACGGTGAAAAGAGGACACCTGCTATAATCCATATTGCATTTAACCCATCTCTCAGGGACTTACCCTTAAACGCTGATATTTCCACGCAATATGCTCCCATTGAAGAAATAATTGATAACGGCTTTACCTATGTGCAGTTTTGTCATAATGATATTATAGAGGACCTTGTTCGCGGAGATTTTAAAAAGGCATTTAAAGAAAACGGTATGGGAAAAGTATTCTTTAATGG
This sequence comes from Clostridia bacterium, assembly GCA_045604905.1. Classification (GTDB taxonomy): domain Bacteria; phylum Bacillota; class Clostridia; order UMGS1883; family UMGS1883; genus UMGS1883. Next base: position 25,388 of record JAZUOX010000005.1, read on the forward strand.
AGATAAGCGCAAACCGACTGACATTGGCAAAGTAGGAATGTGGGCGTATGCCGCAAGCAGGGTTGTAGATTATCTTTTGACAAGAGACGATATAGACCATAAATGTATTAGTGTGGCAGGACATTCACGCCTTGGAAAAACTGCTTTATGGACAGCGGCTCAAGACGAGAGAATCTTTGCCGGCCTGGTAAACTGTTCCGGTTTTGGCGGAGCAGGACTTATCGGAGTAGCTGAAAGAAGATTTATTGATATGATTAATAATGGCGGTATAGAGTGGTGGTGCGAAAAAGCAAAGGAGTATGCCTATAACCCAAAAGAGCTTCCCTATGATGCACATTTTATAATAGCTGCCATAGCGCCAAGATTCGTAAGCCTTGTAGATGCTGACGGTGATTTTGCTAAATATCAGCTTGCAGATTATCTTTCCGCCTATGCTGCTACTCCTGTGTTTAAAGCATTGGGATTAAAGGGATTGGTTGCCCCCAAAACGCTTCCACGTCCTTCTGTAATTTATAATGACGGACATATAGGATATGCACTTCGCCCCGGTTCACACTTCTTTTCAAGATGGGACTGGAATGTTCATATGGAGTTCATTAAAAAGAAGCGTGCCGCTTCATCCCTGTAAAAACATCAAAAATCAGTAGGGAATAGGAAAGAGTCACTTTTAGAAAAGAAAATGCAGACATACTGTTGTATGTCTGCATTTTTTGTTGTACATAAAATTGTGTAAATTCGGAGCCATAGAACCGTCCCATGTCACGGTAGAACCGTCCCCCTGTCACATAGAACCGTCCCCCTGTCACGCTTTCGTGTATGTGGGACTCTCATCGCCGGAGTTGATGATAAGGCGATAAACCATGAATTTTATCGTGAAATTTAGACATAAAAATAAACACTCAACGATGAGTGTTTCGTGGCATAATATAAACATTTGTGCGCATTATGAATACAAAGTTAAACAAAATGTATTGTTTTAGTAGCATTTTGGTATTGACAAGTGTAAAGCAATTTGGTATAATACATATAGAAAAAGACAAAAGAGACGGAGATATCGGTCAAATATCTCAATGGTTTCCCTTTTGTTTATATGGTTACATAAAATGTAGAAACCACTTCAACGGAGGAAATTGAGGTGGTTTTTATATGTTTTTATCTCGGTTTTGCAATAAGGAGCAATACCAGAGTTACAATTAATACGTAGTAGAAATCGTAATTCATATCGACCTCCTTTCTGCCACCTACGGGGAGATGGACTTGCGAAAGGAAAACCACCCTAACCATTCTTACAAAGACCAAAAGAAACTCAGAACAATTAAGCGTCTCTAATGTCCAATGAGCATTATACCACTACTGTCGAATATTGTCAATACAAAGACACCCTCGGGTGTCTTATTTTTATGCTCAAATTTATCGAAACAAATAAATCAAAACAACCCAAAACCGCATCACTACGGCGTTTCCGGTATTTTTCATTCGACGCCAGCTTCGTAAGAATGGCTTAACTGTGCGGTTTATAAGGAATAAAATTATTATAGCACCCATAGTTCAGGGTGCTATTTTGATAAGAATTATGTATAGGAATTTTAACGAGAGGATTTGATTTGATGAAACACCATTACATTAGAGAAATTCAACTTACAGATGATATAACTCTTGTAGTATACGGATATACTCGTTTCGGCAAAGACCATAACAAGTCTTGTCATTTAAGGTTTAAGAATGGCGAGATATATCCTATTGTTTAGGCATCATTTGTATGTAGTCTAATATCAAAGACAATATTGATATTAACAAGGCAAATCCGGCGACTATAAGAGCAGCCCATTTATGAAAGTTTTCCTTTCGTTCCTTTGAGGCTTCTTCTTTTCTATATTTAATATAGTAGTCGCCATCTATTTGCAAAAGATATTTGCCTGTGTTTTCATATTCTGCTGGTTCAAGAAAATTCCCATCCTCGTCTTTGATAGCACTTCTAACCTTAACTTGATGAAGTTTGACGAATCCGATTGTGCGAAGAATATCGGCAACGTCTTTATTTTTTATATTGAATGGCTTACCCATCTTGGCACGCTTGATTGCGCTATATTGTTCGGGTGGAAGATATATTTTCTCTGGATGTATTTGGTCTGGTGTTTTAATTACGCTCATATGTATCCTCTCCTATTGGTTTGGGTTGGTTAATTTATCGATATGCTGTTATATTTACTATCAAATTCTTGTATTATTTGTTCCTGAATTTTGCCAAGCTGTAAAAGCATTAAATTAGAGTTGTCATTTCTAAACAACAAATCTTTTAATATGATAATGTTTTCGCCAAATATTGATAGAAACACATCTAAAGATACAGACACTTTGTCAGTTACATATTTCTCAGCAAAATACATTCTGCCAAAGTAATACAACATTTGATAATAAGCACTCTTGAAAGATGTTTTGATATTTGCTGTATCAATGGATATTTTTCGATTTATATTGTTGAGTTTTTCAAAATATTCTGTAATAGTACAATTGTCAAACATATCTACAAATTTACCGTTAGAAGCAGTTTTCTTATCTTTGTAATATGTTGTATAACCTGACGCAACCATAGATTGGACGATCGTGGCGTGAAATTCAGTATATGTAAGAAGTCCGAATTTTTCTAAGTCGTTTGTTGGTTTAATCACGCTGTCATCATACACGTGAGTAAATTCGTGATATAATACCGGCACTGCACCTTGGTTGAGTGCTATAAAATATAGTTTACTTACTTCAAGAACACCATTCTTCACGTGGGCACAAGTTAAATCATCAAACTTATCGACCAAGTTTATTGGTGGGCATTGCAAATTTGGTACTTTCATAAATTTCTTGAAGTCATCAAAGTATTTTATAATGATAGACTTAAATGCTTCGTCTGATGTGTTTGTATCTATCATACGATATGTTACAGCCACAAATTCACCTCTAAGAAAGGATTGATTAAATGAATGAATTAGAACGCTACAACAAAGCTAAAGAAGAAGCCATCAAAGAATATAATAAGGCATTAAATGGCGAAACACTCAATGCCTCGAAACTTATGTATGAATATCTTGGTGAGCCAAAAGACCACATAGATTACTTCAACGAAGAAGATTATGAGATATTACAAGAAAGACTTGTCGAGTTGCAAAAATAGCGACTATTGGTTTGGGTTGGTTAAAAATCACTTTTACAATTATTACAATGCCACCGCTTTGTCGTTTTACCCAAAGCAAATATACCCCATAATGCTACACTACCTGCTTTTGATAAGCCTGAGATTTTCTTGCAGTCTGTTGACTTGCAGTAGGGACAGGTTATTGTTGGGGTTGTGTTTCGTTGAATAATCTCTTCTCTTGATTGTCTTGCGTAATTTTCAAGACGCTCTTGCTCTTGTTGGGTAAGTGGATTTACAAGATGCTCACGAGAAACTAATGGTTCATCACAATAGTGTTCTTTAGGTGGGTTTTTAGTTATGCATATACCGAGGTCTCTACCCCATTGAATTGGTATGTCATTTTCTTGTTTTGATAAATATATGCGAATATCATTATCATAGAAGATTTCAGCAATTTGTTGTGCGGTTTCCAAAGTAAGATGTTGAACTACTGCGCACATAAACTTTGTTTTGATAAATTGTTGAATTTCTATTTCTGTATATCCAAGTACCTCTTTAAATAATTGTTTGATTATTGACAACTTTTCGTTTGACTCATTAATTATTGGCATGTTTAGTTTATACATCATTACATCAGCTCCTTGTTATATTATTTTAACACATATTGTTAAATTAATCAATATGTTGAACTTATATTCTCCACAAATATAAATTTAAGTACGAAATTCAAAACATGGATTAACGATTTAGGTGCTGTACAAGGAGTTTTAAATAGTTTTAATGGTGCTAAAATTACGGATTACTCAGTAGCCGTGAAGGGGCTTAGTTTAAATCAGGCACAGTTATTGTTGACAACTCAAGGATTAAATGCGGAAAAATCAAAAGAAGTATTACGAAATGCAGGGCTAATAGCTTCTGAAAATGCAATTCAAGCCGAGCTATTAGAGTCAACACTAATAAAAGCTGGGTTAAACAAAGAAGAAAGAGAAGCAATATTAAATAAATTAGGCTTAATACAAGGCGAGGGTGCGGAAGCCGTAGTTCAAGGAACATGTACTAAAGCTGACTTAGAAGCGGTTTTAGCTCAAAAACTTAAGAATGCAGAAGATGCCGAAGGCATAATTAAGGCTCTTGGTCTTGCTGGTGCGAATACAACAACCACAGCATCTTTTGGATTGTTGACTAAGTCGATTTGGGCAAACATAAAAGCTATGGAGGTGTGGAAGGCTTCAAATCCTATTGGTTGGGTAGTTGCCATCGGAGCTGCTATAATTGGGGTAAGTTTGGCAGTTGTTAATTATAATAAAAAGCTCGAAGAGTCTCGTCAAGAAACGATTGAGGCTGGTAAAGAAGCTGCACAATTAACAAAAGATTTGGATGGTCTTATTGAACAGTATCGCAAACTTGGAGAAGACGGAAAACTCGATAATTCTGATAGGGAGCAAGCATATGACATTCAACAGCAGATAAACGAATTACTTGGGGATGAAGTTGATTATATTAACCTTGCAAATGGTAAATACGAAGACCAGTTAGAGTTGTTAAAAAAACTTCAAAGAGAAAAAGCTAGAGACAAAAGACCAGAAATAGTTGACGCAAAAATCTCAGCAGAAGACAGTTTAAAAGACACTATCGGCACAAACATAGTTTTGCATACCCAATCTACTGATAATGGATATGGATTGGTTAAGAATGTACTGGAAGGTCTTGATCTCGAAGATTATATTCAAGAAAAAACAGAAACAAGCCAAGGAACAAAAACAGTAACTGCAAGATACTTTAATATAGAAAAACCAAAATCTGCCGAAGAAGCTTTAAAAATATACGGTGATATGGTTAAAATTAAAGAGGAACTGCTTGAGACTTACGATGACGAACTTTCTCAGGGCGGAGAGTTATATATGACAGGGGACGGTTCTATGGCTTGACTGTTTTAGAACAATCTGGTATATTAGTATTGAGGTGATTGTAAATGCCACGACAAGCCAGATTGAAAAGTTCAACAGGTATTTATCATATTATGTTGCGAGGAATAAATCAGCAAATGATTTTTGAAGAGGATGAAGACAGCTATAAATTTCTGAGCATATTAAAAGATTACAAGGAAATCTGTGGATATAAATTATTGGCATACTGCCTTATGGGGAATCATATTCACCTTTTGATAAAAGAGGGAAAATACGAAATTCAGAGCATAATGAAACGAATTGGCGGAAAATATGTTTATTGGTATAACCCTAAATATCAGCGTATAGGACACTTGTTTCAGGATAGGTACAAAAGCGAGCCGGTAGAAGACGATGCTTATCTTTTGACAGTTCTCAGATACATACACCAAAATCCGGTAAAAGCTAATTTGGTATTATCCGCATCTGATTACATTTTCAGTAGTTACAATGAATATTTCACCGAACAGGAATTTGTTGATACGGATTTTATTTTAAGCATAGCAGATATTAAGACATTAGCTGAACTGCACAATACGCTCAATGAGGATAATTGTATTGATGTTAACGAGGTTAAATTTCGTGTAACTGACGAAAAGGCAAAAATGATAATTCAAAAAATCACCAAGTGTGATAGTATAAGTGAATTTCAATGTTTATCAAAAGAAAAACGTGACAAAATGTTGATAAAACTAAAAGAACACGGATTGTCAATACGACAAATAAATCGTTTAACAGGAATAAGCAGGGGAATAATTGAAAAAGCATAGAAAAAGGCAGTGCAATTAGCACTGCCTTTCCGAATAATTCCAAACAACAAAACAAGGGCATGTACATTTGTACATCCCCTGATTTTAAGCAATTCAAGATAAATGCTTATTAGAGAGCTGCAACTGCCTTAGCAAGCTGGCTCTTCTTACGGCTTACAGTATTCTTGTGGTATACACCTTTAGCTGCTGCCTGATCAAGCTTCTTAACACATACGTTGCAAAGCTCCTGAGCGCTAGCCTTGTTACCTTCGCTTACTGCTGCTTCGAACTTCTTAAGCTCTGTCTTGATAGCTGATTTAACCATACGATTTTCAAGAGTCTTCTTGTCGATAACGAGAACTCTCTTCTTAGCTGATTTAATGTTAGGCATTGTGATTTCACCTCCATCGCATTATGAAACAAAATGCATTATAGCACATATTTTTTCCAAATGCAAGTTTTTTTTGTAAAATAATTTAATTTTTCTCAAACACGGTTAACGAGTATTTTTCACCAAATCCCTCTGTGGTGATTATTTCTCCATCCTCCATAATTAAAAGTGCATCTGTCAGGGGATATTTATCACAAAGCTTAAGTCCGTCCTTACCTATAACAAAGATTGCTGTACTGAGAGCATCTGCCTGCATTGACGATTCTGAAATTACCGTAACAGACGCTATGCCGGAATCAGCACATTTACCTGTACGGGGGTCAAGTATATGGTGATATCTGACTCCGTTGCTGGTAAAGTATCTCTGATAAGCTCCGCTGGTAACAGCACTTTTATCCTTCAGGGTGAATTTTGCATAAATTTCTTCAGGATTGAAGGGGTTGCGTATCCCTACCGTATACTCTCCGATTAATTGGACATTACCTCCAAGGTCAATAATTGCTTTGTCTACACCTTCTTTGACAAGCTTTTCCCGGATTATATCTGCCGCATATCCTTTGGCAACTGCACCAAGGTCAATTCCGACATCACCTTTCTGAAAAGGGGACAACGTAATGCTTTGATACCCCACTGTTCTAAGTGCCAGAGCGATTTCTTCATCAGAGGGGGGGACGGTACGTTCTTTTATATTCCATAAATCTGTAAGTGGAGCTACTGTTATATCAAAGGCACCGTCGCATTCCTTTGAAAAATCGAGAGAAAATTCAAGCACTTCCTGCATATGAGGGGAGAGTGAAGAAAAACCCTCTTCATTGATTTTATAAAGCTCGCTGCCTTTTTTTGTTCTGCTGAAAGTATTCTCAAGCTCGGCACAGATGTCAAAAGCTTTATTGGCAGCAGGAAGGTCTTTTTCGCCAACAGTTATGCTTATCAATGTGTCAAAGTAAAAATTCTGCATCGTTTTTTGTTCTTCTTTATTGCATGAACATAAAAAAACGACAATTGTTAAAATAAGGAAAAAAGAACATATTTTTTTCAATATCCGAACTCCTTATCTGTAAAGTAATCTGTAAATTCTGGTGTATTTGTCTACTTTTCTGATATATTTATCAGTTTCCGGAAATGGAACTATTCCTTTGATTCTGAAATCCTCTCCAAGAAGCCACTTGTCCACGTTGGAAGGTCCTGCGTTGTATGCAGCAACGGCATTTTTTACGTTTCCGTCATAGCGTGTAAGCAAGTAGGACAGGTACCATATTCCGGCATTTATATTTTGCACAGGATCAAAAATATCGGGACGATCAAAGGACCACTTCTGCTTTTCTATGCAATATGAAAAGGTAGAGTCAGTAAGCTGCATGATCCCTTTTGCAGATGCGTGACTTATTGAATTTTCACAGAAATTGCTCTCTGCTTTAATTACAGCAAGCACAAGTGCTTTTTCGACTCCGTATCTATTACAGCAACTGTCAATAAGACTATTGTACCGAACCGGAAAAATTCCCCGAAGAAGAAATAATGAAAGTGTGCAAATAATGAGAATCCTAAAAAATACGGAAAAAATCTTATTTTCTGCTATCATTTAATTCTCCCACAAATTTGTTATATAGCTCCGTGATCGCTTTTTCAAGCACTTTTATATCTTGGTTGTTATCAACAAAAATAGCATCGCCCGTAAAATCTTTTTGTGCCCGTATCCTTTTAAGTGCACTTTTACGGTCGATTTCATCGCGGGCAAGAATTCTTGAAAGGCGGACAGTTTCATCGGCTATTATAACCACAACATAAGCACATTTTTTGTGTACTCCGCTTGCTTCGAGTTCCGAACCGTCGATAATACAGATATCTTTCCCTGAATCAAGGCACATAGCAAGAGATTTTTCAATAATTGCACCGTGCATAATCTTATTTAGTACAGAAAGTTTTTCTTCATCAGAAAAAACCACCGCGCCCAGTCTTTTTCTGTTGACACTGCCGTCTTTATTAAAAACATCTGCCGAAAATTCGTGAAGAATTTTGCTTTTTACTGTGTCGTCCTGTATTATCTCATGAGCAATAAGGTCGCAGTCCGCAACAAAAGCCCCAAGTTTTTCAAATATCTTTGCGGCACTTGTTTTGCCGCTTCCGGATTTTCCGGTAAGACCGATAAGCATTTTCATAATATCACAACCTATTTTGTTTCGTACCAGCTTTTTCCGACTTTTACATCTGCTTTAAGCGGAACAGAAAGCTCTACGGCATTTTCCATTTCCCTTTTGAGGATATCTGCCGCAAGAGATGCTTTATCTTCGGGAACTTCACATATCAGTTCGTCGTGAATCTGAAGAATGAGATAAGCCTCAGGACATTCTCTTCTGAGAGCCTCCGCTGTTTTAACCATAGCAATTTTTATGATATCTGCCGCAGTTCCTTGTATGGGAGTGTTCATAGCAGCTCTTTCTCCGAAAGAACGGAGGTTGAAATTTTTTGAAGCAAGCTCCGGAATCTGTCTCCTACGGTTGAAAAGTGTTGTTACATATAAATCTCTTTTTGCGCTTTCAATTGTTTCTTCCATATACTTTTTTACGCCACTGTAATGCTCAAAATAGCTGTCGATATATTCCTTGGCTTCTTTTCTTGAAATTTTCAGGTCACCTGCAAGAGAAAACTCACTCTGACCGTAAATTATGCCAAAATTAACTGTTTTTGCCCTCGAACGCATTGTGTCTGTAACAAGGAACGGTGGAACATTGAATACCTGAGATGCAGTGATTGAATGAATGTCCTCATCTTCAATGAAGGCTTTCTGCATTGTTTCATCTCCGGAAATGTGAGCAAGCACCCTGAGCTCTATCTGTGAGTAGTCTGCTCCCACGAGCATATATCCGTCTTTAGCAACAAACATTTTGCGGATTTCTCTGCCGACTTCGCTGCGTACGGGAATATTCTGAAGATTCGGCTCCGCAGAGCTTATACGCCCTGTCTGGGTAACAGTTTGCTTAAGAGTGGAACGAATACGGCTTTCGCTGTCGAGCAAAGGCAGAAATGCATCTGCATAAGTAGATTTCAGTTTTGCAAGGTGGCGGTATTCTATGATACTGTCAATTATTTCGTGCTTTCCGCGAAGTTTCTCAAGAACGGAGGAATCTGTAGAATAACCGGTTTTTGTCTTTTTTACAACAGGAAGCCCCATATCCTCGAACAGAAGTTTGCCAAGCTGTTTTGTTGAATTTATATTGAATTTTTCACCAGCCATAAAGTATATTGCATCTTCGAGGGCACAGATTCTTTCTCCAAGGATTTGTGCGAATTTGCAAAGTTCGTCACGGTCAATTCTGAATCCTCTGCACTCCATACTGTAAAGAACATCTGAAAGCGGGAGCTCAATCTCATAAAGAAGTTTTTCCTGCCCGCATTCCAGAATAGTTTCAAGCTGCTTCTTTACAAGTTCGGGAAAACTTGCAACCGAAGGAGAAAGAGAGTACAGTGCAAAAATCTCATCTATATTATATTCACTTCTTGAGGGGTCTATGATATAAGCGGCAATTTCGCTGTCATAAAAATCACCTGAAAGGTCAATGCCGGCCTCTTTCAGAGTGTGGCGGATTTTTTTATATTCATGAGTGTATTTTTTTATACTCTCATCTTCAAATACTTTTTTCAGTAGAATAAACGGTGTAGTATAGGCCGAGTTGCCGTAAACAAATTCTGCACTTTCTTCTTTTATAATAAAGTAGAAATCCTTTTCTTCTGAGCAAAGATCAATTACTTTGCTGTCGGCAACTTTAAGCTCAGGCAGTTCAATTACAGGGGCATCGTCAAGGTTAAGTCTCTGAGCAACCTTTTTAAGTTCAAGCTCTTCAAGCTTTTTTGCTGTAAGGGTGCTGTCGGGTGCTACATACAATGCCTTTTCAAAATCAAACTCCATCGGAACAAAACGGTCTATTTTACAAAGAGTATGGCAGAGATAAGCGTCGTCCTTTCCTGCGATAAGCTTTTCGCGGGCACTTTTTTTAATAATGTCGCTTTCTATATTTTCATAGAGTCCGTCAAGACTGTGGAAGTTCTGCATAAGCTCAAAGGCTGTTTTCTCACCGATGCCTTTTACCCCGGGAATGTTATCCGATGAATCGCCCATAAGTGCTTTTACACTGATAAACTCCTCAGGTGTAACACCGTATTTTGAAAAAACGGCGTCATCGTCAAATATATCGGTGGTAGTTTGTCCCATCCTGGTAGTAGTGAGAAGTACATTTGTATTTTTGCTGGCTAGCTGCAAATCATCTTTGTCGCCTGTTACGATATTGCATTTAATACCGCTTTCATCACAAAGACGGCTGACAGTGCCTATGATGTCATCAGCCTCATAGCCCTCGAGAGAAAGCTGGAGAATATTCATCGCGCTGAGAAGCTCTTTAAGATGAGGCATCTGCTGTGCCAGGTCATCAGGCATACCTTTTCTCTGTGCTTTGTACGCATCGTACATTTTGTGTCTGAAGGTCGGTGCTTTAAGGTCAAAAGCCACGCAAAGATAGTCCGGTTTGTAATCTTCTGTATACTTAAGCATTATATTCATAAAACCGTAGATAGCATTTGTCGGGATGCCGCTCATTGTTGAAAGCGGTCTTACTCCGTAATATGCACGGTTTATGATACTGTTTCCGTCTATAATAATAAGATTTTTCACAAGCAACAAATCCTTTCATTATTATTATACGGCATTTATATAAAAAATCAAGAAAAAAAGCCGTCAAAAAGCGTCTTGTAAAAAATAATCACAATAAAACAGAAAAAAATAAAAAAAATGCTTGCAATTTTGTTTTTTATCTGTTAGAATATCCTATGCGTGTAGAAAAACAAGTTATGAATGTTATTCCTAAGGAGGGAAATAGATATGGCTAAATGTGATGTATGCGGTAAGGGTGTTACTTTCGGTATTAAGGTAAGTCACTCTCACAGAAGATCAAATCGTGCTTGGAAGGCTAATGTTAAAAGGGTTAAGGCTATCGTTAACGGCTCACCCAAGACAGTTCACGTTTGCTCCCGTTGCTTAAGAAGCGGAAAAGTTGTAAGAGCTATCTGATTTCTTTTATTATCGGAACAAACTTTGGCAGTACGCTTATGCGCACTGCCTTTTTGAATTTGTGCTAATGCTAAGGAGTGGATCAAATGAAGTGTAATGTGTGTGGAGCGGAGCTTTCTGTTAATGCCAGATTCTGCAAAAACTGCGGTAACGAAGTAGCAGGGGAGCCGATAAATACTGTTGAAAACAGAGATGAATATGTTGATTATAGAAGAGGCGAAAGAAAGAGAAGCAATACAGGACTTATTATAGCTCTTGTAGGAGTAAGCACTCTTCTTGTTGTGACTATATTTGTAGGGGTAATAGTTTTTATTTCTGCCGATTCGAAAGTTTCTGAAACGGAAATGGAGATTATGGCAGACCAAATAGAAATGGAGCTTATTGAACAACGAAATGAAAAGGAGCACACGGAACAGGCCGATCAAGAACCTGAATTTCCAAGATATGTAACATATTCGGAAGCGTACTATTATAAAAATATGCCAAATATCCACAACAGTGTATCTGCAAGTAACCACGATGCGAATGAAATGTACAGCTTTATAAATGAGTACAACAATTGTTGGAGAGCATATGTTAATTACAGCGATCCGGAAATATACAAGTATCTGCGCGAAGGAACTTTGGCATACGAAAATACTGTAAACTTTAACAAAGAAGGTCTTGTTGAGGAATTTGACCTGATAGATGTTGAAGATGTCAGAAGAGACGGTAATACTTACTATGTATGGGTGCATGAAAAAATAAGGAAAATAACAAGCCACAGTGAAACCGTAAAGACTTATCACTGGGTGTATAAGGTAAGAAAGGACGGCAGCGGTTTTTATGTCGAACTCTACACGAGGGATCCGTACTACAATTAAAGTTATTTCTGTTGTTACTCTTTATGTAATTTCAATACTGCTGGGGATTCTGCTTGCAGCGGTAACCGAAAAGCCGGCGTTTTTTGCAGATAGAAAAATTCTTCAGGATACAGTGCAGTATGAAAAAGAACCTGAAGAAACAGCAAAAGATTCAGAAGTTACTGTTGTCTTTTCGAAAAGTGATATTCCCCATGATGTCAGAGAAAAAATGCAGGGCGTAACAATAAGCGGTAAATCAAGAGTCAGCTTTGATGATTTATCATATCTTACCGTTACTCACATCGGATATGACGGGAAACTACATACGGGAAATATAATTGTGGACAGAAATCTGGCAGAGGAAGTTCTTTCCATATTCAAAGAACTTTATGAAGCCGGTTTCCCAATTGAAAGAATGGAGCTTGCAAGTGAATATGACGGTGTGGACGAGCTTAGTATGCGCGCAAACAATACAAGCTCATTTAACGACCGCCCGGTAACAGGCGGAACGGGCCTCAGCTACCACCAACTGGGAAGAGCCATCGACATAAATCCTCTTGTTAATCCGTATATAAAAGGAGATACGGTGCTTCCTGAAACTGCGGCAAAATACACAGACAGAACCCTTATGGAAAAAGGTATGATAAGTGCTGACAGTGAATGTGTCAGAATATTTAAAAAATACGGTTGGGCTTGGGGCGGAGACTGGAAAAGCCTGAAAGATTATCAGCATTTTGAAAAGAAATAGAAAAAAACCTTGACAAATGTATTTTTTGAGTATATAATTACAAAGCATTTTAATGGAATGCTATCCTTGCTCCGGGTATGTTCGGGGCCAGAGACCAGAAGGAGGTGTAAAAAATGGCTGAAATTATCAACAAGTATGAAACCATTTTTGTTCTTGACGCTGCGCTTGAGGAGGAGAAGATTACTGCTCTTTCAGAGAAGTTCCAGAAGCTTATCGCTGAAAACGGAACAGTAGAAAGCGTTGACGCATGGGGTAAGAGAAAGCTTGCTTATCCTATCGATTTCAAGACAGAGGGTTACTACGTTCTTGTGAACTTCGCGTCAAATCCTGAGTTCCCCAAGGAACTTGAGAGAATTTACGGAATCACAGACGGCGTAATGCGCTTTATCACAGTGCGCAAAGAAGCGTAATCAGGAGGTCAGTTAAATGCTTAACAAAGTTATTTTGATGGGTAGATTTACCCGGGACCCCGAGCTTCGTAGTACGCCGCAGGGAATCAGCACTTGTGCATTCTCAATTGCGGTTGACCGTAACTTTGTCCGCCAGGGCGAAGAACGTAAGGCAGATTTCATCAACTGCGTTGCGTGGAGACAGACTGCGGAGTTTATTTCAAAGTATTTCAAGAAGGGCAGTATGGTTGCTCTTGAAGGCAGCATACAGACCCGCTCATGGGATGATGCAGACGGCAAGAAGCGTTATGCAACCGAGGTTATTGTTAACCAGGTTTACTTTGCCGAGAGTAAACGCGATTCACAGTCCGATCCTATCGGAAGTGATGCGTATGCATCTGCAGATTTCGGTTCGCTTCCCGATCCGATATCACCTATGGGAACAGATGATGATTTACCATTCTAATATAAGGAGGTTTTAGCCATGATGGAAAAGGAAAAGACCGAAAGACCTTTCAGAGCTAGAAAAGCTAAGAAGAAAGTTTGTCAGTTCTGTGTTGATAAGGTACAGGATATCGATTATAAAGATGTTGCAAAGCTTCGTCGTTACGTTTCAGAACGTGCGAAGATCCTTCCCAGAAGAATCACAGGAACATGTGCAAAGCACCAGCGCCAGCTTACAATTGCGATTAAGCGTTCTCGTCATATTGCACTTCTTCCTTTCTCAGCAGAATAAAAACAATCCCCTTTGGAATACAATGTTCCGAAGGGGCGTTTTTTATGAAAAAATTTTTGTTGCTTATGATTGTGTCCATAGGGGTGATTTTCGCGGTAAGAGTTTCACAAAATACAGAATGTCCGGCGTTTTCACAAATAGTTCATGATATGGGCTATGCCGATGTGACAAAAGACCCTGTGGAAACCGAGGTTTTTGAAATTCCGGAAAAGTTCAATCCGGTTTACGAAGAGTATAATAAAATTCAGAAAGAAGCAGGGTATGACCTTTCTTTATACAAAGGTAAAAAGTGTATGAGGTATACATATCTTATTCCATCGGAAAATGCTCGGGCAAACATAATTGTATACGATGGAAAAATAATTGGCGGAGATATTTGTTCCATTACGCTTGACGGAGTAATGATACCTTTGGGAAATAAAAGTGGCACAAAAACATTGAAATAAGCCTTCATATGTTATATAATCAGTGTGTGAATGTTTTACGAAAGAGGCAGTGTATGAAAAAGAATGTGTTGAAAATAATCCTGACTGCAGGCTATTTTATTCCGTTTGTATTTCTGGCAATGAATGAGGATGCAATAACCGGAACACCGTGGTTTTACCTTGTTGTGACAGTAAGTTTCGGACTTTTATGTTTTGGTGCCATAAAAAGCGGAAGTCCGTGGATTGTGATTGTTGGAAATATAGTAAGTTTTGCGTCATCTTGCACATTTGCCTGGTTTTTCCATACGGAAAAATGGGAATACTATTTCAAACCTTTTTTGCCAAATCAGCTTATTATATTTGAATCTGTAATTGCTTTTCTTATTCAGATTATATTTGTCATACGTCACAAAATAAAAGAAAAAGGGAAAACCGACATGAGTAAAAAGTGAGGTAGAATCATGCGCCTTGATAAATTTGTGTCAGATGCGGCTGCAATGACCAGAAACGAATCGAGAAAATCAATAAAAGCAGGGCTTGTAAAAGTAGACGGCACCATCATAAAAGATATAGCTGCACAAGTTGAAGAAAATACTTCTGTAACTCTTGCGGAAAACAGAATTTTCTATAAGAAATTTGTTTATGTAATGCTTAACAAACCAAAAGGCTATGTCAGTGCCACTGAAGATAAAAAACAGAATACCGTACTTAACCTTCTTGACCCGTCGTATAAAAGATACCGGCTTTTCCCGGCAGGCAGACTCGATATTGACACAGAGGGTTTTCTGCTTCTTACAAATGACGGAGACCTTGCGCACAACCTGCTTTCTCCCGGAAAAAAGGTAGGAAAGACTTATTTTGTTCGGCTTGATGAAAATATATCTGAAGAAGATATAAAAAGACTTGAGACCGGGGTGAATATAGGCGAGTGTGTTACAAAGCCCGCAAAAGTGCAAAGAGTCAGTCCCAATGAAATAGAACTCACTATTACAGAAGGAAAATTTCATCAGGTAAAAAGAATGGCAGTTGCAGTGGATAACAGTGTGGTCTATCTTAAGAGGCTTAGTTACGGAGAACTTTTTCTTGACGAAGGTCTGGCAACGGGAGATTACCGTGAATTGACAGAAGATGAAACCTCAATCTTATACAATGTTTACAAAAGAAAATTATAAATTTGTGAAATAAGTGTATTTGCAACTTTAATTTGTTGTGCTAAAATATACTCGATAGTAAGGACATATGGTCAAAGTATGTCATTTAAACAAGTAGGAGGTCATTAAAATGGCAAGTTTGGAACTTAAAAATATTTATAAGAGATATGCAGGTGGCGTAACAGCTGTATCTGACTTCTCGCTCAGCATTGCAGATAAGGAATTCGTTATCCTTGTTGGTCCTTCAGGTTGTGGTAAGTCTACAACTCTCAGAATGATCGCAGGTCTCGAAGAAATCAGTGAAGGTGAGCTTTACATAGGCGACACACTCGTTAATGATGTTGCACCCAAGGATAGAGATATAGCAATGGTTTTCCAGAACTATGCTCTTTATCCTCATATGTCAGTTTTTGAGAATATGGCTTTCGGCCTTAAGCTCAGAAAGACTCCTAAGGATGAAATTAAGAAGAGAGTACAGGAAGCAGCTCGTATTCTTGATATCGAGCATCTCCTTGAAAGAAAGCCTAAGGCTCTTTCAGGTGGTCAGCGTCAGAGAGTTGCGCTTGGTCGTGCTATCGTTCGTGAACCTAAGGTATTCCTTATGGACGAACCTCTTTCAAACCTTGATGCGAAGCTTCGTGTTCAGATGAGAACTGAGATTTCTAAGCTTCATCAGAGACTTCAGACAACATTCATCTACGTTACTCATGACCAGACAGAGGCTCTTACAATGGGTACAAGAATCGTTGTTATGAAGGATGGTATCATCCAGCAGGTTGATTCACCTCAGGCTCTTTACAACTTCCCTGTAAATGTCTTCGTTGCAGGTTTCATCGGATCACCTCAGATGAACTTCTGTGATGCAGAAATCGTAAAAGACGGTGAAGATGTTGCTGTTAAGTTTGGTACTCATACAATCAAGCTTACAGATGCTAAGGCAGCAAAGGTTAAGGATTACATCGGCAAGGAAGTTGTTATGGGTATCCGTCCTGAGGATATGTATGATGACCAGGATTCTCTTGAAAAATACGCAGCAGCTGTTTGTAAGGCTGACGTTGATGTTACAGAACTTATGGGTGCTGAAACATATCTTTACCTTAAGATTGACGGTATTAACTTCATTGCAAGAGTTAAGCCCGACAGCACATCAAAGATTAACGAAACTATTTCTATATGCTTTGACCCTGAAAAGATTCACATCTTTGACAAGGAAACAGAAAAAGTTATCACAAACTAATAGTTTGGAACAAAAGATAAAAAGACGCTTCTTTGGAAGCGGCTTTAATTTTTTCATTTTATCTGTGTGAATCAGTTTTCTGTAAAAAAAGAGAAACCGTTTATTATACGATTTCTCTTTAAAAAACAACACTTTTTTATTCGGCAAATATCGGGATTGTTTTTTTATACCCGCCCGAAATTATTTGTCTGCAAGGTACTCGTTAAGCTTTGCTACAAGTGCATCTGCATCAGCGCCATGAACCGCGCAAGCCTCTGCGATTGATTCACCGCTTGCAGAGGGACAACCAAGACAATGCATACCGATTTCAAGGAAGAACGGAGCTGTACCCTTGTCCATCTGAAGGACATCAAGAATAATAGTGTCTTTTGTTACTTTAGCCATATAAAACACCTCCCTTGGAATTTATTATACACTATCAGAAGTGAATTTACAATGTTTTTTTGAGAAAATATTGCAAAATGCCATTTGTTTATTTTAATAAAACTATTGATTTTTAAAATATCTGTGTTATAATGTAATGGTAATTGCCGATGTGATGGAATTGGCAGACGTAACGGACTCAAAATCCGTCGGTGGCAACACCGTGCGGGTTCGACTCCCGCCATCGGCACCACGTCGCAGCAAACTATGCTGCAACTAAAGCACCCCGAGTGGGTGCTTTTTGTTTTGCTCCGTTGCTGCTTCTTTTTCGTAAAAAGTGACGCTTTGCTTCGCGATTCGTTTGTAATCGCTCTCATTTACGCACAGCATAAGCTACCAACTTTTTGCGAGAAGGGTGTTTGCTTTTTTATTATACAAAGAAAGGGAGTCGAACCCTGAGAGGGCAGCGAGCGTAAAAAAACGATTGATAATCGTTTTTAGCGAAGCTGGTGCGCAGCCCGGTACCGAAAGTGCGAAGCATTTGGGAGGGCAAGCAGGGAAGGCGCGTAGCGACTGTCTCCCGCCATCGGCACCACGTCGCAGCAAACTATGCTGCAACTAAAGCACCCCGAGTGGGTGCTTTTTGTTTTGCTCCGTTGCTGCTCCTTTTTCGTAAAAAGTCACGCTTTGCTTCGCGATTCGTTTGTAAACGCACTCATTTACGCTCAGCATAAGCTACCAACTTTTTACGAGAAGGGTGTTTGCTTTTTTATTATACAAAGAAAGGGAGTCGAACCCTGAGAGGGCAGCGGTAGAGCAGCAATACGATGTTTTAACATATTGACTTTTTTGCCGGGATGGTATAAAATAAATTAAACTGAAATTGTCAGGTGAAATAATGAAAAGGCTTAAATATATTATACTTCTGATGGTAGCACTTCTTTTTATTACAACATCTGCTGTATTTGCCGAAAGTGCTGTGTATTGTGCTTCGCCTACAGGGACACTCGATGTGCATATATCCCCCAATAAGGAAAGCTTTGTGACGGATACGGTTTATTCCTGCGCAGAGATGTCTCTTATCAGAAAAGAAGGCATATGGGGTTTGGTCAGCATTGACGGAAAAACAGGTTGGGTGAATATGAGCTTCACCCGTGAAGAATACAAAGAAGCAGCAGAAGCCACAGGAAAAAGTTCTGAAAATACTGTGCAGATAAATAAATTGGTGGACAAAGTCGCTCTTTATTCGTTGCCGACAGATGACGAAAAGGAAGGAAGCGTCGAAAAATATTTTGTTCCTGCAGGTACGGTACTTGAAATAGAAAGAGAAACAGATTCAGGATGGGGACTGGTCCCCATGAAAGATAGCTATGCCTGGATAAGGATGGAGCATACCTCTATGTATGAGGAAAAGGTAACTTCACAGTCAAATCCCGGCATATACTATGTTTATACTAAAGCTAAGAGCAAACGGGGTGCAAATCTTTACTCGAAAAACGGGGGCGGAATAATTTTAAAAGTAATTCCCAATTGCATCAGGCTTACTGTCAGAAAAAGCGGTGACAACTATTTGTATACATCTTATGACGGCTCTAACGGATGGGTAAAAGTCAGCGATGTTACATCTTCTCAAGAGGATGCCCGTACAAATGTCGGCAAAGAGGTGTTTGAAGAATACTTGACCATAAATGATGCTGATATATACAATATCCCATCATCAAACGAGGCTGACTGTGCGGTTATATTAGGAAATATATCGGGTGGAAAACGCATATTTGTACAGAGAATCACCTACGACGGATGGATGCTCATAAACAATGACGGCATTGTAGGGTGGATACCTCCGGAAAATGCGGAAAAAGACCTTGCTCCGAAGGAAAATATCATTGAGGTTTTGGCAGAGCCTGAAACGGGATACATCGCTTCATCAAAAGGAGAAGGTGTAAAACTTTATGCATCTTTGTATGGAAAAGACTATGTACTGACTGTTCCTGAATTTCTGAAGGTGAAAACAGTTGCAGAAAAAGAAGATTATCTTTATGTGAGTTGTGATTACGCTGCAGGGTGGATAAAAAAAGCTTCTTTTAAGAAAGAATTTGAGGAAGCACTTACTCTGGATAATTCCGAGAAAGAGCAAGGCTATTATTTAAAGGAAGATACTTTCCTTATGACGCTTCCCGCAGAGGAAGAATCTTTCGGAAGTAAAAAAGCGGAAAAAATAAAAAAAGGGGACAGAATTGCCGTCAGGAAAACTGTTTACACTGAAAAAACTCAGTGGGGATATGTAAATGTTTCCGGAAAAAACGGTTGGGTTATTCTTGAAAACGCAAGAAAAGAAGTTCCTGTATCTGCGAAAGTAGGCACTGTCGTATTGGTGCTTGTTTTTGCCGGGGCAATCTGCTTTGTAATATTACTGATGAGAAAAAGGAGTGTTGATAAATATGGCAAATGATAAATACCGGATTGAGGTGGCAGGTCTTGAAAGAGATTTGCAGATGTTTAATGTTTCGGACAGTCTTAAAATTGCAGCCTTCATATTGTTCGGTGATGTTGAGCTTACAACAAAGTGCGCAGAAGCACTTATTGAAAAAGTTCCCGAGCATGACATTATGATAACTGCTGAAGCAAAGTCTATTCCGCTTATTTGCGAAATGGCCCGTCAGATGGGTGTGAATGACTATGTCATAGCAAGAAAAAAACCAAAAGTTTATATGCGGGATGTCATTGAAATATCTCTCAGTTCCATAACGACAGTAGGCGAGCAGAAACTTTATCTTGGCAGAGACGAGTATGAAAAAATGAAAGGGAAGAGAGTTCTCATCGTTGACGATGTTATAAGTACAGGTGAGTCACTCAGTGCACTTGAAAAGCTTGTGGAAACTGTTGGCGGAAATATTGTCGGTAAAGCAGCTGTGCTTGCAGAGGGTGATGCTGCAGAACGCGATGATATAATTTTCCTTAAAAAGTTACCTCTTTTTGACGGTGAGGGAAAGGTTCTTTAATAAATTTCAAAAAAACAGTTGACAAACGGTTCGGATATTGTTATAATATCAAGGCAATGAAGTAGAAGTTACCGCTTCTCACCTCACGGTTAAGCTTGTGTGGTTAATAAAGATGGGCATTTTTAGCGTGCTTGTTTTTTATAGCGGTAGGTTCTCCTGCCGCTTTTTTGTTGCGCAGGGAGTTGCATAGAATTAAAACGCAGGAAATGTTGTTTGAAATCAGAAAGCTTACAACAAAATACAGCGTTACGCTGCTGCGGTATAAATTATGTTGGAGGTGTTTTCCATCAGCAAGGAAATGATGATTAACGAGCAAATCAGGGATAACGAGGTCAGAGTTATTGACAGTGACGGCAGTCAGCTTGGCATTATGTCAACGGCAGATGCACTTGATGCCGCAACCAAAAGGAATCTTGACCTGGTGAAGATTTCACCCCAGGCAAATCCCCCCGTATGTAAAATTATGGATTACGGTAAGTATCGTTTTGAGCTTGCTAAAAAAGAAAAGGAAAACCGTAAGAATCAGAAGGTTGTTAATATCAAGGAGGTAAGACTTTCTCCGTCAATTGACAATCATGATTTTGAAACCAAGCTTAAAAATGCCTGCAAGTTCCTTAAAAGTGGCGACAAGGTAAAGGTTTCGGTCCGTTTCAGAGGTCGTGAAATCCACCATACAGCAATCGGTGAGGAAATTCTTGAGAGATTTGTCAAGGGGGCTGAGGAATTCGGCACAACAGACAAGAAGGCAAAGCTTGAAGGTAAGAATATGGCGATTACAATTTCGCCGAAGAACTGAGTTATCAAACTGCCTGTAAGGAGTTTAGATATATACATTTGAGAGGAGAGATATTATGCCTAAAATAAAGACACACAGAGCTGCTGCAAAGCGCATCAGTCTTACAAAAACAGGTAAGGTAAAAAGAGCAAAGGCTTTCAAGAGCCATATTCTCACAAAGAAGGACACAAAGAGAAAGAGAAGACTTCGTAAGGGTTGCCTTGCGGATGTAACAAACGCAAAAGTTATTAAGAAGCTTATACCTTATAAATAAGAATTAGGAGGACTAGAAGATGGCTCGAGTTAAGGGTGCACTCAGCACCAGAAAAAGACATAAAAAAATATTAAAGCTTGCAAAAGGTTACAGAGGTGGCAAGTCCAAGCTTTACAGAATTGCTAATCAGGCGGTTATGAAGTCACTTTCATACGCTTATGTTGGAAGAAAGCTTAAGAAGAGAGATTTCCGTTCTCTCTGGATTACAAGAATCAGTGCAGCATGTAAGATGAATGATATCAATTATTCACGCTTCATGAACGGTCTTAAGAAGGCAAACATCGAAATCAACAGAAAGATGCTTTCTGAGATTGCTATCAATGATCCTCAGGCATTCACACAGCTTGTTGAAACAGCAAAGAAGAGCCTTTAATGGCTGACAAAAACCGTTTCCGCACACGTGCGGAAGCGGTTTTTGAGCAAGTTAAAGTTTTTTTCGGAAGGTATTTTTATGATTATAACAAGTCGTGAAAATAGAATATTTAAAACGGTATCGTCGCTGAAACAGTCAAAGGGCAGAGCAGAGCATAAAATGTTTATTGTTGAAGGTGTGCGTTCTGTTCGTGATGCCATAAGCCGTGGAGCAAAGCTTTTCTGTGCGATAGAAAAAGACGGTGTAAAAACGGATATAGAGTTTGACTGTCCGTCATACATTTTTGCACCGAAACTTTTTTCGGAAATTACGGACACTATAACAAGTCAGGGAATTATTGCCATTTGTCATATGGAAAAGAAGTCCCTTGAAGACATAAAGATTGAAAAAGGTGACTGCATTGTTATGTGCGAGGCGCTTCAGGACCCCGGGAATATCGGCACCGTCATAAGAACGGCACATGCGGCATCCTGTGCAGGGGTTATTCTTACAAAAGGATGTTGTGACCTTTATAATCCCAAAATTGTGCGCTCTACCATGTCATCAATCTTTTCCGTTCCGGTAGTACAGAATGCAGATGCCGAAGAAACTATTAAGTTTTTCAAAAGGTTGGGTTACACATCTGCAGCCGGTGCACTTACTGAGAATTCGGTGGATTTTTATGATGCGGACCTGCGCGGGAAGCATCTTATAATAATAGGTAACGAAGGAAACGGGATAAAAGGCGAAACTTTATCTCTTTGCGACAAAGTGCTTAAAATTCCGATGAAAAGTGACGCGGAGAGTCTTAATGCCGCCGTTGCAGGCTCAGTTATGATATACGAACATTACAGACAAAATGTAAAAAAATAATAAACCTCTTTACAAAGTAAAAAAATTAGTGTATATTTTTTGAGTATGGTTGTAAGGAGGCCTTGGTGTGGATAAAAAGCTAATCTGGGCAGTCAGAGCTCAAGAAGTAACTCCTACAAGAAAAAATCTTGAAGAACTCAGTCGTAAGGAAGACCTCTTTGATGAATCTCTGATTGATACAAAAAGCAGAATATATAAAATTACCGAGCGCAGTTTTAATAAAACTGCAGAAAAAGGATACAGCATAGTAACTTTTATTGATAAGGAATATCCGGTAAAGTTACGCTCAATTGCATTTCCTCCACCTGTTCTTTATGTGCGTGGTAATGTGGCAACACTCAATAATATCGTCTATGCGGGTATTGTCGGTAGCCGTAAATGCGACCCGTACGGAAAACAGATGGCAAATAACATTGCCCGTGAGGTAGGAGCAGCAGGAGCAGGTATAGTGTCAGGAGGCGCAGAAGGCGTTGATGCTGCAGCTCACGACGGTGCTCTCAGAGTGAAGGCACCTACAATCGCAGTGCTTGGCTCAGGTATAAATATTGATTATCCTGCATGCAATGCAGAACTTTTTAGAAGAATTGAGGAGAGTGGCGGTGCTCTTATAACGGAATTTCCTTACGGCGCTCCTCCCCGTGGAAAACATTTTCCTCAGAGAAACAGGATTATAGCTGCACTTTCCGATGTGATTGTTCTTGCAAGAGCAGGAAAGAACAGCGGTGGACTCATCACGGTAGGTCAGGCACTTGATATGAATAAAACTGTATTTGCAGTGCCGGGCAATATTGATAGTCCATTGAGTATCGGTGCAAATGAGCTTATCAGAGACGGAGCCGTTCCTCTTACAAATCCTATGGATGTGATAGATGAACTTATTGCACAGAATCCGGATTATTTTGTCAGAGAAAGGGAAAGAATCCCCTTTGTTAAAACAGTGCCGCAAATGGACACTGAACCAAAAAGTAAAAAAATCGGACAAAAGCTTTCGGAATACGAACAAGAGATAGTAAATATAATAAATGAAGGATTTGCTACTCAGTCACAAATGGAAGATAAGGTATCCTTTGAAGCAGCCCGTCTGACTGCACTTTTAGGGATGATGGAAATAAAAGGTATAATAACCAAAAAATCGGACAAAAGCTACATTGTTAACGGAGGTAAATGTTAATGGCAAATTATCTGGTAATAGTTGAGTCACCGGCAAAAGCAAAAACCATTAACAAGTATCTTGGGAAAAATTATACGGTTATCGCCTCAATGGGGCATATGCGCGACCTTCCCAAGAGTCAGCTTGGTATTGATATAGATAACGGCTACGAGCCGAAGTATATCACTATAAGAGGAAAAGGCGACCTGATGGCAAAGTTAAAGAAGGCGGCAAAGGCAGCAGATAAAATATATCTTGCAACTGACCCTGACCGTGAGGGCGAAGCTATCAGTTGGCATCTTGCAGATATGCTTGAAGTGGATAAAACAAAAAAATGCCGTATAACCTTTAACGAGGTTACAAAAAGTGCGGTAACGGCATCTCTTAAAGAAGCACGTCCCATCGACCAGAACCTTGTGGAGGCACAACAGGCAAGACGTGTGCTCGACAGAATTGTGGGTTATAAAATAAGCCCCATTCTCTGGAAAAAGGTTAAGAAGGGGCTTAGCGCAGGCAGGGTGCAGTCAGTTGCAACAAAGCTTGTTGTTGACCGCGAAAGAGAAATAAATTCATTTGAGCCGAAGGAATACTGGACTCTTAATGTTCTGCTTATTCCTGAAGGCGATAAAAAAACTCTTACCGCACGTTTTTATGGAATTGGCGGAAAGAAAAAGGAACTTAAAACAGCTGAAGAAACCTTGAAAATAGAAGAAATAATCAAGGCGGCACAGTTTGTTGTAAAAAGTGCGGAGTATGGCGAAAAAATTCATCAGCCTGCGCCTCCCTTTACAACAAGTACACTTCAGCAGGAGGCAAGCAGAAAGCTCGGTTTCACATCAAGAAGAACAATGTCTGCGGCTCAGCAGCTTTATGAGGGTGTCGAAGTTCCCGGAAAGGGCTCTCTCGGTCTTATCACTTATATGAGAACAGACTCTCTGAGAATCACCCCTGAAGCACAGGAGGTTGCCAGAAAAGTAATCAGTATGCAGTACGGCAGTGAGTACCTTCCGAAATCAGCAAGAAATTATAAGACAGGTAAGAATGCTCAGGATGCTCATGAAGCGATCCGTCCCACGGATGCAACTATTTTACCAGTAAAAATCAAGGATTCAGTCAGTGCAGACCTTTATAAGCTTTATAAACTAATTTGGGAAAGATTTATTGCAAGCCAAATGGCAAACGCAGTATATGACACACTCAATGCAGAGTTTGAAGCCGGCGGATACACTTTCCGTTCAAACAGTAAAATGATTAAATTCCCCGGCTACCGTGCAGTGTATGTAGAAGGTAGCGAGGAAACAGAGGAGAAGGATGCAAAACGCTTCCCTCAGCTTAAAGAAGGAATGAAGCTTTCTCTCAATGAAATTGATAAGGAGCAGCATTTTACAGAGCCTCCTGCAAGATATACTGAGGCATCTCTCATAAAAGCAATGGAAGAAAACGGTATTGGAAGACCCAGTACCTACGCACCCACGATTACAACGATTCTCGGCCGTGACTATGTCACAAGAGAAAAGCGTATGCTTAAACCTACAGAACTTGGCATTGTTGTAACAGATCTTATGACAGAAAATTTCAAGGATATAGTTGATGTTGACTTTACTGCAAATATGGAGTCTCAGCTTGACGGCATCGAAGAAGGCAGTGAAAAGTGGGTCAGTGTAATAGATGACTTTTACAAGCCCTTCAAGGATGTTCTTGAAAAGGCAGAAAAGTCCATTGAAAAAGTGCAGATAAAGGACGAAGAAAGTGACGAAATCTGTGAAAAGTGTGGCAGACGTATGGTGATAAAACTCGGCAGATTCGGAAAATTCCTTGCATGTCCGGGATTCCCGGAATGCAGAAATGCAAAGCCTATTCTTACAGATACCGGTGTTGCCTGTCCCAAGTGCGGTGCAAGAATCGTCGCAAGGAAGAGCCAGAAAGGCAAGAAATATTTCTCATGTGAAAATGCACCGAAGTGTGACTTTATTCTCTGGGATGAGCCTGTTAAGACTCCCTGTCCGTCATGTGGTGGTATTATGACAAGAAAATATGTTAAGCGTGGTAGTGTAACAGTGTGCTCTAATCCTGAGTGTGAAACAAACAAGAAAAAATAACAGGAATGTTAAATTAACTCGGAATGCGGAGTTCAGAGTGCGGAATGAAGGTTGATTTTCGCCATTGTGAAAATCTGTATCAAATGTGTTTTGACTATTGCATTCTGAAGCTTCTTATTTAAATAATCATCAGGGGTGTAAAAACTACGTTTTTTACACCCCACATTATAGGGATAGGAAAAATGCTTCAGAACGGACAAACTGAACCCCGAAGCTGTATGTGTATACAGCGAGAGGTGAAGTTTGTTCGTAACAAAAAGGCTTAAAATTAAGAAAAATCGAGTAAAATGAGATTTTTCAACAGAATTAAAGAAGTTTTGGATTTAAACTCTATCTATATATTATATTTTTAGTGCCTTTTTGTGATCTGGACATTTTTAACATCCCGATTTAAAGAGGAACAATTATGGAACTTAAAATAATCGGTGGCGGTCTTGCAGGGTGTGAGGCTGCGTGGCAGGCAGCAAGCAGAGGTATAAAGGTTAAACTTTACGAAATGAAACCGTCTGTATTTTCCCCTGCACATACGAATAAAGACCTTTGTGAGCTTGTGTGCTCAAACTCCCTCAAAGGAAATGGGCTTGACAATGCTTGTGGACTATTAAAGGAGGAAATGCGTCGTCTTGACAGCATTGTAATCAGGTGTGCGGATGCAACCAGTGTTCCTGCAGGAGGGGCTCTTGCAGTTGACCGTGACAAATTTGCAGCTCTTGTTACAGAACATATTAAAAATCATCCAAATATTGAACTGGTTGAGGAAACTGTCAGCGATATTGATACAGATGAGTATACAATCGTTGCAACCGGTCCTCTTACACATAGTGCTCTTACAGATGCTATCGTAAGACTTACCGGTTCAAAGTCGCTGTTTTTCTTTGATGCGGCGGCACCGGTTATTACAACGGAAAGTATAGATAAAGATAAGACATATATGGCAGCACGTTACGGAAAAGGCACTGCAGACTATATTAACTGTCCTATGGAAAAGGATGAGTATGATGCTTTTTACGATGCACTTATAAGTGCTGAGAGGGCACAGCTTCACGAGGATGTTGAGGATATAAAAGTGTTTGAGGGCTGTATGCCGGTAGAAATTATGGCGCAGAGAGGCAGAGAAACACTCTGTTTCGGACCACTTAAACCGAAAGGACTTCCAAATCCTAAAACGGGTAAGGAGCCCCACGCAGTGCTTCAGCTTCGCCGTGACAATTCCGAGGGTACACTTTATAATCTTGTCGGCTTTCAGACAAATCTTAAGTTTGGTGAGCAGAAAAGAGTTTTCTCGATGATACCCGGTCTTGAAAATGCTGAATTTGTACGCTACGGTGTAATGCACAGAAATACTTATATCAATTCCCCGTTGGTGCTTGACGACGATTACAGTCTGATTAAGTATCCCAAGGTGTTTTTTGCAGGGCAGATAACAGGTGTTGAAGGATATGTAGAGTCTGCATCATCGGGAATGATGGCGGGTATAAACGCTGCAAGAAAAATACTTGGAGAGGAAAAACTTGTGTTTCCTCCTTCAACTTGCACCGGTGCTCTTATAAAGTATATTACAGACCGCGAAAATAAAAAATTCCAGCCTATGAATGCCAACTTTGGAATAATAGAGTGGGAGAGAGTCAAGATTAAAAATAAAAAAGAAAGATATGAATATATTTCATCATTGGCATTAAAGGCACTTGATGAAACAATAAAAGAAGCAGTTGAAAACTGAGTTTTCAACTGCTTCTTTTAACACCTGCGGAGCATTAGTCACTGCATCTTATTGTTGCTACAGAAATATATACTTCATCAAATCCGATATCTTTAAGCAGCTTCGCACAGTAATTTGTCGTTTCGCCTGTGGTGTACACATCGTCAATAAGCAGTACTGCTCCACCATCAAAGGAGGAATCTCCTTTGGTGTAGCACTTGCGCACGTTTTTTCTGCGTTCTACACGATTAAGCGATGCCTGCTTTTCGCCTTTGTTGCTTCTTTTAAGGGTATGGATAAACGGAATTTTAAGAATACGGGAAAGCTCTTTTGCAAGCAGTTCCGACTGATTATAACCGCGTTCGGTAGTAGTTCTCGGGCTTTCAGGTACACATGTTATAAAACGAAAGTCTTTGTAAAACGGAGAAGAAAGTATATTGTCTGCCATAAGAAAAGCAAGTGCTTTTGCATAATAAGCATGCTGGTGGTGCTTGAAAAGGAGCACTGTGCTTTTAGCCTTGTCCTTATAACGAAGCGGAACAAAGGAATGTTCAAAGTATCTTTTTTCGCTGTTGCAGTTATTGCACAACCGATAAGAATATTCATCAATCGGAGTGCCGCAACAATCACAGGTATCTCCGTCTATAAAAGGCAGGTCTTTCATACAATCAGAGCATACCGGAACTTTATCAGTAAGTATTTCTCCGCAAAAAGCACATTTAGGCGGGAAGATAAAATCAAGAATTTTATTTAACAATGTCCGATATCCTTTCTTTAAGACTGCTGTAACGAAGTTGATGGCGGTCATTAGCTATCATTTGTGCCATATTACCTGAGCTTCCCACAAGTATAACAAGCTGTTTTGCCCTTGTAACGGCAGTGTAGAGAAGATTTCTCGTCATAAGCATGGGCGGAAAAGCACAAACGGGGATAATAACAGCACTCCACTCGCTGCCCTGACTTTTATGCACTGTCAGAGCATATGCAATATCCAAATCATCAATTCCGGAAAAGTCGTAGTCAACAAGCTTGTTGTCATCAAACAGTATTCGCATATATTTTTCTTTTTGCGATATATCTACAACCGTTCCTATGTCACCATTATAAATGCCAAATCCGTCGCTGTCACCGTTGGGTGATGACCAGAGCAGGTCGTAGTTGTTGCGGGTCTGTATAACCTTATCGCCCTCACGGAAAATTCTGTCTCCGAATTTTTTCTCTTTCTTTCCTTTTGCCGGCGGATTGAGTACACACTGAAGAACTTTATTAAGATTAAGCGTGCCGACGGTACCTTTCCTTGCCGGTGACAATACCTGTATATCGGTTATACTGTCAAATCCGTACGCTTTCGGTAACCTTTCGCTACACAGCTCACATATTACCTGAAGAGCACCTTCGGTAGAGCGTTCCATAAAGAAAAAGTCTGTTGTGCTGTCATTCTCAAGTGGCATAAGCCCCTGGTTTATTCTGTGGGCGTTTGTTACAATGCGGCTTAATTCTGCCTGACGGAAAACCTCATTAAGCTGAACAGATGGAATTTTTTTGCTTTCGATAATATCTCCCAGCACATTTCCTGCTCCCACTGACGGAAGCTGGTCGCTGTCACCTGCAAGAATGAGACAGGTAGTCCTTTTGAGTGCTTTGAGAAGTGCCGAGAAAAGAAGCATGTCCACCATGCTCATCTCGTCAACTATAACGACGTCGGCATCAATTGGGTTATACTCGTTTCTTGAAAAACGCTGATTATCAGCATCGCTAACCTCGACACCGAGAAGCCTGTGTAGAGTTTTAGCCTCGAAACCGCATGACTCACTGAGCCTCTTAGCCGCTTTGCCCGTAGGTGCGCAAAGTGCAATTTTGTATTCGTACTGATTAAAAATCTGTGTAATTATTTTCATTATGGTGGTTTTACCTGTTCCGGGACCGCCTGTTATAACAAGAACACCACCGTCGTTGGCTTTTCTGACAGCTTCATTCTGAAGAGGTGAGAGCTCAATTCCGTTAAGCTTAGAGAAATTAAAAATTTCCTGATGTATGTTTGCTGTCATGGGCTTTGCGGTACACATAAGGTCATAAAGCCGTCCTGCGACAGATATTTCTGCGTTAAAATAAATGGGAAGATATACAAAATTGTCAGCAAATATAACCTCTCCGTTCTCTTTGAGGGTGTTTGTTGCCACGTTAGCCTCCTCGCGGAGACAACCAAGGAGGTTTACGCACATTTCAATAAGCTCATCATATTTAATACAGGTATGTCCTGACATTGCTGCTGTCATAAGAGCATACTTCACGCCGCTTTCAAGTCTTCCGCTGTGGTTTTTGGGAATGCCCATTTCAGCGGCAATGCGGTCTGCCGTTTTAAAACCTATTCTTTCAATGTTGTCGCAGAGAATATACGGATTATCTTTTATAAGGTCAACAGATTTCTGCCCGAAGCGTTTGTATACCTTAAGAGCAAGATTCGGAGTAACTCCGTATTCCTGAAGAAACATAACAGTCTGTGCCGCATCCTGACGGATTATAAACGACTCCGATATTTTTTTTGCCTTTGCAATGGAAATCCCTTTTATTTCAGCAAGCTTTTCCGGCTCGTTTGCTATAACGCTGAGAGTATCCGCACCGAACTTAGAAATAATCTTTTTTGCTGTCGATTCCCTTATTCCGCTGATAATGCCTGAGGCAAGGTAGGAGAGAATAGAACTTACATCTTTGGGAAGAGACCTTTCCATAGATTCAATACTGAACTGCTCACCGTAATCGGGGTGATTAACCCACTTGCCCGTCAGCCTTACCTGCTCACCCGGGGCGACAAATGGCATATGCCCGCATGCAGTAACAAGAGATTTATTTATTTCAACTTCGCAGACGGTATAGCCGTTGTCGTCGTTCTGATATATAATTTCATAAATTTCGCCTTCAAGGATTTCCGGCATGTTTGTAGTCATAATCTTTACCGCCAATCAAAATCTGAATCATACAGTCGTCGGGGATGTCTTCAAGAACTTTTCCCACGTCGGACTTTTTACAATAAACTGCATGAATGCCTGAAAACTGTGCTCTTACTATAGTAATGGCAAACATAATAACAGTAATCAGAAAAGCAAAAATAATGCCATACATAAATTAACACCCCGATATTATTTTATGAATATCGGGGTATGTTTGTTATCAAAGATACTTTTTAAGTGTCTCGACTTTATCAAGCTTTTCCCAGGGAAGATCAAGCTCATTTCTGCCGAAGTGTCCATAGGCAGATGTCTGAGCATATATTGGGCGTCTGAGGTTCAGAGTGCTGATTATAGCTGAAGGACGAAGATCAAATTCCTTATCCACAATTGCGCTGAGCTTTTCATCGCTTATCTTACCTGTGCCGAATGTGTCTATGCGGACAGATACGGGCTTTGCAACGCCGATTGCGTATGCAAGCTGAATCTGACATTTATCTGCAATGCCTGCTGCAACAATGTTCTTTGCAATGTAACGCGCCATATAGCAAGCGCTTCTGTCAACCTTTGTCGGGTCCTTACCTGAGAAAGCACCGCCACCGTGAGGAGCATAACCACCGTATGTATCAACGATGATTTTCCTTCCTGTTAGACCGCTGTCTCCGTGAGGTCCACCAATAACAAACTTACCTGTGGGGTTGATGTGATATTTTGTGTCATCGTCTATGAGTGAAGCATCAAGTGTGGGCTTGATCACATACTCAATCATATCACGGTGGATAGTTTCCTGGCTGACATCCTCTGTGTGCTGTGTTGAAAGAACAACTGTGTCAATTCTTTTTACCTTGTCACCATCATATTCAACAGTTACCTGAGTTTTACCGTCAGGACGAAGATAGGGGAACTGACCTGACTTTCTCACTTCTGTCAGCTTCTTTGCCATTTTTTGTGCGTAGTAGATGGGAGCAGGAAGATATTCGTCAGTTTCGTTTGTAGCATAACCGAACATCATACCCTGGTCGCCTGCACCGATATCGTGTCCGTCAGACTCGCCTGATTTAGCTTCCTTTGATTTATCAACACCCAGAGCAATGTCGGCAGATTGCTTGTTAAGAGTTGAAAGAATTGCTATACCGTCTGCAGAAAAGCCCATGGAGGGGTCTGTGTAGCCGATATCTCTTACAGCTTCCTTAACTATCTCGCGGATATCGTAAATATGCGAAGTGGTGATTTCACCAAAAACCATCACCATACCTGTTGCAGCACAACATTCACACGCAACACGGGCATCAGGGTCGTGTGCAAGTATTTCGTCAAGCACTGCATCTGAAATACGGTCACACACTTTATCGGGATGACCTTCCGTTACTGATTCTGATGTAAAAAGTTTTCTGTTTTCGTTCATTTGTAAGTCCTCCTGCCGTTAAAAAAGGTTAATTATAAAATCAAGCAGTCCGTATGAGAACAAGCTCATAATAAGTCCTGCGGTAAGTACACCACCTGAAATGGAAATCATAGCGTCCTTAAATTTATAGTTAAGGAAGCTTGCTATTAAAGCTCCTGTCCACGCGCCTGTTCCGGGGAGGGGAATTGCCACAAAAATGAAAAGCCCCCAGGTTGCGTATTTTGTTACCTTTCCTTTATTTTTCTCAACTTTACGCTCAAGAAATCGGGGAATAGCTGAAAGGTGCTTTCTTGTTTTCATCCATTCACAGATTTTTCTGATAAGTAAAAGTATAAAAGGCACAGGTATAAGATTACCGATTACTGCTACAAAAAATGATATAACAGGATTAAGCTCTCTCATTGCATATGCAACGGGAATAGCTCCCCTTAATTCTATTATAGGTAACATGGATATAAAAAGCACATACACATAGCCCGCAAATGCTTCGCCAAGACCAATAAGACCCACAAGCCATATTGCAAACGAGTGCACTGCTTCTTTAATAGAGTTAACCATAATTTTACCTCCATAATTATACATTATATATTGTACCTAATTATATGCAATTTGTCAACCGAACATAAAGAAAAAAGTATCCATTATTTAAAATGGATACTTTTGTTAAATTAAGACGCATGAAACTATGTTTGCACAAACGGAGAGTGCGACATGAGTGCAGGTTCAGCCTGCTTTTTGCTTTTATTACTCCTCGGGATTAACTTCACTTAATTTTTTTAACTCGTAGAAAGCTCCCTTTTTATCTATAAGCTCCTGATATGTACCTACCTCGACAATCTTACCTTTATCCATAACTACAATCTTATTGGCGTTGCGAATTGTGGAAAGACGGTGTGCAACCACAAATGTTGTTCTACCTTTGATAAGGGTGTCAATGGCTTTCTGCACATGGTGCTCAGACGCATTGTCAAGTGCACTTGTCGCTTCATCAAGAATAAGAATCTGCGGGTCACGGATAAGTGCTCTAGCAATTGAAATTCTCTGTTTCTGTCCGCCCGAGAGCTTGTCACCATGTTCACCGACAACTGTATTGATGCCGTCGGGAAGAGCAGGGAGAAATTCATTGATATTTGCCGATTCAAGAATTTCCTCGAATCGTTTATCGCTTATACCTTCAACTCCGTAAAGGATATTCTCCTTGATTGTGCCTTTGAAAAGCACTGTGTTTTGCGGTACAACGGAAATAAACTGTCTGTAAGAAGAAAGGTTGAGCGCTTCTATGGGCTTACCGTCAAGCTTGAATACACCGCCGGTAGGTTTCAGAAAGCCGATAATCATATTTATCATTGTAGATTTACCGCAACCTGATGAACCGACAAACGCAACACAGTCACCGGGGTTAACAGAAAGAGAAACACCCTTTATCGTATCTTCGTCAGCATTGGGATAGCGGAAGTAAACATCTTCAAAATCGATTGAACCGTGAACATAACGAAGAGGAATTTTACCCTTGTTATCCTCAACCTGATTTGAAAGCATTACTTCGGAAACGCTTCTTACTGATTCAAGTCCCTTTGCAAGCTCCGGATAAACACCTACAAGGGTTGTAATCTGACCTGAAATTGAAGCAAAATATGTCTGGAACATAACAATGTCACCGACTTCGATTTTTCCATTGAGGGCAAGCCAGGCTGTAAATACCAGACACGATGAACGCATTATGACGCCTGTAACATAGAAGAACGATGCAAGAAGTGAATTTGTTCTTTCTACTGTAAGACCTGCTGCTTTAAGTGATTGAATATTGCGCTCAAGCTTTGCAATTTCTTCGTTTTCAAGTCCGTGTGCCTTTGTAACGGGAATCATTTCAATCATTGTTGTAACGCTTGCAGAAACATTTTCATTTTCTTCTCTAAAGCGTTTGGAGTTTTTGCGGACTTTTTTACGGAAAAGTGTAACAAGTGTAACATTGATGGGAATTACCACAAGATAGAAAATTGCAACAACGCCGCTTTTTGAAAGAGCAATACAAAAATATATTATTACATGAATTATGAGTGGGATGATTGTTTTTACAATATGAGAATTGAAGAATTCAATCGCTTCAATATCCCGGATAAACTTTGCCTGTAAGCGACCGCTTTCGATTTCCTTATGATATGTAATGGAAAGATGCTGAAGCTTTTTTACAAGTGTATTACGAAGTCCTGCCCCGATTGAACGGAGCATTTTCCCTGTACGCAGAGTATAAAGCTGCAAAAGCGGGATGTTCACACCCACAGAAAGTGCAATTGCAAGGAAATTAAGAAGAATAATTGTCATTGCATCAGACTTTCCGTAAGTGACTGCGTTTATAATGTTGGATGTAGCAAGAGGCAGAATCCAGTCACCGCATCCGTCAAGAAGATGGATAATGGTATTGAAAAAGATTTTAAACCAGTTTCCGCGGTAAATTTCTTTCATAACCTTTATCGGTGCTTTTTTTGTGTCATCCTCGGAAGCAAGCTTCTCAAAAACTTCTTCAAAGTCGGGAAGCGGTTGCCTTTTGTAGGTTTCCTCTGTTTTGCTCATAACAATCACCGTCTTTTATTTGTTTTTCAGGACAAAAAGCCCCGTTTACCTTGAATTATACTCGTATAATTAAGGTTGTCAACCCTAAAAAATCAAAAAAACGAAAAATAATTAAAAAGGAAAAAATTACTTATTTATTATTGACAAGCCTTTTTATTTGTGATATCATACTATACTGCACTAAGATGCAGACATCTGCCCAATGAAATAGGGCGGATGTGGAAAAATATGCGTTTTTACAACAATTCTTGATATTTTGCGTACGGGGTGCATTCTACAATTCCGTGCGTGATGTCATCGCAGTTTTGCGGTGCGGTGTATTCCGAGTGCATTCTACACAGGAGTATAGAATATGTAAGAGTTGTTCGTCCAAATATTTTGATAGAGGTGATTTTGTTGAAACCTATTAAATTAGGAAAAAATGAAAGAATGACCTTCGCAAAAATTGATGAAGTTCTGGAGATGCCAAACCTCATCGATATGCAAAAAAGCTCTTATGAGTGGTTTATTAAAGAAGGTCTCCGTGAGGCTTTCCGCGATGTCAGCCCTATAACTGACTATGCAGGAAATCTTATTCTGGAATTTACCGATTACAGAATTGACGAGCAGCCCAAGTATTCCATCGAAGAATGTAAAGAAAGGGATACAAACTATGCAGCACCTCTCCGCGTTCAGGTTCGTCTTATAAATCAGGAAACAGGCGAAATCAAGGAGCAGGAGATATTTATGGGTGATTTCCCTCTTATGACAGAGCAGGGAACATTCATTATTAATGGTGCAGAGCGTGTTATTGTTACACAGCTTGTTCGTTCTCCCGGTATCTATTATGAGCAGAAGTTTGATAAGGTAGGTAAAAAGCTTATCAACTCTACCGTAATTCCCAACCGTGGTGCATGGCTTGAGTATGAAACCGATCCTAATGATGTGTTCTCTGTTCGTATCGACAGAACACGCAAACTCCCCGTAACAGTTCTTATCAAGGCTATGGGTGTTGAGACTGAGCCTGAAATTCTCAACCTTTTCGGTGATGATGACAGAATTATTTCAACCCTTTCAAAAGACACCTGTAAAAACCGTGAGGAAGCTCTTTTTGAAATCTATCGTAAGCTTCGCCCCGGTGAACCTCCCACTTACGACAGTGCCAGCACTCTTATTAACGGACTTTTCTTTGATGCAAAGAGATATGACCTTGCAAAGGTTGGCCGTTATAAATATAATAAGAAGCTTGCTATGGCTGCCCGTGTTGAGGGTATGGTTACAGCTGAAGATGTAATCGATACAGCTACAGGTGAAGTTATTGTTCCTAAAGACACAAGAATAGACTCTGCAGCAGCAGAAAAAATCGAAGATATGGGTATCAACCGTGTGGTGCTTTCTGTTGAGGGCAAGAAGGTTGTTGTGTTCTCAAATAATATGGTTAATCCCAAAGCGTATGCAGGCGTTGACCTTTACGATGTAACTCATGAAAAAGTTCGTAAGAATATTCTTGACGAAATTCTTGAGGAAGCAGGCGGAGATATTGACACAATAAAGAAGCTTGCATCTGAAAGAGTAGATGAGCTTGTTCCCAAGCACATCATCGTTGACGATATGCTTGCATCTATAAACTACTGCAGCAATCTTGCAGAAGGTATCGGTCAGGTTGATGACATTGACCATCTCGGTAACCGTCGTCTCAGAAGCGTTGGTGAGCTTTTGCAGAACCAGTTCCGTATCGGTATTTCAAGAATGGAACGCGGTGTCCGTGAAAGAATGAGTATTCAGGAGCTTGACATTGTTACTCCTCAGTCGCTCATCAACATCCGTCCTGTGGTTGCTACAATCAAGGAGTTCTTCGGTTCCAGCCAGCTTTCACAGTTCATGGACCAGAACAACCCCCTTGCAGAACTTACTCATAAGAGAAGACTTTCAGCACTTGGTCCCGGCGGTCTTTCAAGAGAACGTGCCGGCTTCCAGGTTCGAGACGTTCACTATACTCATTACGGAAGAATGTGTCCTATTGAAACTCCTGAAGGTCCCAACATCGGTCTTATCAGCTCACTTTCAACATATGCCCGTATTAACGAATACGGATTTATTGAAGCTCCCTACCGTAAGGTTATCAAGGGAGAGGGTGTCGTAACCGATGAAATCGAATATATGACAGCCGACATCGAGGACAAGTATGTTGTTGCGCAGGCTAACGAGCCTATCGATGAAAACGGAAAGTTTGTAGACAAAAAAGTTTCTGCTCGTTTCAGAGAGGAAATCCTCGAAGTTCCTGCAGAAGACATTGATTATATGGACGTATCGCCCAAGCAGGTTGTATCTGTTGCTACAGCGATGATTCCTTTCCTTGAAAACGATGACGCTAACCGTGCACTTATGGGTTCTAACATGCAGCGTCAGGCAGTTCCGCTTCTTAAGCCCGAATCTCCGATTATCGGTACCGGTATGGAGTACAAAGCGGCTAAAGACTCAGGTGTTGTTGTTCTTGCAAAAGAAGACGGTGTTATCGAAAAGGTAAGCGCCGATGAAATTATAATCAAGGATAAAAAAGGCACAAGACACAACTATCATCTTCTTAAGTTCCTTCGTTCAAACCAGGGTACTTGTATTAATCAGCGTCCCATTGTTGAGGAAGGCGAAAAGGTTACAAAGGGTACAATCATTGCTGACGGTCCCGCTACTGACAATGGTGAAATCGCTCTTGGTAGAAATATGCTCATCGGATTTATGACCTGGGAAGGTTATAACTACGAGGATGCGGTGCTTCTTAATGAGAAGCTTGTCAGAGATGATATTTATACATCTATTCATATTGAAGAGTACGAGTCAGAATCGAGAGATACCAAGCTCGGACCTGAAGAAATCACCCGTGACATCCCCAATGTTGGTGATGACGCTCTTAAAAACCTCGACGAAAGAGGTATTATCCGCGTAGGTGCAGAGGTTCGTTCAGGAGATATTCTTGTAGGTAAGGTTACTCCCAAGGGTGAAACAGAGCTTACTCCCGAAGAAAGACTGCTTCGTGCTATATTCGGAGAAAAAGCCCGTGAAGTTCGTGATACTTCTCTCCGTGTTCCTCACGGTGAAGCAGGTATAATTGTAGATGTTAAAGTGTTTACAAGAGCGAATAACGACGAGCTTCCTCCCGGAGTAAACGAAATCGTAAGATGTTACATCGCTCAGAAGAGAAAAATCTCTGTCGGCGATAAGATGGCAGGCCGTCACGGTAACAAGGGTGTCGTTTCAAGAATTCTTCCTACTGAAGATATGCCATTCCTTCCCGACGGTACTCCTCTTGATATCGTTCTTAACCCCCTTGGCGTACCTTCCCGTATGAACATCGGACAGGTACTTGAGGTGCATCTGGGTATGGCTGCAAAGAAGCTTGGATTCAAGGTTGCAACACCCGTATTTGACGGTGCAAACGAAAAAGATATTATGAATCTTCTTGAAGAGGCGGGTCTTCGTCGTGATGGTAAGACTGTTCTTTACGACGGCAGAACAGGACAGCCTTTTGATAATCCTGTAACGGTTGGTTATATGTACTTCCTTAAGCTGCATCATCTTGTTGAT
Organism: Clostridia bacterium; assembly: GCA_045604905.1. GTDB lineage: Bacteria > Bacillota > Clostridia > UMGS1883 > UMGS1883 > UMGS1883. The sequence goes on from JAZUOX010000005.1 coordinate 63,257, forward strand.
GACAAGATTCACGCAAGAAGCACAGGCCCCTACTCACTTGTTACTCAGCAGCCTCTGGGCGGTAAAGCGCAGTTCGGTGGTCAGAGATTCGGTGAAATGGAAGTTTGGGCTCTTGAAGCTTACGGTGCGGCATATCTCCTTCAGGAAATCCTTACCGTTAAGTCTGACGATATCGTAGGCCGTGTAAAGACTTACGAGTCAATCGTTAAGGGCGAGAATGTTCCTACACCGGGTATTCCTGAATCCTTCAAGGTTCTTATCAAAGAACTTCAGTCACTTGCTCTTGATGTCAATGTTCTTGATGCAGAAGGCGAAGTTGTTGAACTCAGAAGCGATGAGGATGATGAACCCAATATGGAAGAATACCGTGACGAACTTCTTACAACTGTCAACGATGGAATTGCTCCCGGTTACAGTGAAGTTAGTCCCGAAGATGAAATCTATGGAATCGTTGAAGGCTCAGCAAGCCTTGTTGAAGACGATGACGAAGATGGCGATTTGCTTGACGATTTTGATGATGACGATTTTGATGTAGAACCTACGGATGAAGAACTTATGGAAATCGAAAATCAGGCTAATGCCGATAAAGAATAAGGGAGGGGTATAATATGGAATTTAATACATTTGAAGCTATGCAAATAGGCCTCGCATCTCCCGAAAAAATCAGAGAGTGGTCCTATGGCGAAGTTAAAAAGCCCGAAACTATAAATTACCGTACCTTAAAACCCGAACGCGACGGTCTTTTCTGTGAGAAAATTTTCGGACCTCAGAAAGACTGGGAATGTCACTGCGGAAAGTACAAGAGAATCAGATATAAGGGTATTGTCTGCGACCGATGCGGTGTTGAAGTTACAAAGGCAAAGGTAAGACGCGAAAGAATGGGTCACATTGAGCTTGCAGCTCCCGTTTCCCATATCTGGTACTTCAAGGGTATCCCCAGCAGAATGGGGCTTCTCCTTGATGTATCTCCCCATATTCTTGAAAAGGTTCTGTACTTTGCTCAGTATATTGTAATTGATCCCGGTAAGACAGAGCTCAACAAGAAGGATGCTCTCACCGAAAAGGAATATTCAGCATATTACGAGAAATACGGTGACCGTTTCCGTGCGGGAATGGGCGCAGAAGCTATTAAAGAGCTTCTTGCAGAAATTGATATTGAAAAATTAAGCGAAGAGCTTAAGGAAGAGCTTGAAACAGCTCAAGGACAGAAAAAGGTTAAGATTGCAAAGCGTCTTGAGGTTGTGGAATCTTTCAGAAAGTCAAATAACCGTCCCGAATGGATGATTCTTGACTGTGTTCCAGTAATTCCTCCGGAAATCCGCCCCATGGTACAGCTTGACGGTGGCAGATTTGCTACAAGCGACCTTAATGACCTTTACAGAAGAGTTATTAACAGAAACAACCGACTCAAGAGACTTCTTGAGCTTGGTGCTCCCAATATTATCGTAAGAAACGAGAAGAGAATGCTTCAGGAAGCTGTTGACGCACTTATCGACAACGGCAGACGCGGCAGACCTGTTACAGGCCCCGGAAACCGTGCACTTAAGTCACTTTCTGATATGCTTAAGGGTAAACAAGGTCGTTTCCGTCAGAATCTTCTTGGTAAGCGTGTTGACTACTCAGTCCGTTCGGTTATCGTTGTAGGTCCTGCTCTTAAGATTTATCAGTGCGGTCTTCCCAAGGAAATGGCACTTGAACTTTTCAAGCCCTTCGTAATGAAGAGACTTGTCGAAAACGGCAGTGCTCACAACATAAAGAGCGCTAAGAGAATGGTTGAGCGTGCCCGTACAGAAGTATGGGATGTGCTTGAAAACGTAATCCGCGAGCATCCGGTTCTTCTTAACCGTGCACCAACGCTTCACCGCCTTGGTATACAGGCATTCGAGCCGATTTTGGTTGAAGGCAGAGCAATCAGACTTCATCCCCTCGTATGTACAGCGTTCAACGCTGACTTCGACGGTGACCAGATGGCTGTTCACGTTCCGCTTTCTCCAGAAGCACAGGCAGAGGCAAGATTCCTTATGCTCAGTGCAAATAACCTTCTTAAACCTCAGGACGGTCGCCCTGTTACTGTTCCCACGCAGGATATGGTACTTGGTAGTTACTACCTTACTCTTGTAAAACCCAAGGAAGTAAGAATTACCGATGCAGGAGACTCAGATCTTGAAGTTGGTAAGATTTATAAGTATTACGACGCTGTTTATAACACAAATATGATCCTCGAGCAGGAAGGCAAAAAGCTTATAGAATATGCAGAAGACGGCGTTGGTTGCTTCAAGGGCGAAATCGGTGAAGGCAAGTATTTTGCAAGCGTAAACGAAGCTATGATGGCTTACGATTGCGGCGATGTCGGTCTTCACGCACCTGTAAAGGTTCGTATTGAAAAAGAGATTGACGGAGTTATAAAGAGCAAAATAGTTGAAGTTACAGTCGGCAGACTTATTTTCAACGAAGTTGTTCCGCAGGATCTTGGCTTCGTAGACAGAACTGTCGAAGAAAATCTCTTCCTTCCCGAAATCACATTCCTTGCAGACAAAAAGTCTCTCGGCAAAATTGTTGATGCTTGTATCAAGGTACACGGCACAACAAAAACTGCAGAAGTGCTTGACTCTATCAAGGAACTTGGTTACAAGTTCTCTACTCGCGGTGCGATTACAATCAGCGTAAGCGATATGGAAATCCCCGGAAGTAAGGCGGAAAGACTTTCTGAAGCAGAGGACGAAGTAGAAAAGATTACAAAGCTTTACAGAAAGGGTCTTATAACTGACGACGAGCGTTACAGAAAGGTTATTGAAACCTGGCAGGGCGCTAATGACAAGATTACAAAGGCTCTTATGGATAATCTTGATAAGTATAACCCCATCTATATGATGGCAACATCAGGTGCCCGTGGTAGTATCAATCAGATCAGACAGCTTGCAGGTATGCGTGGTCTTATGGCTAATACACAGGGTAGAACAGTGGAAATTCCGATTCGTGCTTCATTCCGTGAAGGTCTTAATATTCTTGAATATTTCATTTCAACTCACGGTGCGCGTAAAGGTCTTGCCGATACTGCTCTTCGTACAGCTGACTCAGGTTACCTTACACGTCGTCTTGTTGACGTATCTCAGGATGTTATTATCCGTGAAATTGACTGTAAGACTCACGATGGTATCAATGTTTCTGAAATCGTAGAGGGCAAGGAAGTTATCGAGCCGCTTGAAGAAAGACTTATCGGCAGAGTTAACTGTGACGATATCATCAATCCTGACACAGGAGAGGTAATTATCCCCGAAAACACTCTTATGAACAAGGAAATGGCTGATATGGTTGTAGCGGCAGGCATCAAGCAGGTTAAAATCAGAAGCGTGCTTAACTGTCATGCCAAAGTTGGTGTATGTGCACATTGTTACGGTGCAAACCTTGCAAGCCGTGGCGAGCTTGTTAATATCGGTGAAGCAGTTGGTATCATCGCAGCTCAGTCTATCGGTGAACCCGGTACACAGCTTACAATGAGAACGTTCCACACAGGTGGTGTCGCAGGTGACGATATCACACAGGGTCTTCCCAGAGTTGAGGAACTTTTCGAAGCAAGAAAGCCCAAGGGTCTTGCAATTGTATCTGATATTGCAGGTACTGTTACAATCAATAAGGCAAAGAGTAAGACTGAAGTTATGATTGCATCTGAAGACGGTAACGCTCAGACATATCTCATTCCCTTCGGTTCAACTCTTAAAGTTCAGGATGGTGACGTGGTTGAAGCTGGTGATGAACTTACAACAGGTTCAATTAACCCCCATGACATACTCCGCATAAAGAATCTCCTTGCAGTTCAGGAATATCTTGTTAAGGAAGTTCAGAAGGTTTACCGTCAGCAGGCGGTTGATATCGCTGACAAGCATATCGAAGTTATCGTGCGTCAGATGATGCGTAAGGTAAGAATCGAAGAGCCCGGCGACAGCAATTACCTTGTTGGTGAAACTGAAGACCGTATCAAGTTTGGTGAACTTGTTGAAGAGTACAAGAGGGAGGGTAAGAATCCCCCTGTTGGAGAAGAGCTTCTTCTTGGTATTACAAAGGCTGCTCTTGCTACAGACTCATTCCTTTCAGCAGCATCATTCCAGGAAACAACAAGAGTTCTTACTGATGCAGCCATCAAGGGCAAGATTGATCCCCTTGTTGGTCTTAAGGAACACGTTATTATCGGTAAGCTTATTCCTGCAGGTACAGGTGTTCCTATGTACCGCGACGTTGATGTTGAAACGGTAGGAAGTGACTATGCAGATGTTCTCGCAGATATGGTTGAGAATATGAATGCATCAGGCATTAAATAAGAATAACGGTATAATAAAAGCACCGCAATCGTTTCGATTGCGTTGCTTTCAGATTGTCGAAAAAGTCGGTCAACCACAAGCAGGGAATGAAAGTAGAGGCTTCCCCTTGAGGGGAAGCTGTCACCGTCAGGTGGCTGATGAGGTGTTATCAAGCAATTAGTGTTTAATAAAATGGCTACAAACTGCAGTTTGTAGCCATTTCTGCTTGTTTTCACCGAACACGCCCTCTACCGTA
>JAZUOX010000006.1:0-82122 GCA_045604905.1 Clostridia bacterium
CTTGAATTTTTTGGGGTTTTAGTGTATAATAATATAATTCACAAATTAACAGAAAGGGGAGGTAGTATGAATTTCAAGCTTGTTTCAGATTATGTACCAACCGGAGACCAACCAAAGGCAATAGACACTCTTGTTGAAAGCATACAAAAGGGTAATCACGGGCAGGTGCTTTTGGGTGTTACGGGCAGTGGTAAAACATTTACCGTGGCAAATGCTATTGCTAGAATCAATAAGCCAACGCTTGTTCTGGCACATAACAAAACTTTGGCAGCACAGCTATGCAGCGAATTCAAAGAATTTTTCCCCGAAAATGCAGTTGAGTATTTTGTAAGTTACTATGACTATTATCAGCCTGAAGCATATATTGCCTCAAGCGATACCTATATAGAAAAGGACGCACAGATAAATGAAGAAATTGACAAACTCCGTCACAGTGCAACGGCGGCACTGTTTGAACGAAGAGATGTCATTGTTGTTGCGTCGGTAAGCTGTATTTACGGTCTTGGTGACCCTGAGGATTACCGTACGCTTATGCTTTCCCTGCGCCCGGGGATGCAGAAAGACCGTGATGAGGTTATAAAAAAGCTTGTTGAGATGCAGTACGAAAGGAATGATATAAACTTCATTCGTGGCAAATTTCGTGTTCGTGGTGATGTTGTTGAGATTTTCCCTATTGACAGTGGTGAAAGTGCTGTAAGGGTGGAATTTTTTGGTGACGAAATTGACAGAATAACAGAAATAGATACTCTTACCGGTGAAATTTTAGGAGTAAGAAGCCATGTTGGAATTTTCCCTGCATCACACTATGTTACAACACCGGAAAAGCGGGAAATAGCAATTGAATCAATAAAGAAAGAACTTGAGGAAAGACTTAAAGAACTCCGTGACAATGATCGGCTTCTCGAAGCACAACGTCTTGAAGAACGCACAAACTACGATATTGAAATGATGCGTGAAATCGGTTTTTGCAGCGGTATTGAAAATTATTCACGGCATATCAGCGGAAGAGCACCCGGCAGTGCTCCATATACTCTTATGGATTATTTTCCTGATGACTTTTTACTTGTCATTGATGAAAGTCATGTTACTATTCCGCAGGTAAGAGCTATGTTCGCAGGTGACAGAAGCCGTAAGACAAGCCTGGTACAGTACGGGTTCAGACTTCCGTCTGCGTTTGACAACAGACCGCTTAATTTTGACGAATTTGAACAAAGAATAAATCAGGTCATTTTTGTAAGTGCTACCCCGGCTCAGTATGAATATGAGAATTCACAAAGCGTTGCAGAACAGGTGATACGCCCTACAGGGCTTCTTGACCCTGAAATATCAGTGCGGCCGGTTGAAGGACAGATTGATGACCTGCTTACAGAAATATATGAAAGAACAGATAAAAAAGAAAGAGTGCTAGTGACAACACTCACAAAAAAAATGGCGGAAGACCTCACGGATTATCTTCGCACAATGGGTGTCAAGGTAAAATATATGCATTCTGAGGTTGAAACCCTTGAAAGAATGGAAATTGTCCGTGACCTCAGAATGGGTGTTTTTGATGTTCTGGTGGGTATCAATCTTCTTCGTGAAGGTTTGGATATTCCGGAGGTGTCGCTTGTTGCAATACTTGATGCCGATAAAGAGGGATTTCTCCGTAGTGAAACGTCGCTTATACAGACTATCGGCAGAGCAGCGAGAAATGCCGAGGGTAAAGTCATTATGTATGCGGACAGAGTGACAGACTCTATGGAGAGAGCCATTGGCGAAACTAATCGCCGTCGTGAAATTCAGGCAAAATACAATGAGGAGCATGGCATTGTGCCTAAAACAATTGTAAAAAATGTCGGAGAACTGATTGCCGCAGTTCAGGAAGCGGAAGAAAATGTACCTGCAACAAATACACAGAATGTTATAGCGCATCTTGAAGAAGAAATGAAGAAAGCTGCTGAAGAACTTCGTTTCGAGGATGCGGCTAAGCTTCGCGACAGAATAAAGAGGTTGAGAAAAATATGAAAAGAAATGAAATAGTGATTCAGGGTGCAAGGGAAAATAACCTGAAAAATGTTGACCTGACAATCCCCAGGGATAAGTTTATTGTATTTACAGGTGTTTCTGGTTCGGGAAAAACATCTCTTGCTTTTGATACAATTTATGCGGAGGGGCAGAGAAGGTATGTAGAGTCTCTTTCTTCATATGCAAGGATGTTCCTCGGGCAGATGGAAAAGCCGGAGGTTGATTATATAGAAGGACTGAGCCCTGCTATAAGTATTGACCAGAAAACAACAAATAAAAATCCCCGTTCAACTGTTGGTACAGTAACAGAGATATATGACTACCTGAGGCTGCTTTATGCAAGAGTGGGTGTTCCGCACTGTCCGAAATGCGGAAAGGTAATTACGCAGCAGACTCTTGATCAGATAGTAGAGCAGATTATGTCACTTCCTGAGGGAAGACGCATCCAGGTGCTTGCACCTATGGTGAGAGGTAAAAAGGGCGAACATCAGAAAGTGTTTGAGAATGCTAAAAAAAGCGGTTATGTCCGTGTAAGAGTTGACGGTATTATCTATGATTTGTCAGAAGTGATTGATCTTGAAAAACAGAAGAAGCACTATATAGAAATTGTTGTTGACAGACTTGTTGTTAAGCCCGATATCAGAAAAAGACTTGCCGATTCAATAGAAATAACGCTCCACCTTTGTGAAGGTATTGTGATGATTCTAAACGGTGAGGAAGAAATGATTTTCAGTCAGAACTATGCCTGCGACGATTGTGGGATAAGTCTTGACGAGCTTTCTCCCAGAATGTTTTCTTTCAATAACCCTTTAGGGGCCTGCCCGAAATGCAGTGGTATAGGTCTTCTTAAAAGAGTAGACCCGTCACTCGTGCTTGTAAGTGATGAGCTTTCCGTCATGGAGGGAGCGTTTCATGTAAGCGGATGGCGTGCACCTGATAAAGAGGACAGTAACGCTAATGCCATATTCCGTGCGCTGGCGAAAAAATACAATTTCAGTCTTAATGTGCCGGTAAAAAATCTTCCTGACAAAGCGATTGAAGTAATTCTTTTCGGTACAGGTGATGAAGAAATAGAAATTGAGTACAAAGGAAAACGGGGACTTTCTGTGTGGAAAGACAAGTTTGAAGGTATTGTAAACAATCTTCAACGCCGTTACGATGAAACTACAAGCGAATGGGCAAAATGGGATATTGAAGGGCTGATGCGCGAAATTCCATGTGATGAATGTAAAGGGAAGAGGCTTCGTAAGGAAAGTCTTGCAGTAACTGTTGATGGAAAGAATATTGATGAAGTGTGTGGACTTTCAGTATCAAAAGCGGACAAGTTTTTCCGCGATATAGAGCTTCCGCAGAAAGAGCAGATTATCGCTGAAGAAATCCTCAAGGAAATCCGCGCAAGAATAGGATTTCTTAACAATGTTGGTCTTGAGTATCTTACAATGTCACGCTCTGCAGGAACACTTTCAGGCGGTGAGGCACAACGTATCCGTCTTGCAACACAGATTGGCTCAGGTCTTGTGGGTGTTCTTTATATCCTTGACGAGCCGAGTATCGGCCTTCATCAGAGAGATAATAATAAGCTTATTGCTGCACTTAAGTCCCTTCGCGATCTGGGAAATACGCTTATTGTTGTTGAACACGACGAGGATACAATGCGTGAAGCTGACTATATTGTTGATGTGGGCCCCGGTGCAGGTGTACACGGCGGTGAAATTATAGCCCAAGGTACCGTTGATGAAATTGTTAAGTGTAAAAAATCACTTACAGGAGACTACTTAAGCGGAAGAAAGAAAATAGAAGTTCCCGCAACAAGACGAAAAGGCAACGGAAAATCCATAAAAGTTCTTAAAGCAGCAGAAAACAATCTTAAGAATATAGATGTAGAAATTCCTCTGGGGAAATTTGTTGCTGTGACAGGTGTGTCGGGTTCAGGAAAAAGCTCTCTTGTAAATGAAGTTGTATATAAGCATCTTGCATATAAATTAAACCACAGCAAGGCGGTTCCCGGAAAACATAAAGGGATTGAAGGTATTGATAACCTTGACAAAGTAATAAATATCGATCAGTCTCCCATTGGAAGAACTCCACGCTCCAATCCGGCAACCTATACAGGTGTGTTCAACGACATCCGTGAGCTTTTTGCAATGACTCCCGAGGCAAAAACCAGGGGTTACAATGCAGGACGCTTCAGCTTTAATGTACGTGGAGGGCGGTGTGAAGCTTGCTCTGGTGACGGAATACTTAAGATTGAAATGCATTTCCTGCCGGATGTGTATGTTCCGTGTGAGGTTTGTAAAGGAAAGCGCTATAACCGTGAAACCCTTGATGTTCATTATAAGGGAAAGAATATTTTTGAAGTTCTTGATATGACAATAGATGAAGCTGTTGACTTTTTTGAAGCTATTCCAAAAATAAAGAATAAGCTTCAGACTATCAAGGATGTAGGTCTTGGTTATATCAAGCTTGGACAGTCATCTACAACTCTGTCAGGGGGCGAAGCCCAGAGAGTAAAGCTGGCAACAGAACTTTCAAAACGCTCTACTGGCAAGACTATTTACATTCTTGACGAGCCGACAACAGGTCTTCACAGTGCCGATGTGCACAGGCTGATAGATGTTCTTAACCGTTTTGTTGACGAAGGTAATAGCGTTCTTGTAATTGAACATAACCTCGATGTTATTAAAACGGCAGACCATATTATCGACCTGGGGCCGGAAGGCGGTGACGGCGGAGGAACTCTTGTTACTTGCGGAACGCCTGAAGAAATTGCACAAAACCCGGATTCGTACACAGGTATGTTTTTGAAGAAAATGCTTTAATAACAGTGATAAAACCTCCCTGCCTTAAATATACTTTAAGACAAGGAGGTTTTGTTATGGCAGAAATGACAACAGGAAAAAGCGGAAATATTATACTTGAAAACCGTAGAAAGCTTACTGCAAGCGGAGTTAAGGATGTGGAAAGCTTTCTTCCCGAGAAAATTGTGCTCATTACTGAAGATGCTAACCTTACAGTTACCGGAAATGAAATGAGGGTAAAGAATCTTTCTACCCAGAACGGAGAAATTCTCATTGAGGGAGATATTGACGGATGTGTATATACAAAAGGCAGAGTGCAAAAAGAAAGCTTTCTTAAAAGGGTGCTTAAATAATGGAAGTTTCCTCAAAGCATCAGCTTATGGTATTTCTTCTTTGTATACTGTCGGGAATTTTTTGCGCGCTGTTTTTTGACCTTCAACGAAGCTTGCGCAGAATACATTCTGCAGGAAAAATAAGAACAACTGCAGAGGATATCCTCTTTGCGGTTGTGGTAACCTTTGTGTTAATTGGTCTCGGCTTTTATTTTAACCGTGGACAGATGAGGTATTATCAAGTGGCGGGAGCTCTTAGCGGGGCTCTTTTCTATGTTGCTTTTCTAAGCCGTATCTCGATGAAAATCATAGAAGAAATCTGTAGAATCATAAAATATTCAATCCGCCCTATTATGATTTTGATAAGGATTATTTCATCTCCGATACTATGGATTTACAGATTGATAAAGGCTCTTTTACTTAAAATAAAGAGGGCAAAAACCCGTATTTTGTGCTATGGAAAAAAGAAATTTTTAAAGCTTAAAAAAAGAATGAAAATGTTGTAAAAAAAACTTTACAAATTAGTTGCTTTAAGTTATACTGTATTGTGAGGGGTGAGGAGCTTGAAGCGAGTTGCAAAAAAGACCGTTGCTAAAAAATTTAAAAGAACACGCGCAAACTATATACGTCTTATAGTTGGTGTTTTGGTAATAGGCAGTTTCATCGGCACTCTTGTATCTCAGCAAATTCGTATTTCAAGTATCCGCCGCGAGACAGAGCAGTGCAAAAAACAGACTGCAGCGAAGAACGAGGAGTACGAAAAGCTCAGTAAAAAAGCGGAGTACAGTGCTTCTGACGACTTCTACGAAAAGAAGGCCCGTGACGAAGGATATGTTCGTTCTGACGAGACAGTTTTTGTTATTGGTAACTGACTGAATTCATTTTACACACTGAAAGGGGCAAAATACCTTTATGGCACTCGAAGTAGGACAAATAGTTGAGGGAAAGGTTTCAGGAATAACAGGGTTTGGTGCGTTTATCGATCTTCCCGGAGGAGAGACGGGCCTTGTACATATTTCAGAGGTTGCAAGAAACTATGTTAAGGATATTAATGAGCATCTTGCACTTAATCAGGAAGTTAAGGTAAAAGTTCTTTCTCTTGACGAAAAAGGTAAAATCAGCCTTTCTATTAAGAAAGCTCAGGAGCCGAAAAATACAAAGAGTGAACCTTTTAGTGGCAGACCTGCAGAAATTGACTGGCAGAGTGAGAACAGCCAGAAAGATATGTCTTTCGAAGATATGATGGCGTCTTTCAAACAGTCAAGTGATGCCAGAATGCTGGATATAAAGCGCAACACAGAGTCGAAGCGCGGTAACAGAAGAAAGTGATTTTATAACGGGATGTAAAGAAATCGGATTTCTTTACATCCCGTTTTTATGGAATTCGTGTGGAATTGATGAGCATTAAACTATGCTTGCTAAAACTGATAGCGGATAAGAGAGTAAATTATGCTGTGTTATTACCTCAAACTGTATTTTCCCAGCATTTCTACACTTTTCAGTTCGTTTTTCATTATGTCTTTCATTGAAAGTCCCAGTGCGTTGCAGAGTGCAGCTGTGTAAAACAGTGATTCTCCGATTTCCTTTTCTATTCTTTCCTTGCAGGAAACGCAGATGTTTCCGTTTATGCCGGAAAGTTCTCTGGGAGAAAGCGTTTGCATGCTGTCAATATCAAAAACAGCTTTCTCTGCGCCAATTTTCACACATCCGCAACCTGTTGCAGATTTTATTACACTACGGCTTGTTTTTCCGCAACTGTCCTGAAATTTTGTGAGAATATCAAGGATATTATTGTTTCTTGCAATCAAAACAGAAACTTTATTCTGAAAATCGTCAGATAAAGAACGGACCATATAATTTCACCTCAATAAAATTATATAGTCCGCACAGCAGATAGTCAATGTAAGAGTTTGTAAGAAAATGTCAACCGAAACCAACAAAACCGGAGATAACTAAAAAACAAGCTTTTGGTTATATTATGCGTCTTGAATAAGCGGTGGGAGATAGTCCCACAGCTTTTTTAAATGCTCGTGAAAAAATGTGGATTGAAGAATACCCCAACATATCAGAAATTTGGCTTACAGTGTAGTTCTTTTCTCTGAGAAGCTTTTTTGCTTCAGAAATTTTAAGCTCCATATGGTACTCCATCGGGCTTTGTCCGGTGCTCTCACGGAAAATTTTGCAAAGCTGAGTTTTTCCTATAAGAAAATGCTCGCAAACTTCTTTGAGGGAAATGGGGGTGTAGATGCTGCTTTTAAGATAATCCGAAATAAGCTCGCTTAAAGAATTATTTGCTATATCACGGGATTTTTTGCTTAATTCAAGCTTTTCACTCATATCACTGCCACTTCGGATAAGGCGGATGATAAATTCCGTGAAATAGCAATCAAGAAGCTGCGACGCTCCAAAAACATCTTTTTTGAAGTGGAGATTTTCATTGTTTTCGTAATTTGACGGAACTGTTCCCAGTGCGTTTTTTGCCTCTTCTATAAAAAGCGAAAGCAACATTTTTCCCGTTTTGTTAAGGTTAAATGTCTTCCCTCTGAGAAAACTGAGCATTTCTCCCTCAGCACTGAAGGATATAACAAGCATATTGTTAGCTACACGGTTGTCGGAAATATGGGCGTGTACTTCCATAGGCTCGTGAAAAATCGCTTGCCCTTCCTCCAAAGTAAGACCGACTCCGTTGGTAATAGCGTTTATCCTTCCGCTATCCACATAAACCATTTCCCAGAAGTTATGCTTTTCAGGAGCGTGGGAGAAGTCTTTGCCGAATTCAAAGTAATATATGCTGTTAAACCCTTTTATTTCAATTTCTTTATGCACTTTTTGAGTGTCGAACATTTTCCGGAAAACCTCCTTGCGGACAAAATGATAAAAAAAACGCAAATATTGTTAAATACATAATCGTACTGTAATTGTATAATAAAAATGACAGAAAGTCAATTAAAATGCTAAATTAACGGAGGTTTTTGAAAATGAATGTACTTGCAATCGGTTGTCATCCCGATGACATTGAAATCAACTGTGCAGGAACTTTAGCTAAATGTGTGAAGCGTGGCGACAATGTTACTGTATGCCATGTATGCAACGGCAATTTGGGACACGTTATCATAGAACCTGATGAGCTTGCACAGATTCGTAAGAATGAGGCTATAAAAGCAGGATCTCTTGCAGGAATCAAGGTTGTAACCTGTGACATTGGTGACCTTTTGGCTTATGAATCCAGTAAGGAGCAGCGTGATAAGGTTGTGGATATAATTCGTGAAGCACAGCCTGATTTTATTATCACTCATGCACCAAATGATTATATGCCTGACCATACAGCAGTGTCAAAGCTTGTGTTTGATGCTTCATTTGCGGCAAGTGTGCCTCATTATAAAACGGCTGTGGCCACCCCTTCGGAGGTTACTCCGATATTCTATATGGATAATCTTGGCGGAAATGAATTTTTACCTACTGAATATGTAGATATAACTGATGAGATTGATTTAAAGCTTGAAATGCTTGAATGCCATGAAAGTCAGCTTAAGTGGATGAGAGAGCACGATAATATTGACTTTGCAGATATGGTTAAGACGATTTCAAAATATCGCGGCTATCAGTGCGGAGCACAGTATGCAGAGGCTTTTTCACAGTGTATGGTATATCCAAAGCCAACAGTTAGGAGAATGCTTCCATGAAAAAAGTAGCTTGTGTTGGAATCTTGGTAGCAGACGTTATTGTTGAGCCTGTTACAAAATTTCCCGAAAAAGGTATACTTGAAAAGGTTAATTCAATCACTATGCACAATGGCGGTAACGCTATGACGGCATCAATTAACCTCAGAAAAATCGGTGTGGAGTCTACAATGGTAGGTATGGTAGGAAACGATATGTTCGGAGAATTCCTTAAAGGAAGACTTAGGGATGCAGGCGTTGATGTATCGGGACTTAAAGTGTCAGATGAAGCTCAGACATCTGCATCAGTGCTTATGATTGACCCCGGTACCGGTGAGCGTTCATTTTTCCACTGTGTAGGTGCAAACGGTGTCCTTTCTGAAAGTGATATTAATTACGATGCGGTTGATAAATGCGATATGGTTTTTGTAACCGGTTCATTTATTATGGACACCTTTGACGGAGAGGAAACAATGAAATTCCTTAAACGTTGTAAGGAAATGGGCAAGACCACATTCCTTGACGTTTGCTGGGATGCAAGCGGAAGATGGGGAGAGCTTCTTGATATGTCACTTCCTTACATAGATTTCTTTATGCCCAGTATTGATGAGGCAGTTTGTATCGCAAAGGAAGAAGAACCTGAAAGCATTGCAGACGTATTCCAGTCAAAGGGTGCAAAGAATGTAATCATCAAGCTTGGCTCAAAGGGTAGTTACCTTCGTAAAGATGGTGAGAGTAAGGGTACGGTTTATCCGCCCTTCTACATTGAAAATCCTGTTGATACAACAGGTGCTGGAGACAGCTTCTGTTCAGGCTTCCTTGCAGCGTATGCTATGGGAAAATCTCTTGAAGAGTGTATGGTGTTTGCCAATGCCACAGGTGCACATTGTGTAATGGCAACAGGTGCAACAACAGGCATAAAACCCTACGCAGATATAATGAAATTTATTGAAAATTATAATAAATAAAAAGGAGAATTATTATGGATTTTTTAAGTACAGTTGAAGGCAGCATGTGCGAAAGCTTTTTCCCCAAGGGTTGGGACCTCAAGAAAATTGACGAATGCTGTGAAAAGGGTGTAACCCGTGAAGATTTCTGGCATAAGGACTTTACTCCCGTTGAATGTGACAACATTTTTGAATTTGACACATTTATGGGTCACGAAATCGCTCTTCAGATCAAGAACGCTCGCGAAAGAGGCGAAAAGCTTGCTATGATTCTTCCCGTAGGTCCTATGGGTATGTATAAGTGGGCAGTTTACTTTCTTAAGGAATGGAATATAAAGTGTGACCACGTTTACACATTCAATATGGACGAATGGTCTGATGCTGAGGGTAACACACTTCCCAACACAGATCCTGCATCATTCGAATACAGCATGAAGCAGGCTTTCTTTGATAAGCTTGGCGAGAACACAGTTCCTCCCGCACAGCGTAACTTTGCTTCAAAGGAAAATCTTCCCACATATCCTGAGAAGATTGCTGCCCTTAAAGCAGAGGGTGCAAAGCTTGTTCTCGTATTCGGCATAGGTCGTGCTTGTCATATCGCATTCTGGGAACCCCACTTTGCAGATGAATTTGATACAGTTGAAGAATGGAAGAAGCAGTGCTACAGAATCGGTGCAAAGCTTAACCCTATGACTATCGAGCAGAACGCTATCACAAGCTTCAAGAGCCGTACAACACTTGTTCCTTGCCGTGCTAACACAGTTGGACCCGGACTCTTCCTTCAGGCAGATACAATCATCGGCGGATGTGACGGTGCTCTCGGCAGAGGCATGGGCTGGCAGGGTATGAGCTTCCTTATGACTCTTCATTACGGTCCTGATAAGAGCATTACATCATCATTCATTCCCACAATGCCCGGTAAGCTCTTCTATCTTAAGGAGCTGGCTGGTCCTTTGACAGCAGAATGTAACTAATTAAATTCGAAATTCGGAGTTCGAAATTCGAAATGAAAGTTTTAACTTTCTAAAAAGTAATCAGGGGCTATAAACTTGTTTTATAGCCCCTGAAATTTAAAGGGATAGTAAAAAAGGAATTTTCAATTGTGCGGTAATCAAAATACAAAGTGATAATGAAGAGATGATAAATTGAAACAAAATTTTGCTTCAGCAAAATTCACCTACATTTCGCACTTCGCATTTCGAATTTCGCATTCAAAAGCTACTTTTTTAACATCCCGTTATTTAAAAAGGATTTGATACTATGTACAAAATCGGCTCATTTTTTTATTCGGTGGAAAGAGCTCTTGAACTCGGTGAAATAAAAGATTATGACGAAGGACTTTTCCGCTTCAGAAATGCCGGAATAACAGGTATTCAGATTGAAGCTGAAATAGGTAACCGTATTAACTTAACCCAGCTTATTAATGCCATGAAAAATAACGGTATCGAATTTCATACAATTCATACTGCTCATCCTTGCAACTACAAGGATGAGGAAAGCTATCAAAAATCATTGGAACACTACAAAAATGCGATGAAATTTGCAGAGGAAATGAAATCTCCAATACTTATGATGGTTCCGCAGAAACCGTCAGGCTATATTGACTATGACTATATTAAGTTCCGCAGCGTTGCCCGCCGCTTAGTAAGTGATATGTGTGAATTCAGCAGAACAACTGCCGTAACTCCTACTATTGAGGACTATTCATTTAAAACTGCAGCATACGGACTTTTCAGTGATATAAAATATCTTCTTGACCATAACCCTGAACTTATGTTTACCTACGACAGCGGAAACTTTGTTCTTGCAGGTAATGACGAGCTTGAGGGGGCATATCTTTTTGCAGACCGTACAGTTGGTGTGCATTTTAAAGACCTTGTCTATGATGAAGAACACATCGAGTTTGTACGCGATGGTGTTTGTTATAACTCTGTTGCAATCGGTGACGGTATGCTTCGCAATAAAGAGGCGTTCAATGTGCTTAAAGAAGGAAAGTTTAAAGAAGGCAGCCTGATTATTGAAACAGGCTATACATACAACTGCTTTAAAAATACACTTAAATCAGCTGATTATATAAAAACTATTCTTTGAAAGGAAAAGCGTTATGACACAGAAAGTTTACGATGAAAAATTCGAGAAATGGCTTATTGAGTATCTTGACGAAAAGCTTCCGGAAAAAATTTACGATGCCCATTACCATATAAACCGCAAATATGCGGCGGCGAAAGGGTATGAGGGGAGAGCTTTTGATCAATATGCCGATTTTATGGCAAAATATGTACCCCGTCCACTTGCGGGCGGCCTTATTATGGCACAGCCGAACAGCAAACACACTTCCGAAGATATTGCAGAAGAGAACTCATATATAATTGAGCTTTCAAAAAAACACAATCTTGACGTGGGAATCCTTGTTCCGCCATATTACAACCGTGAACAGACAGAAAAAATCATTGATGAAAATCCTACTGTAAAGATGCTTAAGCCCTACCTTACATATACTACCGGAGAAGATGCCCTTGAATCAGATATCTCAGAATTTGCTCCTGAATGGATGTGGCAGCTTGCCCACGACAGGAAAATGCCTATAATGATACATCTTTCTCACTATCAGAATATGCTGTGGGATGAGGCTAATCTCCGTGAAATACGGTTTTTCTGTAAAAAGTACCCCGATGCAAAACTTATTCTTGCACATTGCGCTATGGGACATAATGTGCCGAAACTAAGGCTCGCACTTGATGAAATAAAAGACCTTAAAAACATCTGGTTTGATTTTTCCGGCTCTACGGAAACAATGTCAATTTACTACTGTATAAGGACATTTGGCGTAGATAAAATGATGTTCGGAGGAGACCATAATCACGGTGAAACACTGGGAAGAATTTGTACATTCGGAACAAATTTTATCGGACTTCATCCGGGATTTGTTGATATGAACTATGTGACGGGAAGTCCATATAAATACCAGCCCCTAAACAATATGCAGGAAAGTCTTATGTGCTTTTTCCAGGCAGCGGAAATTCTTGATTTGAGTAAAGAAGATATCGAAAAAATCTTTTTTTACAATGCAAAAACAATTTTTAAATAAAAACAATGACGGTATAAACAAAGTTTGTGCCGTCTTTTTTTATATACAACAATAAAAAATGTTGAAAAATATAAATCAGTGTGGTATAATTTATCTATTATAGTTGCTCGAATGGTCGAGAGTTTGAACTCCAACGAAAGAAGGGAAAATGATGCTGGAAAAAGAATGGGTATTTCTTGATGAAAATATCAGTGAAGCGCAGGCAGATGCGTATGCAAAAATATTCGACATTCCCAAAATTGTGGCAAAAGTTCTTCTGAACAGAGGTTTTACCGATGCGGCAGAGGCAAAGAAGTTCCTTGACAAAACATCAGAAAATTTCTATTCGCCGAATCTTATGTGTGATATGGATAAGGCGGTAGAGAGAATCAAAAAAGCAGTGGAAAATAAAGAACATGTGGTTGTTTACGGAGATTACGATGTTGACGGCATTACCTCAACTGCAATTCTCGTAAGATATCTGCGTGGTCAGGGGGTAGACGCAAAAGCGTATATTCCTGACAGACAGAATGAAGGTTACGGAATAAACAAAGCAGCAGTTAAAAAAATATTTGAGAGTGGAGCAACTCTTCTCATAAGTGTAGATACAGGTATAACAGCTGTTGAAGAAACAGAATATGCAAAAGAACTCGGTTGTGATGTTATTATTACTGACCATCACGAATGTAAGGAAGAGCTCCCGAAGGCGGTTGCAGTTGTTAACCCTAAAAGGGCTGATTGTAGTTATCCTTTTAAGGACCTTGCAGGTGTAGGAGTTGCGTTTAAGCTCGTATGTGCGGCAAGTGACAAGAGCGAGAATGAGCTTCTGGATGAATATTCAGACCTGGTAGCACTGGGAACTATTGCAGATGTTGTCCCTCTTCGTGATGAGAACAGAGTTATTGCATCGCGCGGTATAGAAAAGCTTTCAAAGAATCCGAACACTGGACTTGCAGCAGTTATTTCCACTCTCGGACTCAGACAAAAGTGGAACAACTGCGCAGTTGTGAGTTATTCTATCGCACCCAGACTTAATGCAGCAGGAAGAATGTCAAATGCTATGATTGCGGTTGATCTCCTCCTTACAAAAGACCCTGAGGAGGCGCAGGAACTGGCAATACGCCTTGATGAAGAAAATCGCAACAGACAAAATGAGGAAAGAGTTATCTTTGAAGAAGCAGTTGAGATGATAAACAGTCTTGACCTTGCAGATAAAAAAGTGCTTGTGCTTGGTAAACGTAACTGGCATCACGGAATTATAGGAGTTGTTGCCTCCAGAATATGCGAGCGCTACAATAAAACCTGTATTCTTATATCAATTGAAGACGAATGGTGTAAGAGCTCAGGCAGAAGTGTTGAGGGTATAAATCTTTTTGATGCACTCAGCCATTGCTCAGATATACTTGAAAAATTCGGTGGTCATGCATATGCCGCAGGTTTTTCTATTAAAGAGGAGTACATTTCTGAGCTTGACAGAAGGCTTAATGAATTTGCAAAGGAAACTGATTCTTCCGCAAAGCTTCCGCAGCTTCTTATTGACTCGAAAATCACAGTTAAAGATATTAATGCGGCAACAATAAGAAAAACAGAGGTGCTGGCGCCCTACGGTGCAGGAAATAAGGTGCCGGTATATGCTCTTATGGGGGCAAAGGTTATTGATGTTAAAACCCTTTCCGAAGGAAAGCATACCAGAATTCTTGCGGAAAGTGACGGAAAAATTGTCGAGGCAATTGCGTTTGGTGCAGGCTCTCTTGCAGCAGAATATTGCGTTGGTGATATTGTTGATATTGCAGGTGAACTTAATATCAATCTTTATAACGGGCAGGTAAGATTGCAGATAATTATGACCGGTATAAGGATTTCTCACAAGACTAAGGGAGATGTTCTTCCTGACAGACAAGATTTTGTAGATATGTACCGTTATTATAAACAGCAAGGGTCATGCAGTGAAGAAATTTCAAGTCTTACAGGGAAATTCAGCGATATGTTTGGCAGAAGAATTATGCGTGATAAAATAATAAATGTGCTCAGAGTATTTCAGGACCTTGACATACTTCACTTCAATAAGCTTGGTGATGTTATCCAGGTAACAGTTCTTGAAAACGAAAAAGGCAAAAAAGTAGCAATAGATAAGAGCGCAGTTTATCAGGAAATTAAGCAAGAAGCAGAAAAGTATTTTTAAAAAAGGAGGCTCATTATGGCTTGCGCGTTTGAATCCTTAATGGAAAAAGTAAAAAAGTATAATAAGAATGCATCTGAGGATGAGGCGCTTATCAGAAAAGCCTATGAGCTTTGTAAGGAAAAACACGGTAATCAGCTTCGTCACAGCGGAGAGCCTTATTTTGTACATCCGTACGAAGTTGCGTGTATTCTTGCTGATATGGAGCTTGATGCTGAGGCAATAGTGGCAGGTCTTCTGCATGACGTTATAGAGGATACAGAAGTTGGATTTGACGAAATAAAAGAAGAATTCGGCCAGCAGATAGCACTTCTGGTAGAGGGTGTTACAAAACTTGATAAAATCAAGGTTATATCCAAAGAAGAAGCACATATTGAAAACCTCAGAAAGATGTTTTTTGCTATGGCAGAGGATATCCGTGTAGTCCTTATAAAACTTGCAGACAGACTTCACAATATGCGTACTCTTAAGCATATGAAGCCTGAAAAACAGCTTGAAAAAGCAAAAGAAACGCTGGATGTTTATGCTCCGCTTGCATATCGTCTCGGTATCTCAAAAATAAAAATTGAGCTTGAAGATTTGTCGCTGAAATACCTTGACAGTGTAGCATATTACGAAATAGTAGACGGGCTTTCACAGAAACAGTCCGAACGTGACGCATATGTTCAGAATGTGCGAAATGTTATTGCTGATAAAATGGAGGCAATGAATATTGAGTGTCACATTTCTGCAAGGGCAAAGCATATTTTCAGTATTTTCAGAAAAATGTATAATCAGAACAAGACCCTTGACGAGATTTATGACCTTTTCGCAGTGCGAATTATCGTAGATACAGTTGCGGAGTGTTATGCCGTTTTAGGTATTGTTCACGAGGAATACAAACCAATTCCCGGACGATTTAAAGACTATATTGCAATGCCTAAGCCCAATATGTATCAGTCGCTTCATACTACGGTAATCGGTCCGGACGGTCAGCCTTTTGAAATACAGATAAGAACCTGGGAAATGCACAGAGTTGCTGAGCGAGGCGTTGCAGCGCATTGGAAATATAAAGAAGGTAAAGCAGGAAACGGGGACAATCTCGAATGGGTAAATAAGCTTCTTGAAATACAGAACGATTCTGTGGATCCGGAAGATTTTATGCGCACTCTTAAGATTGATATGTTCTCTGACGAAGTTTATGTGTTTACACCTAAAGGAGATGTTATTGCCCTTCCTGCAGGTTCTACACCCATTGACTTTGCTTTCTATATTCATTCTGCAGTAGGCTATAAGATGACGGGTGCAAAGGCAAATTCTAAAATAGTACCCCTTGATTATAAATTGCAAAACGGTGACATTGTTGAAGTTATTACTTCCGGTGCTAACAAAGGTCCCAGCATGGACTGGCTTAAAATAGTTAAAACAAGCACTGCCAGAAGTAAAATAAATTCCTGGTTCAAAAAAGAAAACCGAGAAGCAAATATTGAACGGGGAAGAGTTGCTGTTGAAACAGAATTCAAAAGAGTCGGACTTAATCAGAATGAACTTTTTAAAACAAAATATCTTGACCCCATGCTTAAGCGTTACGGCTTTGCAGGGGTTGAGGAAATGTATGCGGCAATCGGATTCGGCGGTATTACTGCTGCAAAGGTTGTAGCGAGACTCAGGGATAGTTATCAGACAGAAAACAAGGAATTGCTTACTCCTGAAATAGTTGTTAAACAGCCGAAAATAAAACCCAATAAGACAAACCTGGGTATTGAGGTTAAGGGCGTTGATAACTGCCTTGTAAGACTTTCCCGTTGTTGTAATCCCGTTCCCGGTGATGATATAATCGGTTTTATCACACGAGGCAGAGGTGTCAGCATACACCGTTGTGACTGTATAAACATTCAACCTGAAAATCTTACGGAAGATATGCGTAGCCGTATGATTGACTGTGATTGGCTTGAGGGCATATCAACCTCATTCAATGCAGAACTCAGTATAGCATGCACAAACCGTAACGGTGTGCTTGCAGATGTTATCGGTGTTGTATCGGAGGAAAAACTTAATCTTCTTGCAACCAACGCAAGAGCACTTAAGGATAAGACTGCTCTTATTGATATTACTATCGAGGTTTCAAGTAAAGAACAGATTGATTCTATAATAAGAAAGCTTCACAGAGTCCCCGGTGTTTATGAGATTAAGAGAACAGTGCAGTAAGGTGATAATATGAAAATACAAAAAGTAGTAGTTGGCGAATTACAGGTAAATTGTTACCTGCTCACAGAAGGAAGCGAAGCAATCGCAATAGACCCGGGCGATGAGTGTTCAAAGATTATGCTTGCATCAGAAAATGAGGGTTGCACGATTACAAAAATCCTTCTTACCCACGGGCATTTTGACCACATCGGAGCGGTGGATGAGCTTGTGGAAAAGACCGGAGCAAAGGTTTATGTGCATCAGGAAGATGAAATAATGCTTTCTGATGATACAAAAAACCTCAGCGATATATCAAACGCAAAAATCAGACATTGCAAGGCAGACGTTAATTTTGATAATGGTGATGTAATAGATTTTTGCGGCAATAAGCTTAAAATTCATCACACTCCCGGTCATAGTCCAGGAGGTGTATGCATTGAAGCAGGAGAGTATCTTTTCAGCGGAGATTTACTTTTCCGGGAATCTATCGGACGATTTGACAGGGGAAATCTCAGAGCGGAGCTTAACTCTCTTAAATATCTTATGGATAATTTCAATGATGATGTTATTGTATATCCGGGACACGGACCCGAGACAACGATAGGCGAGGAAAGAGCATATAACCCCTATATAGTAAACCATGTAATGAGATGATTTTATGGAAATAATAACAAAAGGTCATGAGCTTGATGACGCCGTAAGACAGGTATTGCAGCTCTTTTTTGACATAAATACAGAGTTTACGGTGGAATCAGGCTTAATCGATAATAATAATGTGTACGAAGCTGCTGCAACGGTTACCATAGGCGATAAAAAAGCCTTTGGAGAAGCGAAGAAGCAGCTTTTTTCGCCAAACAGGAAAGAAATAAGCGACCTTATAAAAAAGTCAGTGTTTTTTGCATGTAAAAAGCTTTCTGATATGCCAACCCCCTGGGGTGTTTCAACAGGTATAAGACCTGCAAAAACTGCCAGAATGATGCTTGAAGAAGGCTTTTCTGATGAAGATATCCTTTCTTTTATGACAGACGAATACTATGTTGAAAAAAATAAAGCTCTGCTCAGTCTTGCAGTTGCAAAAAAAGAGGCAGAACTTTTAAAAGAAAGAGAGAAAAATGCGATAAGCCTTTATGTCGGAGTACCTTTTTGCCCGACCAGGTGCGCTTATTGCTCGTTTATTTCTCAGGCAGTAGCTCACAACAGTAAATTTTTGATGCCTTATGTTGATGCGCTCAGAAAGGAAATAGAGGCAACTGCCCGAATTGCAGATGATTTTGGTTATAAGGTTGAAACCGTTTATTTTGGTGGAGGTACCCCAACAACTCTACCGCCTGAAAGCCTGGATATTCTGATAAAAGATATAAAATCATCATTTGATGTGTCTGAACTTAAAGAGTTTACTGTTGAAGCAGGCAGGCCTGATACATTTACCTGCGAAATGCTGGACACCCTTAAGAGTAACGGCGTAGGCAGAATCAGTATAAACCCGCAGACGATGAATCAGAAGACACTTGCTTTAATCGGAAGAAGACATACCGTTGAAGATACAGTAAAGGCTTTTGAGATGGCGAAAAAGTATAGCTTTTTCAGTATAAATGCAGACCTTATTGCAGGTCTTCCCGGAGAAACTCCCGATGATTTTGAAAAAACAGTAAGAGAAGTAGTAGGTCTTAATCCTGATGCTGTCACAGTTCATACTATGTATATGAAGCGTGCGGCGAAGCTTATTGACGATTTTGAAAAGCTCCGCTTTGCATCCCATACTGCAGAAATGATAGATTTCTCTCACAGATATCTTACGGAAAAAGGCTTTATGCCATACTATATGTATAAGCAGAGAAATACTCTCGGGAACCTTGAGAACACTGCCTTTGCAAAGAACGGACACGAAAGTCTTTATAATATTTATATTATGGAGGAGATACAGACCATATTTGCCCTCGGCGGTGGTGCGTCCACAAAGATGGTTAAAGGTGACAGAATAGAAAGAGTATTTAACCCCAAGGAAGCAGGAGACTACATAAAACGCATTGATGAAATAATAGAGAAGAAGAAAAAGGCAGTAGAATTTTTAAAGGATTGATTTCATGAAAATTAATTTTGATAAAAAAGAATACACGGTAGATGACAAAATCACTGTAAGTGATTTCATAAAATCACAAAACCTTGAAAAAACAGTCCTTGCTGTAAAGAGAAACAATGCAATAGTTGCCCCTGGTTATATTTTAAAGGATAGGGATGAAATTACTTCCATTACAATTTCAGATGATGAGGGGTATCTTATTTACAAGGAAACACTGATTATTGTTCTTCTGCACGCAGTAGAACAGCTTTCTGACTGCAGTGCCGTGTTTATAAGGCAGTCCGTTAATAAATCCACTTACTTTGAAATTGAATGTAATGATATCACTAAAGAAGAAACCGCAAGAAGAATAAAAGCAAAAATAAAATCAATAATAGAGAACGGTATCACCATAAATCAGAAGGAGCTTTCAAAGAACGATGTTGTAAAACTCTTTGAAAAATACGGTGATGCTTTCCGCGCGAAAGAAGTTTCACGTCTGCCCGCAGAAAAAATACGGGTATGCGAAACGGCAAAAAGATGTCACATCACATATCAGCCACTTGCGTACAGCGTAAAGGCTGTAAATAATTTTGATGTTATCCCTTATGAAGACGGATTTCTTTTGAAATATCCCACAAATTACACTGTAAACTCTATTCCCGAAATGAAATCCGGTGCAAAAGTGCATCGTGCAATAGAAGATTACCGCGACTGGATAACAACAATCGGTGCAGAGGATATTTTCAGCCTTAACAGTTTTATTCAGAATGGAAAGAGCACCGATATAGTAAACCTTTCTGAGGGCCTTCACGAAAAGCGTATAAGCCGTATAGCCGATAAAATCAGTGAAAACAGTGATATAAAGGTCATCCTTATTGCAGGACCTTCGTCTTCTGGAAAAACAACCTTTGCAAACAGACTGTGTCTGCACCTCCGCATTAATCATGTTGAGCCGATAGTAATATCCCTTGATGATTATTATGTAAATGATGACCGTATGCCCCGTGACGAAAAGGGCGAAATGGACTTTGAATGTGTAGAAGCTATTGATTACGAGCTTTTTAACGAGCACCTTTCGCTTCTGACAGAAGGGAAAAGTGTAGAACTTCCAAAATATGATTTCAATGTGCGTCATAGAGTAAAGGGAAAAACAATAACCCTTAACGAGGGACAGATTCTTATTGTAGAGGGTATTCACGCCCTTAACGAGCTTCTTACAAGCCGTGTTGAAAGAAAGAATAAATATAAAATATATCTTAGCGCACTTACAAGCCTTTGCCTTGATGAGTATAACGCATTTTCACCTACGGATAACCGACTTATCCGCAGAATGGTCAGGGATGCGCAGTTCCGTAATACTCCCGCAGAGCATACTTTCAAGCTGTGGAAAAGCGTCAGACGGGGAGAGCAGAAGTATATTTTCCCCTTTGAAAGCGAAGCTGACGAGGTGTTTAATTCATCCCTTGTGTATGAGCTTTCGGTGCTGAAAGAGCCTGCAATAAAACTCCTTAACACAATAGGGGAGGACAGCGAGTATTACAGTAAGGCAATGCGCCTTAAAGAGCTTCTGTCGTTCTTTGAAACGATGAATCCGGAAGTTATTCCGCCCATATCAATTATCCGTGAATTTATCGGCGGAAGTACAATAGTTCATTAATAGAAAATAAAAAGGGAATCAGCTAAAAAGCTGATTCCCAACAAAATAACATTGAATTATAAACACAGGTGAATTGAAACTATAATAATTTTGCGTTATGCGGTGGGTGCCGTTTTTATTATAGTGCCTCCACCAATTACCGTATCGTCACTATATAAAACTACTGCCTGACCTTTGGTTATTGCACGTTGCGGCTCGTCAAAGGTAACGCGGATAGTATTTTCGTCAAGTTGTACTACCGTTGCATCTGCAGGGGTGTGACGGTAGCGGATTTTCGCTTTAACACGCATAGGCGTATATAAATCGTCAACTGCGGTAAGGTTAATGTCGTTTGCCATAAGTTCACTCGAGAACAAATCCTCGTGAGGGCAAAGGATAACTGCATTTTTATCTGTATCAATATCGCATACATAAAGGGGGGCAGGTAATGCAAGTCCAAGTCCTTTTCGCTGACCTACGGTGTAGGAAATAATTCCCTTATGGGTTCCGAGGACATTTCCGTCTTTGTCAATAAAATTACCTTCGGGATAGTCTTTCTCTGTATAACGGCGGATAAAGTCCGTATAATCTTCGTCTTTAACAAAGCATATATCCTGACTGTCCTTTTTGTGAGCATTTACAAGATTATGCTTTTCTGCAATAGCGCGTGCTTCCTCCTTTGTCATATTGCCAAGGGGGAAGAGAGTTCTTGCAAGCTGCTCCTTTGTCAATGAATAAAGAACATAGCTCTGGTCCTTTGAGGGGTCAAGGGCTTTTTTTAATACGTATCTGTCATTTTCCTTTTCAATACGTGCATAGTGTCCAGTTGCGATAAAGTCGCATCCAAGAGCCTCCGCCTCTTTAAATAATCTTTCAAACTTAAGGTGCCTGTTACACTCTATACACGGATTAGGTGTTGCACCGTTTTCATAGGCAGAAACAAATTTGTCCACTACCTTTTCACAGAAATCGGGGGAGAAATCGTATACAAAATGCTCCATAGAAAGTGCATCGCACACCTTTTTTGCATCTTCTATATCCTCAAGACTGCAGCAGGCGTGTTCTTCGTCAATGGGTATTTGCGCTCCGAGAAGCTTCATTGTAGCGCCAACGCAGTCATACCCTTTTTCTTTCATCAGATGTGCCGCAACCGAGGAATCAACACCGCCACTCATAGCCACAAGGCATTTGTTACCTGCAGGTTTTTTTACATTTCCAATTGCAGTCACTACCTTATAACCTGCATTTTTTACACGCTTTTCAAGGAGTGCACGGCTCTGTGCCGCTTCCTCCCCTGTGGCAATTTTATTGTCGTAAATACTGTAAAGCTTTCTGAATCTCTGGGGCGAAAGGTTGGGCATAACTACATTTGCCCCTGCCTGAAGTCCTCTTTCTCTGCCGTCCTCAGCGAGTGTACCCAGTGCCGTTGTCGCGGGTAGCAGTGCATGGGGGAACATTAAACGAAGTACGGAAATAAGCCGTATCGTTAATTCCACACTGCCGTTTTCAAAATCCTTGAAGGGCGTTTCCTTATGATTAACGTACGGTCCTATTCCAACCATATCGGGCTGAAGTTCTTTAAGGAAGAACAGGTCTGAAATAATGTTGTCAATAGTCTGATAAGGCGAGCCGACCATAAATCCGCTACCTACCTGATAACCGATTTTCTTCAGGTCATAAAGACAACGTTTACGGTTTTCAAGGCTCATTTCTGCAGGGTGGAGCTTATTGTAGTGTTCTTCTTCTGCAGTTTCGTGCCTTAACAGAAAGCGGTTTGCACCTGCATTGAAATAGGCAAGATAACTGTCGTAAGACCTTTCGCCAACAGATATAGTGATAGCGCAATCGGGAAATTCCCCCCTGATGGTTCTTATAATATCGCAAAATCTTTCATCAGTAAAATAGGGGTCTTCGCCTCCCTGAAGCACAAAGGTGCGGAAACCCAAGGTGTAACCCTCACGGCAACACTCCATAATTTCATCCTTTGAAAGACGGTAACGTTCCGCCTTTTTGTTGTCGCACCTTATACCGCAGTAATAGCAGTTGTTTTTGCAGAAATTTGAAAACTCAATAAGACCGCGGATATAAACATCGGTGCCGTAGATTTCCCTGCGTACCGAATCTGCAGTCTTAAAAAGCTCTTCGTCATATTTATCTGTTGAAAGTAATTTTTTGAACTCATCTCTTGTGAGAATATGTTCTTCTTTTAACTTTTTTACCAACATAAAGTTCACCTTTTTAAATAGTCTGCACCAAGCGGTACAGACTATTTGTATTATAACTTATTCTTACAATAATCAATGATAGAAATTTTCGTATCATCTTCCGGCATATACGGAAGGAATTTCTCAATATATTTCTTGAGAAGTTCTCTGTCAACCTTTTTTGGCTTGTCGCCTACAAGATTTACAAAGTTATCGCACTCTATTGCACGCACCTTTTCGTCAGAAAGCCCCATACCTTTAATTGTGCAGGTACTGTCATAATAGCTGAATGCAGTATATTCATCATCTGTTGCAAAGAAGCGGTATACATCACTGCAAAGGGGCTTTGTAAGTGTTTCAAAATCCGAATAGTTGTTTGCATCCGTACCGAAAATGATACGGTTATAGTATTTCTCAAAAAATGCTTTAAATTCATCATATTTTCCTACCGATGCCTGGAAAAGTGCAGGACCGGGCGCAAGGTCAATTGATGTGTTGGAGTATTTATCCAGTACCTTTGCAAGTTCCTGGAGGCAATGCCCCATAAAGAAACCATGGGGAAGAGTAATTCTTATACCGGGGAAACGGTCAAGAACATTATAAACCTCACCGTAAATTTCTTCTATTGATGCATAAGTTCCGTCACCGTAGAACCAACCCTTTTCCTTGAAAATCGGGGGAACTTTGTCCTCATCCCAGAAATCGTGGGGATCGGCAACGTGGGAATTCATGGGGATATCGTTATCCTCAATATATTTAAAGAACGCATCATAGCCTTTTTTATCAATGCCGTATGCAAGCTTTTTATGAAGTGACGGCTTTGACTCAAGGAGCTTTATTCCGTCAAATCCCATTGCCATAAATTCTTCAGCCTGTGCTTTGAAGTCAAACTTTTCGGCAAGCTCATCATTAATAGGTGCTTCGGGATAGAAAAGACCACCGTAAGAATATGCAGTTTCGTCCTCAAGCTTTAAAATAGCACCCACAATATTCTGTGCCATTGAATATACACCGCGGGATTCCCCTGCCATAGGGAGTGACAGAGTATTTACTGCATAAAGACCGCACTTCTCTTTATAGTTTTTAAATGAATCTATAAATGAAACACCGTCTGTATTCCACTGACAAATATGGCAGTGGGAGTCAATAATTTTTCTTGCCATCAGAAATTCTCCTTATAATACTTAATAATCTCGTCCTTTGTTTCACCGTCTACAAGATTGGGGATAAATCCTTCAATGTATTTACCCAGAGCCTTGCGGTCAATTTCCTTCGGAGCTTTGTGCCCTACAATATCAAGATAATTTCCCGCAAGAACTGCATTGAGCTTCTCTTCATCAAGTCCCATACCGTGAAGAGTACATTCGCTGTCGTAATAGTCAAATGCACTGTAAACATCGTCTGTTGCAATGAATCGGTATACATCATTGAAGAGGCTCTCTGTAAGGGGGAAGGGAGAGTAATTTTTTGCATCTGTTGCAAAAAGAATTCTCTTATAGTATTTATTAAAAAATGCTTTCCAGTTTTCGTAGTCCTTTGACATTGCCTCTAAAAATACAGGACCGGGAGCAAGGTCTGTGTAAACATTTTCGTAAGTTTCAAAAAGCTGTGATAAACCTTCCGGACTATCGCAAAGGAAAAATCCGTGGGGAAGTGTTACCTTAAGCTTCGGATGACGTTCGAGCACGTTATAAACCTCGGCATAAATTTCTTCCTTAGTGGCAAAAGTGCCGTCACCGTAAAACCAGCCGTTCTGTCTTGCAAGAGGCGGTGCGGTTTCAGGGTCCCAGAAATTATGGGGGTCATTAACGTGCATAAGAAGGGGAATTCCGTTTTCTTCAAGATAAGCGAAATACTCCTCATACCCTTCTCTGTCAACACCATATTTTAGCTTTTTGTTTATAGTAGGCTTTGACTCAAACATTTTCATACCGTCAAAACCGATTTCCATAAGGGTTTCAGCCTGCTTTTTAAAGTTATATTCTGCAGTTTTCTCAGGAATAATAGGTGCATCGGGATAGAAAAGTCCGCCGTATACATATGTAGAATTTGTCTTGTCCTCAAGCTTTGAAATAGCACCAAGGATATTCTGTGCAGGGCAAAAATGTGTAGCCCACCCCTTTATTCCCGGAACGCAGAGAAGCAAGAATCCTGTTACACCGCATTTTTCACGATACTCCTGCTGAAATTCAAGGAATGTCTGCCCGTGGGAATACCACTGACAGTTATGATAATGTGCATCTATAATCTGTCTTTTCATAATATCTCCATACCGCCGTCACCGATATCGTCAATCAGAACTGTCGGTGCATAGCCGATTTTTTCAGTGTAATTTTTAGTAACTTTTTCAATAAATTCATCAATAGCGTCTTCTTTTACAATGGAAACTGTACTTCCGCCAAAGCCTGCACCTGTCATTCTTGAACCGAGAACACCGTCAATCTTTCTTGCCTCTTCAACAAGGGTGTCAAGCTCAATTCCTGTTACCTCGTAAAGGTCACGAAGCGAATCGTGACTTTCATTCATAAGTCTGCCGAAAAGTTCTATGTCACCATTTTCCAGAGCATCTATACTTTTAAGAACTCTGTCATCTTCGTATATAACATGGGTGATTCTTTTAAGGATGGTTTCGTCTTTGATATTTGATTTAACCGATTCAAACATTTCAACCGTTACATCTCCGAGACATTTGACGTCGGGAAGCGATTTTTTGAGGATTTCAAGACCGGTTTCACATTCCCCTCTGCGTTCATTATATTTGCTTGACGCAAGTGAGTGCTTTTTGTTTGTGTTTGTTATAACAAGCTTGCAACCGTCCATTTTGAGGGGGATAAGCTTATAATCCATAACCTTGCAGTCAAGGTATATAGCGTGGTTTTTCTTACCTTTTGCAGATGCAAACTGATCCATAATACCACACTTTACATTGCAGTAATTATGCTCTGCACTCTGTCCGATAAATGCCATTTCGGTCATATCGGGAGCCCCTTTGCCATTTTTCTCATTTGAAAGTGTCGCGAGGGCGAGCGCCGTACAAACCTCAATTGCTGCAGATGACGAAAGTCCGCCACCATGAGGAAGTGTATCGTCATAAAGCATATCGCAGCCTATGACATCGTAGCCGCTTTTTTGCAGTTCAAGACAGACTCCTGCCTGATAGTTGCCCCACCTCAGGTCACGGTATGAGTCGAGATCTGATATATCAAGCTCGACAATATCCGGAAGGTCTGTCGCCTTCAAGTGAATAAATTCTTCTCCGTTAGGACGGAGAAGAATTGTTGTGCCCATTGTAAGAGCAGCCGGGAAAACAAACCCGCCGTTATAGTCCGTGTGTTCTCCTATAAGATTAACTCTGCCGGGAGAATGAAAAATTCTGATATCATTTTCATTTCCTCCATAGAGCGCGATAAATTCTTCTTTAAGCTGTGTAATATTCATAGGGGGTCTCCTTTAAATGTTTTTTGTGAGTATCGAAAGAAATTCCGAATACATTGCCTGCGGATTGTTTTTGAAAGCTCCGCATATTTTTTTTGCCATAACTTCGTCTCCGACAGAAAGGTTAAGACTGAACATATCAAAGCTGCCCTCAGAAATGCCCAGCGAAACATTGTATTCAATATCGTTAAGCTTTTTGTAATCAGCTTTTATACTGAGCGCATTTTTGAGGTCTTTAACCTTGATTTTTATTGCCCGCAGAAGCCTTTCACGGACAGTTTTCGGTGTTCTGTCCCCAAAAAATTCAAGAGCTTCCCGACCTTTTTGGGTGATTGAGTAGAATCTTTCGTCATTCTCCGTAAAAAATGTGACAAAACCTTCATCCTCAAGTTCACCGATTCTTTGCTGAAGGTCAAAATAATTGACAAACGGCTCAAGCATAAGGGTATCCACAATAAATGCATTAGGAACAGGAGTTTTAAAATTTTCAATAATATACAGTGCAATGAGCTTTACATCAAGCTTGTCGTCAAAACAGTAATCCACAGTCAGTCCTCCGAAATAGTATTGTTTCAGTACATGTCTTCGTCATCAGGGTTTATAATTTCACCTTCTTCGTTTACAATAAGTGACGGTTCGTCAAATTGTGATGGGAACGCCTTTGAAACAATAAAGTTAATCACAACAAGTGCGACATACACAATAAGTATTTCGAACAGCATACTTACTACAAATACTGAGAAAAATCCGTAAAGAGATGTAAGTGGTTCAACACCACCTTTTGAGTAATGAAGAAGATAGTCGTATATGGGATAATCATACATAATTTTGTAGAGAATCGCCATAAGAAGAACATTTACAAATGTTGATATAGAAAATCTTGTCAGTGACACTTTTGCCAAAAGGTCGGTGTAAAAACCGCGGAAACGTGTTCCGAACCACATGGCTTTGTGTCTGTAAAGAAGCCATCCGTGCAAAAAGCCCGCAACTGTTGCACAGATAAAGTAGATTGCATAAAAACGCTGAAGTTTGACAATCATTCTGACGATTGTACAAAGAGCAACGCCTATTGCGCAGGTAACAGGACCGAAAAAGTAGCCTAAAATAGCGTTTATAGTTATGTCAAGGTTTGTTGTTATCGCCTGCTCTACATTGATATTATAGTACTTAAAATCAACAGAGCCTGCCCAACCAAGAAGGATATACAGCGCAATAAGGAATATAATAACGATAATCGTAACAGGGCTGCGCATATGACTCAGCGAACTCATCATCATAACCTTGCAGTTTTCCCAGTAGCGCTGAAGAGAGTCAATAATATAGTCTTTTCTTGTTCTGAATCCCTGGAAATCTTCCTCACCATCACCGTAAGAATTTTCCTGATATGGTGAAAATTTAGCTCCGAGAGTTTCGTTTTCTGTTTCGTAATTTTGCGGTTGAGAATTGTCTTTTTCTTTTTTCATAATTATTCCCTCCGAAATATGATATCTATGTATACATATTCTATTATACTATACTGCTTTCGGCTTTTCAATATATATTTTGTTATTTCAGACTACATTTTTTGCAGACTGTGTTTGCGGGACACTCTGCACACTTTGGTGCTCTTGCTGTGCAAAGAGCCCTTCCGTGAAGAACCAGTCTGTGACAGAAATCACTGTGCTCAGAGCGGGGAAGGAGCTTTTCGGTATCTTTCTCTACCTTGACAGGCTCAGTTTCCTTTGTAAGACCTACTCTGTAAAGTATTCTTTTTGCGTGAGTATCAATAACCATACCGCCTTTTCCGAAAAGGTCTCCAAGGACAAGGTTGGCAGTTTTTCTTCCTACACCGTCCAATGTGAGTAGCTCTTCCATTGTACCGGGAACTTCTCCACCGAAGTTATCAATGATTTTACGACAGCAGTTAATGACATTTTTAGCCTTGTTGTGATAAAAACCGATTGAATGAATATCTTTTTCCAGTTCTTCCTGAGATGCACTTGCAAAAGCCTCTGCATCGGGATATTTTTTAAACAGTGACTCTGTAACAATGTTGACTCTCGCATCTGTACATTGAGCAGAAAGCTGTGTAGCGATAAGAAGCTCAAGGGGATTTGAGTAATTAAGCGAGCAAATAGCATCAGGATAAATTTCTTTAAGTATTTTGCAGAAATTTTCTGCCCGTTCTTTTCTTGTCATTTTATTGCCTCCTCTGAATAAATACATTTTAACATAAAAGTCTTGTTTTTGGAAGAAAAACTTTGTATAATATATTGGTGAGGTGAAATTTATGCGCAAACCTTTGGCAGATAGAATGCGCCCCGTCACTTTGGAGGATGTTGTAGGACAGAAACATATTCTTGGAGAGGGTAAGGTGCTTTACAATATAATACAGAGCGGTGAAATACCGAATATGATTTTTTACGGTCCTAGCGGAATCGGAAAAACCACCGTTGCAAATATTGCTGCTCAGAAAGCGGGGAAGCCACTATATAAGCTTAATGCGACAAACGCCTCGGTATCTGATATAAAATCAATGCTTCAGGAAGCGGAGTCAATGCTTGGTGCTGACGGAGTTGTGCTTTATCTTGATGAGATTCAGAATTTTAATAAAAAACAGCAGCAGAGTCTTCTTGAATGTATCGAAAACGGCAAAGTGACTTTAATTGCATCTACTACGGAAAATCCGTATTTTTACATATATAATGCGATTTTGTCCCGTTCAACGGTGTTTGAGTTTAATCCCGTTGAGCCTGATGATGTAAAGGAAGCACTAAAAAGGGCGACAGAAAAACTAAGTGACGATTATTCTCTTAAAATTGATGAGGAAGCTTACGACCACATGGCACAGTCTGCCTGCGGTGATGTGAGAAAAGCACTTAATTCTCTTGAGGTTGCAATTATGGCTGCCAGACCTGATGCAGAGCAGAACATAGTTGTAAATCTTAATTTAGCGGAATCTGTAACAATGAAAAAAGCGTTCCGCCACGACCGTGACGGTGACAGTCATTACGATGTTTTAAGTGCTTTTCAGAAATCCGTTAGGGGAAGTGATCCCGATGCAGCGCTACACTATCTTGCACGCCTTGTTGCAGCAGGAGATTTGCAAAGTATATGCAGAAGAATTCTTGTAATGGCGGCAGAGGATATAGGTCTTGCATACCCCAATGCAATTGTTATTACAAAATCCTGCGTTGATGCGGCACTTCAGCTTGGCTTCCCGGAAGCTAGGATTCCTCTTGCCGAGGCAGTAATTATGCTTGCAACATCGCCTAAATCAAACAGTGCAATCTGCGGTATTGATGCGGCACTTTCTGATATAAACGACGGCTTAATGGGGGATATTCCTGCACACCTCAAGGATTCTCACTACAGTGGTGCATCCTCCCTCGGACACGGAAACGGATATAAATATCCCCACGCTTATCCGCATAGCTATGTAAAACAACAATACTTGCCAGATACACTTCTCGGCAGAAAATATTATCAGTACGGAGAAAACAAACTGGAATCGCAGACAAAAAGTTACTGGGACGCAATTAAAAAAGGTTGATGCAAAGCATCAACCTTTTTTTATTAGATCTTTATATTTCATTGCTGTCCTATATCCTTCATCATACATTGCCTGAATAGCTTTGTTTCTGCGTTCAGTGCGTTTCCATCCGGAGGTGCTTACTTCGGGGGCAATGTGGATAATTCGTCCTTCTTTTTCAAGGGCAAGGACGTGAGCGTGACTTTCGTTATAGACTTTTGCCCTTGCCTTCATAACCGCGGTGAATTCAGGATACTTTTTATACATGTTATTGACGATTTTTATAGCAGATTCCTCATTTTTAACATACTTTCTTTCTCTGGTTGTTACTACTATAATTTTTTCGCACCCGTCCTCTATTGCCTTATCTACCGGTATAGGGTCTGCAATTCCGCCGTCAAGATATAGCCCATTTCCAAGTTTTACCGGCTGAAATAAAAGGGGGAGAGCACAGCTTGCAATAACAGTTTTCCATTCCTTATCACTTGATTTTACTTTGTGATATTCGCATTTACCGGTTTTGATATTGGTAAGTGCCGCAAGAGTAGTTATACCGGATTTATCATAAGCATCATAATCGAACGGCATATGAATATTGGGTATATCATCAAAAACAAATTTAAGATTATACAAACTGCGGTTTTTGGGATTAAGCAGATGTTTTAATCCCATATAACGCTTATCGGGAAGATAGTGAAGACCAATCTCAAGATTCCTGCCCCGTTGCCCCGATACAAATGACACGCCATTTGCAATACCTGCAGATGCACCGATAAGATAGTCTGTTTTAAATCCCATATCGTGAAGAGCATCAAGTACACCGACAGTGAAATACGCACGGCTTGCACCGCCTTCAAGAACGATTCCTGTTTTCATACACATCCTCCTTCAACATCTTTTTTGATTTGACTTTTCAGTTCATCGATATTTGCAAATTTTTTCTCTTCCCTGATAAAATCCACAAATTCAATTTTAATTTCTTTACCGTAGATATCTTCTGAAAAATCGGGAATATAGGTTTCGCTACGCATTTTTTCTCCGCCTACGGTAGGGTTTATCCCCACATTTGTAATTGCAGGCATCCTGATACCGTTAACTGTAACAAATGTTTTATAGACTCCGCAAAGAGGAGAAAGTCTGTTTTCTTCAAAAAAAACATTTGCAGTAGGAAACCCGAGGGATTTTCCAAGATGTTTACCTTCTATAACCTTACCTTGTATTGAAAAATTATAGCCAAGAAGCTTATTTGCCAAAGCGACATTACCGTTTTTGAGTAGCATACGGATATTGCTTGAAGATATGATTTCGTTTCCCAAGGTAATTTCATCGCATACTTCAGTGGAAAAACCGTATTTTTTGCCGAGATTGCAGAGCGTAACGGTGTCACCGTCTCCGTTTTTCCCGAAATGGTAATTATATCCGCATACTGCATGGGAAATATTAAATTCGCCTACAAGTATATCTCTCACAAATTCTTCCGGAGACATACAAAGAAGCTCCTTCGAAAGCGGAAGAAACTCTGCATTTGCTCCTGAATTTTCAATAAGCCTGATTTTTTCTTCTGGGGAAGAAATATAGCAGACTTTTTCACAGGACAGTATTTCCAGAGGTGATCTGTCAAAGGAAAGTGCAACAGGCGTAAGAGAGTTATCCCTTGCAAACCTGACAGCTCTTGATATTATTTCCTGATGTGCAATATGCACTCCGTCAAAAAAACCGAGTGCTATCACGGTCTTTGTCATTTATAAAACCCCTTTATAAGCTTAAGACATTCTCTGCCGTCAACGGTATCAGCCTGCGAAAGAGCTATAAATACACCGTTTTCGTCATATACACGGTAGAAATTCCCTTGTTTTTTACCTTTATAGTAAATCGGCACACCGTTCTTTACACGGTCTGCTTTTGTTTTATCAAGATGGATTGCTCCATATTCTGAAAATGCTGTATCCACGGGGATAATTACTTCGTCAACCTTTCCTTCCTCAGAAAGCTTCAGGAGGTCATCGGGAGTTATTGCGTTTTCGATGCTGTAAATACCTGATGCAGTGCGACAAAGTTCGCTTATACAACCACCGCAACCGAGCCTATCTCCGATATCTGATGCCAGTGTGCGGATATATGTACCCTTGCTGCAGTGCACATTAACAGTGACATAGGGGAGAGTGATGTTCTCAATGTCGATAGAAAATATAGTAACACACCTTGCTTCTCTTTCAACATCAATTCCCTGGCGTGCAAGATGATAAAGCCTCTGTCCGTTTACCTGAATGGCACTGTACATAGGCGGAATCTGTGAAATATCACCAACGAAAGATGTGATTACTTCACGAACTTCGTCTTCTGTAACAGAAACGGGATTTTTCTCAAGAACAGTACCTGCCATATCAAGGGTGTCTGTTTTTGTTCCGAGGAGGATTACCGCTCTGTATTTTTTATCCTTCGCAGTCAGAAATTCTGCCGCCCTTGTTGCAGTTCCAATCAGAATGGGCAGCACTCCGCTTGCTTCAGGGTCAAGGGTGCCTGTATGACCGACTTTTTTCATATTCATTGCTTTACGGACGACACCTACACATTTGTGCGAAGAGCCGCCCTTGGGCTTATTTATTATAATAATGCCGCATTTTTCTGTGCTTTGCATAACTTACACCAACTTTAAAAATTCATCAACAAGTGCTTTTTCAGCTTCTTCTATACTTATCCCTGCAAAACGGCAACCTGCCGCTTTTTTGTGGCCGCCGCCACCAAATGTACGGGCAACCAGCTCAATATTATAATCTTCCAGAGAACGGAGACTTACACGAATATTGCCTTTTTCCACTTCTTTTATAAATGCACTCATAAAAACACCGTCGATACTTCTTGGAATTTGCGCAAGAGCATCAATGTCGCTGGGAAGTGCGTTATATTTTTCCAAAGTTTCACAGCTTACTGAAGCAATGGCTATTTTTCCGTCACCATAAAGACGGATAGAATCAATAGTTTCCGCTTTAAGCTTGAGCTGAGTGAGAGTGTTTCTCTCGTAAAGCATACTTGAAAGATGTGTTGTGCTGATGCCGGTTTCGTAAAGTGCTATCAGTATTTCATAAGTGCGTCTGTTTACTGAAGCATACTGAAAAGAACCTGTGTCTGAAGATATGGCACAGTAAATATAGCTTGCAATATCTTTGGTAATATCCGCATCAGTATGCTGTAAAAGCTCAAATATAAGCTCACCTGTGGCACTTCTTGAAGGTTCAATATAGGAAAGAGAGGCGAAACTGCCTTTTGCAATATGATGGTCTATACATACTGTGTTTTTATGTTTTGTAAAAGCATCTCCCCAGGCGCCCATACGACTTGCTTCACCTACATCAACTGCACAGTAACATTCATAATCCGGCGTACTGTCGTCTGTGTACGAGACAACATCCGTTTCCATAAAAGAAAGATGGCGAGAAAGCTCAGTTTCTGTAAAAACATCTGCACGAATGTTTTTCTGCCGGAGAGAATTACGCAGAGCGAAAGCACTGCCGATGCAATCCCAATCGGGATTTTCATGAACAAAAATCGCAACGGATTTACTTTTAAAAAGATGGTCTGCAATTTTACTTAGCATAATTATCCCTCTTTACTGATATCGTTAAGGAGCTTGTTTATATGTGCGCCGTATTCAATGGTTGTATCAATTACAAAGCTGAATTCAGGCACACAGCGAAGTTTTATACGGCTGCCGATTTCCCGCCTTATAAAGCCCTGGGCAGCGGTTAAGCCTTTGATGGCGTCCTTTTTTTCCTCATCGCTTCCCATAATACTGATATAAGCCTTTGCATAGCGGAGGTCATTTGTAACATCCACCTTAACCACGCTTGTCATCATAGGAATACGGGGATCTTTAAGTTCGCGTATAACATTTGATAATTCTTTTTTTACTTCTTCTGATATTCTGTCAGTCCTTTTAAAAGACATAGTTTTTCCCTCATTTCGAAAATAAGTAAATGAGCTTTCCGCCCATTTACTTATTTTGTGTTGGTTTTGATAGTTTATTAAAAATATTGGAAAGAAGAAATCCAAAGGATTTCAACCTTCATTTCGAACTTCGAACTTCAAATTTCGCATTAAGAGATAAATTTATCTCTTGACTTCCTCCATTACATAGCATTCAACGTTGTCGCCTTCTTTAATGTCATTGAATCTTACAAAGCCCATACCACATTCATAACCGCTTGCAACTTCTTTAACATCGTCCTTGAAACGCTTAAGTGAATCAAGCTCACCCTCATGGATAACGATACCGTCACGAACGATACGAACGCTGCAGTTACGCTGAATCTTACCGTCTGTAACATAGCAACCGCCGATTGTGCCTACGCCGCTTACCTTGAATGTCTGACGGATTTCAGCATGACCGATAACAGCTTCACGGAAAGTGGGTGCAAGCATACCCTTCATAGCAGCTTCAATTTCTTCGATAGCTTCGTAGATGACTCTGTACATGCGCATATCAACCTTGTTAAGCTCAGCTGCGTTTCTGCCACCTACATCGGGACGCACGTTAAATCCTACGATAATTGCATTTGATGCAGAGGCAAGAGTAACGTCACTTTCAGTTATAGCACCAACTGCACCGTGGATAACTCTTACTCTTACTTCTTCATTTGAAAGCTTTTCAAGACTCTGTCTTACCGCTTCAACACTACCCTGTACATCGGCCTTAACGATAATATTAAGGTCTTTCACATCACCCTGCTGAATCTGGCTGAAGAGGTCTTCAAGGTTGACTTTCTGCTTAGCTTTATTAGCCTCGTCTTTGATTTTCTGTTTTCTTGTTTCAACAACATGGCGGGCAGCTCTTTCGTCTTCTACTGCGTAGAATACATCATTACCGTCAGGTGTTTCGCTGAGACCGATGATTTCAACGGGAGTAGAGGGCTTAGCCTCCTTAATTTTCTTGCCTTTGTCGTCAAGCATAGCTCTGACTCTGCCCACGGCAGTACCTGCAACTATAATATCTCCCTGACGGAGAGTACCGTTTTGCACAAGCACTGTTGCAACAGGGCCACGGCCTTTGTCAAGCTTAGCTTCAATAACTGTACCTTTTGCACGACGGTCAGGATTAGCCTTAAGCTCTTTCATTTCCGCGGTAAGAAGTACCATTTCAAGGAGACCGTCAATATTCTGGCGCTGTTTTGCACTTACTTCAACACAGATAACATCGCCGCCCCATTCTTCGGGAACAAGACCATGCTCTGTAAGTTCCTGTTTTACTCTGTCGGGGTTTGCGCCTTCTTTATCAATTTTATTGATAGCAACGATAATGCTTACTTCAGCTGCTTTTGCGTGGTTTATAGCTTCAATTGTCTGAGGCATAATACCGTCGTCAGCCGCAACAACGAGGATTGCAATATCAGTAACCTGTGCACCGCGGGCACGCATTGCAGTAAACGCTTCGTGTCCGGGAGTATCAAGAAATGCAATCTTATTTCCGTTGATTGTAACCATATAAGCACCGATGTGCTGTGTGATACCGCCTGCTTCGCTTGCGGTAACATTTGTACTGCGGATTGCGTCAAGAAGACTTGTTTTACCATGGTCAACGTGACCCATTACGCAGACAACGGGAGGACGAGGGCGAAGATCCTTTTCATCATCGGGAGCATCAGCCTCGCCAAAGAGTTTGTCTTCCTCGGTGATGATGATTTCTCTCTCAACTTCTGCACCCATATCTTCTGCGATAAGTGCAGCAATATCATATTCAATATCCTGTGTGATTGCTGCCATAATGCCAAGCTGCATAAGACGCTTGATAATCTCCGTTGCAGAAACCTTCATTTTCTGTGCAAGGTCGCCTACGGTGATTGTGTCGGGAATAACAACATGGAGCTTTTCAACCTTTTCTTTTTTTGGCTTCTGAATCATTTCCTCAGGCTTAGGCTGGTTTTTCTTCTGGGGTTGCTGCTTGTTCTTATTCTTTTTTATACGCTGTTTGTTAGTTTCTGTATCCTTGATTTCGGGAGCAAGCTCTTCGGCTTTTTCCTTTGCAAGCTGAACGTCAAGATCAACCGCATTTGTTCTAGTGTCAACATAGCGGAGATTTTTTTGGGGAGTAATTTCCTGAGTAATTTCTTCATCAGTAATCTCAGGAAGTATTTCTTCTTTCTTTTCCTTTTTCTGTTTAGTGGCAGCCTTTTCTTTTTCTGCTTTTTCCTGGTAAGCATTTACATACTCTTCGATAGACGAACCATCATCAAACTTCTGAGTATAGTATTCCATAACGATGCTCATTTCGTCGGCATCAAGAGAAGCAGCTGAGCTTTTTGTGATTCCTGCAACCTCTCCGAGCATAGCGGCGATTTCTTTACCTGGAACATTTATTGCTTTTGCCAATGCACTTATTTTCTGTTTTGCAATCATTTATCAGCACCTCCGTTATTTTTTAATTTCACGATAGCTTCAGCAAAACCGTGGTCGAGAATTCCGACTACCGGCATATCTTTTTTACCTGCCGCATGACTGAGTGTTTGTTTGTCAGCGTGAAAAATTACCGGAATGCCCCAATCAAGGCATTTACCCTCAATTTTACGCCTGTTGCTCTGACCAATATCTTCAGCCATAATAACAAGCTCACAAGTTCCTTCTTCAAGAGCTTTTTCTGTAAGGAAAACCCCTGCCGAAGTTTTTTTAGCACGCACAGCAAGACCAACCATGCCAAGTAATCTATCGTTCATCAAATCAGTTCCTTTTTAATAATATCTTTTAATTCAGGGGGGACAGCACCTTTGAAAGCGCGCTCAAAAGCTCGTTGCTTTTCAAATTTTTCACTGCAGTCACCGTCCTTGCATATATATGCACCACGGCCTGGAAGTTTGCCGGATATATCCACAGAAAAGCTATCTTTGTATTTTGTTACGCGTAAAAGCTCTTCCTTGGATTTCATCTGTCTGCATACAACGCACATTCTTAGATGGATTGTCATTTATATCTC
Source organism: Clostridia bacterium (assembly GCA_045604905.1). GTDB lineage: Bacteria > Bacillota > Clostridia > UMGS1883 > UMGS1883 > UMGS1883. Next base: position 36,962 of record JAZUOX010000006.1, read on the forward strand.
CTTTTATTCGACTACGCTTGCATCACTTTTGATGTCAATTTTCCATCCTGTAAGTCTTGCTGCAAGACGGGCGTTCTGACCTTCTTTACCGATAGCAAGCGAAAGCTGAAATTCAGGCACTGTTATAAGTGCTGATTTATTCTTTTCGTCTATTTCAACACTGAGCACCTTTGCGGGATTAAGCGCTGCACTGATGTACTCTGCAGGATCTTCGCTGTAACGGATAACATCTATTTTTTCATCGTTAAGCTCTTCAACAATACCTGCAACTCTTGTACCCTTCTGACCTACGCAAGCACCGACGGGATCAACATCGGGATTGTCTGAGTATACGGCAAGCTTGCTGCGGCTTCCTGCTTCACGGGCAATACTCTTTATCTGAACTGTACCGTCAGCAATTTCAGGAACTTCCTGCTCAAAAAGCTTTTTAACGAGTCCGGGATGAGTTCTTGAAACCATAAGGTTTACACTTTTTGTGGTTTTCTTAACTTCGAAAACATATACCTTAAGTTTTCTTCCGGGGGTGTAATCCTCACCGGGAATCTGCTCGGACGGTGTAAGAAGAGCCTCTGCAGTGCCAAGGTCAACCATAATACCTCTGCGGTCAAGCTTTTCAACCTTACCGAGCATTACGTCATTTTCCTTGTCACTGTATTCATCATACATATTTCCGCGTTCTGCCTCGCGGATTTTCTGTACGACCATTTGCTTTGCTGTCTGTGCTGCGATTCTGCCGAATTTAGCAGGATCTGCTTCGAAATCAACACTGTCACCGATCTGGTAACGCTTGTTGATAGCTTTTGCTTCCTCAAGAGAAAGCTCAATTGCGTCATCTTCAACCTCTTCAACAACTGTCTTTGTGCAGTAAACACGCATATCACCGGTTTCACGGTTTACTTCAGCGAAACAGTTATAGTTTGCACCGAAGTTCTTTTTGTATGCTGTTACAAGAGCTGCCTCAAGCGCTTCAAACATAAGGTCTTTTTTGATACGCTTTTCTTTTTCAAGTAAGTCAAGTGCCAGAATAAGTTCTTTGTTCATTTTTTGTTAAACACTCCTATCAAAATTTAAATGAGAGGCGAACAGAAGCCGCCTGTTTTTCTTCTATCTCAAGGTCTTTGCCATTATATTCAACTGTAATCTTGCCATTGTCATAGCCTTTGAGAACTGCAGTTATTTCCTTTGTTCCCTCAATAGCTGCAAACAGCTTGATATCAATTTCCTGACCAATTACTTTTTCAAAATGCCACGGGCGTGAAAGAACTCTGTCAATGCCGGGGGACGATACTTCGAAAATATACGCGTCCTTAATAAAAGTAAGGTCATCAAGCATAGGACTGATTTCTCTTGAGACATTTTCGCAGTCCTCGATAGTTACACCGCCGTCTTTGTCAATGAAAAGACGGAGAAAGTATTCACTGCCTTCTTTTTTGTATTCGGTGTTGTAGATATACACACCGTGGCGCTCACACACGGGGAGAGCAAGTTTTTCAAGTGCTTCATCAATTTTAGCCAAGAAATCAACTCCTTAATATAACACGAAAGAGTGAGCCGCAAGCTCACTCTCTCTACCAATTCGCATTATAACACAAAAAAATGGAAATTGCAAGTGCTTTTTGAAAAAAACTTACATTATATATCAAGGTTTCGTTTGTACTCCGTAGGCGTAGTCTGGTAAATCTTTCTGAAAGCACGGTTGAAACTGCGGATGCTTTCAAATCCGCACAGCGTTGAAATTTCACTCATTGAAAGTTTGCCGTCCTTTAAATGGTTAAGGGCGAAGGATACGCGCAAAGAATTTAAATAGTCACGGAAACCCATCTGCACCTTTTCACTGAAAATGTGGGAAATGTAGGATTTACTTATAAAAATCTCCTTTGAAATGTCTTCAAGGGAAATATTTTTCTTATAATTGCTTTCGCAGTAATCAAGTATTTTTTGCAAAGTGGAGGAATCCGTGTTTTTCTTGTCGCTGAATTCAGCTTTGTCAAAAAGGAGTGAAAACGCTGAAAGAATCGCACCACGCTGAAATGCCTTGTGATATGCAGAGCTTTTCGTTGCGGCATTTTCAAGAAGCGTTCCTGCAAGTGACGGAACATCTGTGAGATGAGGGGTAAGTATATTTTTTTCGGTGAAAAGATTACGGAATTCGGGAAGGTATTCTGTGGGGATAATAGATATAACCGCATCTATATCGTGGCTTTCATAGAAATAGTGAACTCTTTGCGGAAATGCGATAAAAGCATCTCCTGACGACAAAACATACTCTTTGCCGTCGTAAAAAGCCTTTGCCGTTCCGCGGATAATATATATCAATTCTATATTGTCGTGTATGTGGGCAGGAACGTCCAGATCGTCATTTGTATAACAAAGAAGCTTTCCGTGACGCTCTTTTTCGTAAATAAACTTCATAGTATTTCCTCTTTTAAGCTTTGGTATGTCATTCTAAGTGTAGCGAAGAATCTTTTAAGAAGGAGATTCTTCATTCATTTTACTCATTCAGAATGACAGTATTAAAACAAATTCTGACTGCTTTGAATAAAAAGCGCATTTTTTGTCCAAAAAAATATTCTTTCTGTCTTGCATTATACTATAAAATGTCCTAAAATTCAAGTAGGGAGTGTGATAAATATGATAAAATTTGATAAAAACGATGAAATACTTACAAATATTGCCCGTGTTGTTGGAAAAAGACTTCCCGAAAATACGGATGTTGAACTCAGAATTGATAAGTCGATGGACGAAATGGATTCCGAAATAAAAAACGGTGTGATTTCTGCAGGTGCATACGGTCAGCTTCTTGATGCGGCAGGCAGATTTTTAAGAAATCCGAAAGTAAGCGGTAAATTCCATTCCTATAAAACCATAAGCGGAATGTATTTTGCATCACATAACTCAAACTACTATGTTAGTGCGCCGCTTGAGGAAATTTATGAGTATATTGAAGACCTCGCTCTTTGGGGTATGAATACAATGCGTATGTGGTTTGACCTTTTCTATTATAAGAATATGGCAGACGGAAAAGAATTTGCCGACAGAATGAAAGCGATGATTAAATACGCAAAGTCTATCGGTGTTAAAATATGTCTGTCTATTATTTCAAATGAAGCTTTCCACGTAAGCCCGAAAGAGCTTCGTGCTGACTGGACGGGCGGACACGACGGATACATAAAGAATCTTAACGACCATTATCACGTTGAAATATGTCCGTCAAAGCCCGGCGGTATCGAAAAAATTCTTGAATACAGACGCGACTGGCTTGAAACCTTCAAAGATGCGGCACCCGATATGATTGATATAGGACCTTACGACGAGGGCGGTTGTACCTGCCCCGATTGTGCTCCGTGGGGTGCAAACGGATATGTAAGGTGTTGTGAAGCGCTTGCAAAGCTTGTGAAAGAATATTTCCCCGAAGCAGAACTTAATCTTTCTTTGTGGATGTTTGGCGTTTTCACAGGTAACAATATTGAATTTGAAAAACTCAGCGAAATTCTTGCAACCGACAGACTCAAAGATTTTAAATATGTAGGTACTGACCCGTATTATCAGTCGTATGCTTATGAAATTGATATGCACCGCCCGCTTATGGCGAGATTTGAAATCAGTATGTGTGATACTGTTCCGTGGGGCGGTTACGGTACAAATCCCATTCCTAAAAGAATTATGGAAAAATGGGCGCCCTACAGCGACAAAAATATTGGCGGATGTCCTTACTCGGAAGGATTTTATGAGGATATAAATAAGGTTATCTCGCTTCGTCTTTACAGAGATAATCAGGACCCCGAAATTACAATCAGCGAATATCTTCGCTATGAGTTCGGCTTTGAGGGTGAAATGCTTGAAAAGGTTACGCAGGCGATAATGGATATGGAAGAAACTCTTTACCGTGACTTTGTGGAGGGACATTGCTATCTTGTACATAATCCTGAAAAAATCCCTGCAATAGAAAAGACAATTATTGAAGCGGACGCAACTCTTCCCGAAAATATAAAAAGTAAAAAACGCTGGCAACTTATCTATCTTCGTGCTATAATAGACGGAGAGCTTTACAGAAACGATTTTACCCGTAACGACAAGGTTATGGAATGCTTCAGAAAAATCATTGAAATCGGCTATCTTGACAACGCAAGCTTTTATATAAAGCCTGACATAATCGTTGATGCGGACTACGGGAAGGAAGTGCTTTCAATCCCTGAAATTATGAGAATTGTATGGGGTAAAAAGCCTGACCTTGGTGACGAATTCAAAGAAGATTATTATGACTGATAAGGAGAAAGATAAAATGACTTTAAGAGAGAAAATTTTAAAAACCTTTATTGTAACCATCCGTGAAATAAGCACACACGGCGGTATTGATGAATTCTTCAAAAAATACCCCGTAGGCGGTGTGTTCTACGGTGAGGACGATGCTCACACCGATGCAAGCGGCAGATTTATGGGTACACAGTTTGATATTCCTACCCTTAATAAAATTAAGGAAGCTTCCCCGAATAAGCTTCTTGTATGTGCTGACTTTGTTACAATGGCAAAGCAGAAATTTTCGGCTCAGGTGCAGACATCTCTGGGCAGTTCAAGAAATCTTCAGGATGCATACGACTACGGAAAGACTATCGGTATGCAGATGAATGATGCAGGAATCGACTGGGCACTTGCACCAAGTATAGATATGTGCTTTGATCCGCAGATGTACCTTATGACAATAGGTAAAGACCCAAAGGTCATTGCAGAAATTTACCGCGAGGTTGTAAGGGGTATTCAGGAACAGGGAGTATGTGCAACTGTTAAGCATTTTCCCGGTCTTGGAACGCATCCTGTGAATATGCATATTGCACCGGGACAGAACATTTTTGACTTTGACAAATGGATGGAAACCTACGGATATACATATCAGGAAATGTTTAAGGAAGATGTGCAGAGTGTAATGACAACTCACACAACTCTACGCTCTTATGATAATGAGGGCGAGGACGGATTCTATCCCATTGCAACATTTTCAAGTAAACTGACAAAAGAACTTTTAAAAGACAAACTCGGTTTCAAAGGTGCAGTTGTAACGGATGCACTTATAATGGGAGGCAACGGTGTAGGTGATTATGTTGCAGAAACTGTTCAGGCATTCAAGGCAGGTGCGGATTTACTCCTTTGGCCTCCTGTTGAAGCGGCTGACGTTATTGAGGAAAAAATATTAAACGGTGAAATCCCTATGAGCCGTCTTGAAGATGCTCTTTCCCGTATTGAGAGAATGGAAGAGTTCAGAAGAAAAGCTATCGGGAATAATTCTTGCCACAAGCCTGATGCAACTTTTGTTGATGAAACTCTTGAAAGAATCGCAAAGAACGGTATGTGCCTTCTTCGTAACAAGCTCGGACTTATTCCTCTTGATACAAAGAAGTATAAATCAGCGCTTATTGTTGATATAACAGACGATGACAAATTTTCTGCAAATCTTCTTAAGGATGAGCTTGAGAGCCGTGGAATAAAGGCAAAGGTTGAGCGTGACCTTATTGACAGAGAATCCTTTGTATGCTGGCAGGAAGAAACAAAGGCTTATGCAGAGGGTTATGACCTTGTTATAATAAATCTTAACGCACACTTTGTGGCACAGATGATAGATTCACACATGCTTATATGGGCATCCCATCACTTTGAAAAGAAAAATAAGGTTGTTATAAACTACGGCTCACCTTACTTTGCTACGGATTATTACCCCGAAGAAATGACTTACATAGAGGCAAACACTACCCCCACAAAGGAAACTGTTAAAATGATTGTTGACGGACTTTTAGGTGAAACAGAATTTACAGGAAACAGTGTCATATAAAGGAGAAAGAAAATGTACAGCTTTAATAATGATAAAAAAGAAATTACAATTAAAAAATATAATATGCCTACTCCGTGGATGAACTACCTTTCAAACGGTACTTTCCACACAATGATGTCCCAGGCAGGCGGCGGTGTGGCGTTCTATAAGTCGCCGCAGATATGGAGAATCAATCATTACCGGTTTTTCCATATACCCACAGACAGAAGCGGTTTCTATACATATATAAAGGATGGAGACAGTGTATGGTGCCCCACATCTGAGCCTATGCGTGAAAAGCCCGATTGCTGGACTGCTACTCACGGCATGGGTTACACAAGATTTGAATCAGCTAAAAACGGTCTTGATGCAGTAGCAACCTATTTTGTAGGGCCTTACGAAAACTGCCTTATCTGGAATCTTAAACTTAAATCCGATAAGGACAGAAAGATTACTATTTTCCCTTATGTTGAGCTTGGTATGATGGAATTTATGCGTGAGCTTCAGTGGCAGTGCTACAGCAAGCATCAGCTAGAATGTTATAATCTTGAAGATATTTTAGTTTACGAGTACGGTTGCGAGGATCAGCCAAAGCCTGACGAAACACCTCTTATTTACTTTGCAAGCGATGTGCCAGTTTCTGCCTTTGAATGTGACAGAGACGAGTTTATCGGCGGCTACCGCAGTGAAGAAAATCCTCGGAGAGTGGAGGAGGGACACCTTACAAACAGCACTATGTGTGGTGGCGACCCGTGCTTTGCATTGGAGCTTAATATTGACCTTAAAGCAGGGATGGAAAAGACAGTCAATATCTTCCTCGGTGCGGCAATGACAGAGGATGATATTAAAAAGAGCGTGGCTCACTGCAGGGAAAATGATTTTGTTTCAAAGTCATTTAAGGCACTGGGCGAGCATTGGGAAAAACACCTCAGTCATTTTGTGGCAGAGCTTCCCGACAAAGATGCAGAAACTATGATTAATATATGGAATCCCTATCAGGCAGAGCGTAACTTCCAGTTTTCAAGAAATATAAGCTACTATGCAACAGGCACTTTCCGTGGTACGGGCGTCAGGGATACAGCACAGGATATTCTGTCGATGATTCCTTTTGATCTCAGACGCGCAAAGGACAAACTGAATCTTCTTTTGAATCAGCAGTATAACGACGGTCATACAAACCACTACTGCTTCCCGAATGAAGGGTGGGAGCCTCTTAAGAGAATTCACTCTGATAACCACCTCTGGCTTATTATGACGGCTTACCATATTGTTATGGAGGAGGGAACTCTTGACTACCTTGACGAGGTTGTTTCGTTCTACGACGGTGGAGAGGCGACAGTCTGGGAGCATCTTAAAAAGTCCATTGACTATACAAGAACTCACTGCGGTGAAAACGGCTTCCCTCTGATGCTTGCTTCTGACTGGAACGATATGCTTTCAAGAGTCTGCCGTGAGGGTAAGGGTGAAAGCGTCTGGACTGCAATGCAGTATGGCATGGTGCTTCGTCAGATAGCAGAACTTGCCACTCTTAAAGGTGAGGACAACGAGCTTTTCGTTAAGCTTTACAATGAACAGAAAGAATTAATCAATACCGTTGCATGGGATGGCGAGTGGTTTATAAGATGTATCACTGACGATGGCAGATTTATCGGCAGTGACAAAGAAAGTCAGGCTAAGGTGTGGCTTAACAGCCAGTCCTGGGCAGTGCTTTCAGGTCTTGGTGACAAAGATAAGCAGGTAAAGGCAATGGATATCGTAAGAAAGTATCTTAATACCGATATCGGAATTAAGAAAATCCATCCTTCGATGAAGGATTATCCCACGAAGGAAGACCCCCTTACATACGATAAGCCCGGTTGCAGTGAAAACGGCTCAATCTTCTGCCACGCAAATACCTGGGCAATTATAGCAGAATGTATGCTTGGAAGAACCGAAAATGCTTATGAATATTATCATCAGCTTCTTCCGATGATAGCGCAGAAAAAAGTGGGAGAGTGGCGCTACAAAGCGGAGCCTTATGTATATTCATCAAATATTTTCGGACCTGAAAGCGACAAGTTTGGATTAGCAAATGTAAGCTGGCTGTCAGGAACTGCATCCTGGATGTATATTGCGGCAACGCAGTATATGCTTGGTATAAAGCCTAAATTTAACGGGCTTGAAATCAGCCCATGCCTTTCAGAGGAAATGCTTCCGGCTAAGGTAACAAGAGTGTTCCGCGGAACAAAGTACGAAATCACAATTAATTCCAATAACAAAGTATTTATTCCTCACGAAGAGGGAAAAGATGTTGTGAAGGTTACTGTATAAAAAGGAGCTGTTAAAAAAGTCCAGAACGCAAAAAGGAAACATCAAATATAAGTTTAGCAACTGCTAAAAATTAAAAGATGTTATTTGGTTGAGACCTCGTATGCATATACGAGGTCTCTTTTTTCTATGCCTTTTTGCTACGAACAAACTTCGCCTCTCGCTGTATCCACATACAGCTTCGGGTAACCCACGGCAAGCCGTGGCTCAGTTTGTCCGTTCTGAAACATTTTTTCCTAGCTCCATAATAAAAGGGATGTGAAAAATTGCTTTTTCACATCCCTTTGTTTAGTTTTTCAGAAATGGTTTCTCCAACAATCTCTTAAGTGCTATAAAAAATCCCTCTCCGCCTTTATGAAGAGGCTTTGTGAGAATTGCAAAGCAGCCCGCTCTTTTTGCACCCCATACATCGGTAAAAATCTGGTCGCCTATTGCAGCAATTTTATCCATAGGGAGATTCATTTCTCTGGAAGCCTCGTTATATCCGTATGCCTTCGGCTTCAATGCATCGTGTACAAAAAACGGAACACCGATTTTTTCTGTGAAGTTTTTTACTCTTTCATATCTATTATTGGAAACAACGCACAATTTAAGACCTGCTGCTTCATATTTGCGCAGATGTTCCATAGTTTTTTCATCGGGAATGGGAACATCGTGCCCGATAAGAGTGTTGTCAATATCCAGAATTATCCCCTCAATACCTTTCTTCTTGAGGTATTCGGGAGAAACGTCTTTTATATTATCAAAATATGCATCGGCATAAAAATTTTTAAACATTATTGAACTTCCTCCAGTAAAAGAGATATTGCTGTGCAAATCCACTGTAAGAACCGAAAAGACTTTCTCCGAGTTTTTTCGCATCTTTTGAATTAAAGCTTTCTTCCATAACTCTTTTTATCCATACATCGGCAGGAAAGAGGTCATATTTGCCAAGGGAAAACAAAAGAACACAGTCACATACTTTGTCGCCAACTCCGTAAAGTGTAAGTAGCTTTTCCCTTGCTTTTTGTGTATCTGACGACAAAAGTTCATTTTCATCTATATCACCATTTAGAACAGCTTTTGCAGCCTTGATTATATACGGTGCGCGATAACCTACACCGATAGCTCGGACCTCATCTTCTGTAAGCGAAGCGATTTTTTCGGGAGTGGGAAAAGCATGAAAAATCTCCCCCTCAAACTCTATTTTTTCGCCCCACAGACTGCACATCTTTTCTACTGAGCTTTTAATTTTGGGGATAGATGAACGCTGCGAAATTATGAATGAAATAAGTGTTTCAAAAAATTCCTGCCTGAGAATTCTTATTCCGTTTCCAAAAGAGACTGCCTCGTTCATTATGTTATTTGTGCTGACAGCTTTTTTGATTTCTTCATAGTCGCGGTCAGCATCAAGATAATTTCTGAAAAAGTCTTCATATTCCTTTTCTGTTATCCCGTCAATTGTAATATTGTCTCCATCCGCTTTTATCCTGACTGCTTTGCCGCCGGCTATTCCGAAATAACTTCCGTCGGGATTCTCTTTCCATCTGAAACACTGTCCGCAGTCAAAAGTATGAGACGGAACAAAGTCTTTAATTGTCACTTTCATTCATTTTCACCTTGCACTTTCTTATGGGAGAGTTTATTTCGATAGTAAGATGCTTCTGAAAAACTTCTTTATCTTCGTAACAACACTTTTCCAAAGTATGTATAACGGCCTTTCTGAGGTGTACACCTGCGCTTTTTAAACCAAAGTCTGTTTCAAGAATATCAGCCAGAGTAATAAGCATAGCACCGTATGACAGATTTGAAAATTCGCCGCTCAGGACAGTTTCTTTTTTATGAATACGGATATCATCGCCCACAAGAATGGAATAACCGATGGGGAAACTGTTGAGAGCTGCCACATGCATCGCTATGATTTCAGCTTTGTCCTCGGGACAAAGAACAACATCAAATGCCGGTATTTCTTTAGCAAACGTGCATATAAGTTCATCAAATTCAATATGCTCAACATCTAAAGAGCGTGCATCACTCATTGAATTTGCAAATTCGTTGTATATTATTCTGTCAGATTCATTGGCGGAGTCTGTGCACAAAAGAATTTTGTTTTTGCGATTTTTTGCGGAAGAAATCGCAAGTTTAGTTGCCTTTTCAACCGAAGAAAAATCGGTGGAATATTCTTCCTTTAAAAATCCATCGCAAACAGAAACAGTTTTTTCTCCTAAAGGGCTTATTATGCATTTGCCACTGGAAAAATACATTGAGGAATGGACAGACAGAGTTTCTTTGAAAAGTGCTGTTTCCTGACATATGCTTCCTCTTTTTCCGCATAAGAGAATGCTGCTTTGAATTGATTTGTTTTTGACAGCATCTTTTGTTTTTTGAAGACAGGAAGGGGACAGGTCAAGCAAAAGAAAATCTGCCGGAATGTTTTTCCTGAATCTTTTTGAAATTGTTTTCAGAGTCTTACTGAAAAGAACCAGGTACTGCTTTATGGAAAAGTCTGTATAGAGAAAAAGTATTTTATTCACAAACAATCTCTCCGTTTTTTTCTGTTATAGCTACATTTCCCGTATGAATTCCGCGGATAATCATTTCGGAAAGCTTATCTTCAATCTTTCTGCTTATAAGCCGTCTTAACGGTCTTGCTCCAAGATGCTCTGCCACAGCTTCCTTTACCAGAATATCTTTGACACTGTCTGACACTGATAGCTTAATGCCTTTACCATCAAGCATATCAGAAAGCTCACATAACATAAGGTCAAGAATTTTACCCATTTCATCATAGTTAAGCTGATCGAACACAACTATTTCGTCAACTCTGTTCAAAAATTCAGGTCTGAAAATTGCCTTAAGGGCGCGGTGCACCTTATCTTTGTTTTGCTTGGAGGTGCTTTCGGTAAAACCAATACCGCTTCCTTTCCAGTCACTGCCTGCATTACTTGTCATAACAATAACGGTATTTTCAAAGCTTACAAGCTTTCCGTGACTGTCAGTGATTCTGCCATCGTCAAGTATCTGCAAAAGTATATTAAGCACATCGGGATGCGCCTTTTCTATTTCGTCAAAAAGCACTACACAGTAGGGCTTTCTTCTTACTTTTTCGGTGAGCTGACCTGCATCGTCATAGCCCACATATCCCGGAGGTGAGCCTATAAGCTTTGAAACCGAATGCTTTTCCATATATTCGGTCATATCAACTCTTATAAGAGCGTCTTCACTGTCAAAAAGTTCAACAGCAAGCTGTTTTACAAGCTCTGTCTTTCCTACACCGGTAGGTCCTACAAAGATGAAACTTGCCGGACGGAGCTTCTTTGAAAGTGACGCGCGGTTTCTGCGTATTGCACGGCTGACAGCACTTACGGCATCATTCTGACCGATGATACGCTCGTGCAGACGGTTTTCAAGATTAAGAAGTCTGTCAGTTTCTGCCTGAGTGATTTTCTTAACGGGGATTTTTGTCCATTCTTCGACAACATATGCAATATCATCTGTTGTAAGTTCAACATCTGCGAGCTGTGATTTAAGATTTTCTATTTCTGATTTAAGAGAACATTCCTGAGTCTTGAACTGTGCGATTTTCTCGTAGTCAACCTCTGCATCGTCCGCCTCATTAACACTTTCTTCTTCCATTTGTGCGTTAAGTGCAGCAAGCTTCTTTTCTGTTCTTGCAAGCTCTGCCAGAATAGCGTTTTTAAGATTAGCGCGGCTTCCTGCTTCGTCTATAAGGTCAATTGCCTTATCGGGAAGAAAACGGTCCGTGATATATCTTTTGGAAAGCATTACTGCGGCAACGATAACCTCGTCAGAGATTTTTACTTTGTGATAATTTTCATAATATCCCTTTATTCCTTTTAATACCTCAATTGTTTCGGCAGGGGAGGGTTCTTCAACGATAACCGTCTGGAAACGTCTTTCAAGAGCGGAGTCTTTTTCAATATTCTTTCTGTATTCTGCAAGAGTTGTTGCGCCTATTACCTGAATTTCGCCTCTTGAAAGAGCAGGCTTTAGGATATTTGCAGCGCTCATAGCACCTTCGGCATCACCGGCACCTACTATATTGTGCATTTCATCAATAACAAGAATGATGTTACCGAGCTTTTTTGTTTCTTCAATAATTCCCTTAAGTCTTGCCTCAAACTGACCGCGGTACTGAGTACCTGCAACTATTGCGGTAAAATCAAGCAAGTACACTTCTTTATCAAGTAACTTTTCCGGAACAGTACCTTTTGCGATTCTGTCTGCAAAACCTTCGGCAATAGCAGTTTTACCGACACCGGGTTCGCCAAGAAGTGCAGGGTTGTTTTTTGTGCGACGGTTGAGTATCTGCACAAGCCTTTCTATTTCTCTGTCTCTGCCGACAACCATATCAACAAGTCCGGCTTTTGCTTTTGCAGTGAGGTTTGTTCCATAAGTGTCAAGAAGCTTCTTCTTTTTTTCAGAATGCTTTTTTCCTTTTTTGTCATCTTTTTTTGTGTTTTCTGCGTCTTCCTGCTTCTTGGGAGGAAATCCCCCGAAAAAGTTCATAATACCTGCAAAAGGACCTGACGGGTTATCTCCGTCTATTTCAAAAGCCATATCGTCAGGAGTAATTTCCATCATCTCCATCATTTGGCTTTCCAGGTTTTCCATTTCGGCAGGATCAATGGAGCCTGCAAGCTGCTGCATGGGATTTATCCCAAGCTCTTTAGCACAGGGCATACAAAGCCCCTCGTTAACTGTTTTGCCGGCTTCCATACGGGTTACAAATATTACAGCAACATTTTTGTTACATCGTGAACATAACATACGATTCATCCTTTCAAAGGGTTCTAAATAAACATTATATCATAAGAAAAAAGAAAGTTCAAATAAAATATTAAAATATTAAAAATCTGTTTACTAAAAAAATTTAAAAATTTTTAAAAAAAGATGTTGACAAGTCAAAAGTCATCTGTTATAATAAGCTACGTTGTCACGAGATGACACATCGATATGCGAGAGTGGCGGAATCGGCAGACGCGCACGTTTAAGGTGCGTGTGGGAGACCATACGGGTTCAAGTCCCGTCTCTCGCACCATAAAAAGAAGACATCAACCGAAAGGTTGGTGTCTTTCTTTTTATGTATAAAATGAAAGGGACTTGAAGCCTATACTAAATAAAATATCCCCGTTACAATTAATTCTTGACAAATTACCCATACTTATGATAATATATCTGCATATGGCGATGAATGTGTGTAAGTAGAGTTTGCATCACCTTTCATAGAGAGGGGGTGTCACCGGCTGTAAGCACCCTTGTAAGGAGCAGGCTTGAATTTCAGCACAGGAGCTTTCTGCGAAAAGTACGTTTGTACGTTAAGCAGAACGTGATGCTGCGTCAATGCAAAAGAGTGCAGGACATTTGTTCTGAATAAGGGTGGTACCGCGAGTCTCCTCGTCCCTTTGTGGACGGGGAGCTTTTTTGTTTTGTATTTTTTGCAAAAAACCACCTTTGGTGGACATAGGCTAATGATACAGAACGGAAAGTATGTATTATATAAGTTCGAAATTCGAAATGACGGAGGATTTTCTCCGTGAGAAAATCTTTTTATAAAAAGGGATTTTTTGCTTCGGCAAAAAATTACCTTCATTCCGCACTTCGCACTCCGAATTTCGCATTTAACAAATTGCATTTGTGAACTGAATATTTTTTTATTAACCAGTTGATTGAAAAACAATTTTACATATATTATAGGAGGATTTTTATGAACAGCAAAGTTTCAGAAATCAAAGCTCTGTTTGACGAGAAAATCGCCTCTGTTACTTCTTCCGATAATGTTGAAGAATTAAGAGTTGAATTCCTCGGCAAAAAGGGTTATGTAGCAGGACTTATGGGCGAACTCAAGAATATTCCCAATGAGGAAAAGAAAGAGTTCGGTCAGGTAGTTAACGTAATCAAGCAGGAGATTGAGGTGGCTATCACTTCAAGAAAAGCCGAGCTGCTTAAAGAAGAGCAGGAAAGAATCATCAACAGTGCGGAAGTGTATGACGAGTCGCTTCCTTATCATATTCAGACAGGTTCTTATCATCCCATCACTCTTGTGCAGCGTGACCTCGAAAGAATTTTCGCAAGTATGGGCTTCACAATCGAGGATTATTCCGAAATTGTTGACGACTACCACTGCTTCGAGGCGCTTAATATTCCCAAGCATCACCCCGCGCGTGATATGCAGGATACTTACTACTTAAGCACTGAAAATCAGCTTCTCAAGACTCATACATCTGCGGCACAGAACGCTATTATGCGTAAGTACGGTGCACCTCTCAGGGCAATTTTCCCCGGAAGATGCTTCCGTAACGAGTCAACAGATGCCTGTCACGAAAACACATTCTTCCAGATGGAAGGTATTATGATAGATAAGAATATTTCTATTTCTAACCTTATTTACTTTATGAAGACTAGGCTTTCTGAAGTTTTCCAGAAGGATGTTACAGTTCGTCTTCGTCCTGGTTTCTTCCCATTTGTGGAACCCGGTTTCGAGCTTGATATACAGTGCCTTATTTGCGGCGGTGACGGATGTCCCTCTTGTAAAAATTCCGGCTGGCTTGAGCTTTGCCCCTGCGGTATGATTCATCCCAACGTACTTACACACGGTGGTATTGATCCCGAGGAATATACGGGCTTCGCATTCGGTCTTGGCCTTACAAGACTTGCAATGATGAAGTACGGAATAAAAGATATCAGAGTATTTAACAGCGGCAGTCTTAAATCACTGTCACAGTTTAAGAATGAGTAAGGGGGAAGAGTAATGCTTGTTTCAATGAATTGGATAAAAGAATACGTTGATCTTGAAGGCGAAAACCTTCGTGATCTTATTATGAAGTTTACTCTTTCAACTGCAGAGGTTGAGGATATCTTCATTAAAGGTGAAGAAGTTAAAGACGTTGTAGTTGGTGAAATCGTTTCTTTTGAAGCGCATCCTAACTCAAAGAAGCTTCATATATTAAAGGTAGACGGCGGCGACAGAATTTATGACTGCGTGTGCGGTGCACCCAATGCGGCACTTGGTCTTAAGGTTGCTTTTGCAAAGGTAGGGGGCAGTGTTCCCGGCCTTGAGATTGCAGAGCGTGAAGTTGCCGGCTATATGTCAGAGGGTATGTGCTGCAGCGAGGCAGAGCTTGGCATCAGCGACGAAAACAGTGGTATTATGGAGCTTGATCCCTCTCTTAAAAACGGTACAAACCTTAAGGATATTTTTGCAATAGATGACGTTGTGTTTGAGGTTGATAACAAATCACTTACAAACCGTCCCGACCTCTGGGGTCACTATGGTATTGCAAGAGAATTTGCGGCTCTTACAAAGAAGGCTCTCAAGCCTCTTAGTCTCACTGAACCCGATTACAACGGTGACAATAAAATTGATGTTGATGTAGCAAGGAAGGACCTTGTTTACAGATATTCATGTATGCAGATTGATAATATTAATGAAAGTGTAAGTCCTATGAATATGCGTATCCGACTTTACTACTGCGGTATGCGTGGTATCAATCTTCTTGCAGACCTTACAAACTACATTATGCTTGAGCTTGCACAGCCCATGCACGCATTCGATGCAAGAAAGATTGACAAAATCAAAATCGGCACTCCCGATTCAGCTATGAAGTTTGAAACGCTTGACGGAAATGAACGTGATATAGATACAGACACACTGCTTATCTATAACAACGACACTCCCGTTGCAATCGCAGGTATTATGGGCGGCCTTGATTCTGAAATCGTTGACGGTACAACCTCTGTTGTGCTTGAATCTGCAAACTTTGACGGTGTAAGTGTAAGAAAGTCTTCTTCAAGACTCGGTCTTCGTACAGATGCAAGTATGCGTTACGAAAAGACACTTGATCCTGAAATCACAGTTACAGCAATCAAGAGATTTGTAAATCTTCTCCTTTCAATTGACCCCGGTGCAAAGGTTTCATCGCAGATTACAGATGAATACGTTCAGAAGTATCCCGAAATCAAGCTTTCATTCAAGAAAGCTTATGTTGATAAGTACACAGGTATTGAAATTTCTGACGATACAATCCTTACAACTCTTAATCTTCTTGGCTTCAATGCTACGCAGTCTGGGGATGAATTCAGCGTAACAGTTCCCAGTTGGAGAGCTACCAAGGACGTTACAATCAAGGCTGACATTATCGAAGAAATTACTCGTATTTACGGCTACGACAACTTTGAAATCACAACAACCCAGAGTGACCTTGTTCCTGTAAGGTCAACTGTTACCCGTCGTGACAGCGAGCTTATCAAGGATATCCTTGTTCAGCGCTATATGCTCAACGAAGTTCACTCATACATCTGGTGCGACGGTACAAAGTATAAGAAACTTGGTATTGAAGTTGAGGATAATGTTAAGATTCTCAACATCGCAACTCCCGAAAATGCAAATATCCGTAACAGTATGCTTCCCACACTTCTTACATTTGCTTATGAGAATAAGCAGTACGCACCCTCGTTCGGTGTGTTTGAAATCGGCAGAGTAGTAGACGGACTTACTGAGGATAAGCTTGCAAACGAAAGAAGAAGGCTTGGTATTGTACTTTTTGATAAGGTTTGCGGTGAAAAGGCGCTTTACTTTAAAGCAGTTGAAATCGTTAGATACATTTCAGAGCAGCTCCGTCATGAAGAGCCTGTGTTTACAAGAATTGCACCTAAGCATAATTGGCAGCATCCGAAGAACACTTCTTCAATCACAGTGGGCGGTAAGGAAGTTGGTGTAATCTGCACTCTTCATCCCCAGAATCTCTCTAAACTTGACAAGAACGGTGTTGCCGTTTGCATCGAGATAGATATGGACGACTTTGCAGTAGCAGAATACACTGCACCTTCGTTTAACGAGCCTTCAAAGTTCCCCGGTGTTGACTACGACCTTTCACTTGTTACAAACGGAGTTAAGTACGGCTTACTTAAAACTGCTTGGGAAAATGAAAACATTGCAGAGCTTGACGGTGTTACACTTGTTGACACTTACGAGCTTGACGGTGAAATGTCAATCACTCTCCGCTTTGCATTCTCATCACAGGAAAGAACACTTTCAATGGATGAAATTCAGGTGCATATTGATAAGATAATTGCTAATATTACGGCACTTGGCGCAACAATGAGAGTATAAAAGAAAGTAAAATTCATAATGCAACAAAAAGCAACTCACTGTGAAAGTTAGTTGCTTTTTGTTTTTTGTATTGACAAATACTGAATACTGTATTATAATAAAAGTAACTAAATGGTTACTTTTGTAAAATGAGGTGAAAAACTTGAAGCAAAAGGTCTTTGACAAAATAGAGGAAAATAAGGATTTTATCTTTGAAATAGGGGATACCGTTCTTAAAAATCCTGAGCTCGGATTTAAAGAATATAAAACGGCAGAGCTTGTGAAAAAGGTTTTCGAAAAACTTGATATTCCTTACAGAGACAACCTTGCAATTACCGGCATAAAGGCCACTCTTAAGGGCAGAAGTCACAACCGGAATATCTGCGTTATAGGTGAGATGGACGCAGTTAAATGCTATGGACATCCGTATGCAAACAAGGAAAACGGTGCGGCACACGCCTGCGGGCATAACGCACAGGTGGCATCAATGCTTGCTGCTGCAATCGGCCTTAAGGAAAGTGGCATTATGTCTGAACTTGACGGTGATGTGACATTCTTTGCCGTTCCTGCAGAGGAATTTGTGGAGATTGAGTATCGTGAATCACTTAAGGCTGACGGTAAACTGACATGGCTCAGCGGTAAGCAGGAATTAATCGAGCTCGGGGAATTTGACGACATTGATATTTCAATGATGGTACATTCTCAGGCAGGGGTAGAGGGTCCCCATGTGTTCCTTGACGGTTCAAGTCTTGGTTTTATGGCGAAAAATATTGAATTTATCGGAAAAAGTGCCCATGCAAGCACTCCTGCGGACGGTGTAAATGCCTTGAATGCGGCAACGCTTGCTCTTATGGGTATTCACGCAAACCGTGAAACCTTCCGCGAAAAGGACAATATCCGTATACACCCAATCATTACAAATGGCGGTGATCTTGTAAATGTAGTTCCATCAAGGGTTACTATGGAAACTTATGTGCGCGGGACAAGTACCGAAGCGATCCAAGATGCCGCACAGAAGACAGATAATGCTATCCGTGGCGGAGCAATGGCGGTTGGTGCAGAGTGTAAAATTACAGATATTCGCGGATTTGCACCACTTCATCAGGATGTAACCTTGGGAAAAGTGTTCCGTGACAACGCACTTTGCTTTGTAACGGAGAATGACATCACACACGGTATGGATATGACCGGCTCTACCGATATGGGTGACCTTTCGGAGCTTATGCCGTCAATTCAGCCGACAATGGGCGGATTTATGGGAACGGCACATGGAACGGATTTCAACATTTGTGACAAAGAAGCGGCATATACAATCCCCGGCAAAATTATGGCTGGTGTTGTAGTAGACCTTCTTACCGATAACGCAAAACTTGCAGAAGAAATAATTGAAAATTTCAATAAAAATAAAAGGGAGAATTAATTATGTGGACTGAAGAAAAACTTGACAATTTACTTACAGAGCCCTCCGATGCCCTTGTGGAGGATATGAAGAAAATACAGGGCGACATTATGGTGCTCGGCGCAGGTGGAAAAATGGGACCTACCCTTTGCCTTCTCGCAAAGAGAGCTATTGAAAAAGCAGGTATTGAGAAAAAGGTTATTGCTGTATCACGTTTTTCAGACCCTATCGCGACAAAGCTTCTTACAGATAACGGTATCGACATCATCAGTGCAGACCTTCAGAACCGTGAGCAGTTTGATGCGCTTCCTCTTTGCGAAAACGTAATCTTTATGGCAGGTAAGAAATTCGGTACAGACGGTAACGAATGGGCAACCTGGGGTATGAATGCCACACTTCCTGCATTTGTTGCAGAAAAGTATAAGGCATCAAACATAGTTGTATTCTCTTCGGGAAATACTTATCCTATCGTTCCCGTAAATCAGGGCGGATGCAGAGAATGTGACAAACAGGGCCCCATCGGTGAATATGCTATGAGCTGTCTTGCAAGAGAAAGGGCTTTTGAGTACGGTGCAAACACATTCGGAACAAAGGTATTTATCTACCGTCTTAACTTTGCGGTAGACCTCCGCTACGGTGTGCTTTACGACCTTGCGGACAATATTATAAACCACAGACCGATTTCTCTTTCAACACCTCTCTTTAACTTTATCTGGCAGGGAAGTGCAAACGAAATCGCAATCCGCGGTCTTCTTCACGCAGAAAGTCCTGCAAAGAAGGTTAACATAACAGGACCCGAAACAGTGTCTATCAGAAAAGCTGCCCAGGAGCTTGGTGAATATCTTGGCATTGAGCCGATTTTTGAAAATGAAGAAGGAAACGATGCTTATCTTAACGATGCGTCACTTGCCATGGAAATGTTCGGCTATCCCTCTGTAAGTGCAAAGACGCTTATCCGCTGGCAGGCAGAATGGATTAAGGACGGCGGCAGAGGTCTTGGTAAGCCTACTCATTTTGAAGAAAGAAAGGGTGCATATTAATGAGAAAAGAAGCTTTAAAAGTATTACATAACGGTACTGTTATTCCGGCAATGCCTCTTGTGCTTGACGAAAACAGAAAATTTGACGAAGAGGGACAGAGAGTCCTTGTAAGATACTACCTTGATGCAGGTGCAGGCGGTATCGCTATGGCTGTTCATACAACACAGTTTGAAATCCGTGACCCCGAAATCAACCTTTACGAAAAGGTTATAGATGTTGTTGTTGACGAAATTGATAAGTTTGAGAAAAAGACAGGCAAGGCAATCGTAAGAATTGCAGGTGTCTGCGGTGAAATTGAGCAAGCAGTAAAAGAGGCAGAGCTTTCAAAGAAATACGGCTGTGATGCAGTTCTCTTAAGCCCCGGAGGGCTTAACCACAAGTCAGAAGATTATATGGTTGAAAGAACAGAAAAAGTTGCTTCCGTAATGCCCGTTGTAGGTTTCTACCTTCAGCCTTCCGTTGGCGGCAGAGCTTTCAGCTACAACTACTGGGAAAGAGTTTGTGAGGTTAAGAATGTTGTTGCTATCAAGGCAGCGCCTTTTAATCGCTACCTTACACAGGACGTTGTAAGAGCAGCAGCTCTTTCAAGCAGAGCAGACGAAATCGCTCTTTATACCGGAAATGACGACAATATTGTTATCGACCTTATTACAAACTACTCATTTGAAAAAGACGGAAAGACTTATAAGAAGGATTTCGTAGGCGGTCTTCTCGGTCACTGGAGTGTATGGCTTAACACTGTTGTTAAGTATTTCAATATGCTTAAGGAAGCCAAGAAAAAGGGTGAAATCACTCCCGAAATTCTCGCACTTGCAAATGCGGTTACAGATGCAAATGCGGCATTCTTTGACACTGCAAATAACTTCGCAGGCTGTATTGCAGGTCTTCACGAGGTACTTCGCCGTCAGGGACTTATGAAAGGCATCTGGTGTCTTAACCCCGATGAAACCGTTTCTCCCGGACAGATTGAAGAAATTGACCGTGTTTATAAAATGTATCCCGAACTTAACGATGACGAATTCGTAAAGACTAATATTGAAAACTGGAGATAAAGGTGATTTAATGCGTGTTTTTGATGTGCTGGGTCCGGTAATGGTAGGACCGTCAAGCTCCCATACGGCAGGTGCTTGCCGTCTTGCGCTGGTAGCTCGTGCGCTTCTTGATGAAAAGCCGGTAAAGGCGCATATCCGCCTTTACGGCTCTTTTGCAAAGACATATCAGGGGCATTGCACTGACAGAGCAATAATAGGTGGATTGCTTGGGTATTCTCCCGACGATGACCGCCTGCGTGACAGCTTTTCATGTGCAGAAAAGGACGGACTTTCTTATTCTTTTGAGGAGGCGGAAAGTGATACTCTTCACCCGAATTCCGTAGACCTCATTCTTGAGGGAAAAACAAAAAATGTCACAGTAACAGCATCCTCAATAGGTGGCGGTGCAATCAAGGTTGTGAAAATCAATGGAGCAGAGGTTGATTTTTCTGCAGAATATCCCACGACAATTCTTTATCACAAGGATGTGAGGGGTATTATTGCAAAATATTCCGAGCTTTTTGCGCGTTACGGAGTTAATATCGCATTTATGCGTGTTTATCGTCACAAAATAGGAAGAGATGCAATTACCGTAATTGAAAGTGATCACAGTATCAGTGATGAGCTTCTTGAAAAAATCAGAAGTCTTGAAAACGTAGACGGTGCAGTATATCTGCCGGCGGTGAAGTAAGGGGGAGTAAGTATGTTTTCTTCATTTGAAGAGTTAGTTAAAAAAGCGGAAGATTCCGGAAAAAGTATTTCCGAAATTATTCTTGAAACAGAGGCAGAAGAAACAGAACTTTCCACAGAAGAACTTATTTCCCGTATGAAAAACAATCTTTACGTTATGCGTAAGTCTGCAACTGTAAAAAAGCGATGCTCTGCATCAGGGCTTTCAGGGGAGAATGGATGGAAATACTCCCTTTCAGATAATAAAGGTGTACTTATGGGTTCTCTTGCGTCGAAAGCAATGGAGTATGCAATGAGTATTGCTGAGCATAACGCTTGTATGGGTAAAATTGTTGCCGCTCCCACAGCAGGCTCTTGCGGAATACTTCCGGGGGTACTTCTTGCAGTAGCAGAAGAAAAAAACATCAGTGATGATGAAATTGTTATGGCTCTTTTCAACGCTGCTGGAATAGGTGCGGTTATCGCTGAGCGTGCATGCCTTTCAGGTGCAGAGGGTGGATGTCAGGCAGAGTGCGGCAGTGCGTCTGCTATGGCAGCATCAGCAATTTGTGAGCTTATGGGAGGAACGCCGCGGATGTGCACAAATGCAGCGGCACTTACTATAAAATTTGTTCTTGGCCTTGTATGTGATCCGGTAGGCGGTCTTGTGGAAGTTCCCTGCGTAAAACGTAACGCATCAGGTGCAATAAATGCCATTACTGCAGCGGAATTGTCCCTTTGCGGGGTGGAGTCCTATATTCCTGCGGATGAAGTAATAGACGCAATGAGTGATGTCGGCAAAATGATGAGCTACCGCCTTAAAGAAACTGCACTTGGCGGACTTGCATCAACGGATACTGCCAAAGGTTTCAGACTTGAAGGGAGTGGCTGTAATGCGCAATGCCGCTGTAACAAAGGCTAATATACTTAAAGCAGCAGAAGAAGAATTCTCCGCCAAAGGAATCTACGGTGCCCGTGTGGAAGAAATTGCAAAAAAATCCGGCAGTAATAAGCGTATGATATACGAGTATTACGGAAACAAAGAAAAATTGTACACAGTAGTTCTGGAAAATGCATATAAAAGACTTGGTGAAAAAGAAGAGCTTCTTTTTGAAAATGAGAAAGACTACAAAAAAGCGATTGAGGACATACTCCGTATGTATTACGATTTCCTTAAAAATGACGAGAGCTTTGTCAATCTCATTATGTGGGAAAATCTGAACAGGGCAGAGTATATGAAAAAATCCGATAATCTTTCTTCCGTTAAAAATCCTTTGATAGAATCACTTCATAAAATCCTTGAAAAAGGGAAGAGTGAAGGCGTTTTCAGACAGGATATTGACGAAGAACAGATTGCGGTGCTTCTTATAACAATCAGCTTTTCGTATTTTTCCAATGTGCATACTTTGTCACATCTTATGAACGTAAATCTGACAGAGGAACAAAAAATGGAAAATCGTGTGAATATGGTTGTGGAAATGGTAAATAACTATATTTCGAAATAAAAAATTGTAAAAAAATACTTCGAACTTAAAGTTCGAAGTATTTTTTTATTGCCATCAATGTTTCATCCGATATAACGTGTTCAATCTTGCAGGCATCGGTTGAAGCAACCTCACCACTTACGCCAATTTTTGCAAGAAAGCTTGAAAGTACGGTGTGTCTTTCAAAAATCTTGTTTGCGGCTGTTTTCCCCTCATCAGTAAGGGCCAGGCTGCCGTCTTCTGCCATAGTTACATAACCACCACTTTTAAGAAGTCCTACGGCACGGCTTACACTGGGCTTGGAATACCCCATATATTCAGCCACGTCTATGCTTCTGACGTGCTTTGATTTTTGCGACAGAACATATATTGTTTCAAGATACATTTCAGCAGATTCCTGCAAATGCATACATATCACCTCTGTTAGTCATACTTTATCACAAAAATCGCTTTTTTTCAAGAGCAATGTTAATAATTTTCAGTAATATTACTGTAATAATTGTGAGATAATTTATTGACTTGGATATAAAGCAATGATATAATAATTAAAGCATTATAATATTTTTAAGGAGGAAGAGATATGAAAAAAATTATTGCACTTGCCGTAGCTCTTGTAATGGCGCTTTCAATGTGCACATTCAGTGTTATGGCAGCAGTTGAAGTTGTCTTTGAAGAAATTTCAAACGGTCAGCTTCAGGATTTTGTTGTAACAGACCTTGACTTTACAGGTTACACTGTTACATCATCAAACACAGCAATTATTGCCGAGGACGGCACAGTAACAAGACCTCTTTTTGAGGATGTAAAGGTTGCTCTTGACATCAGCGGCACAAAATTTGACGTGACTGTCAAAGCACAGAACGTTAACGCTGTTTATTATGAGGATTTCTCAGCTAAAGACGGTGAAACCAAGCTTGAGGATTACGACTGGGATGTTTCAGCAGCTAAGTACGAAAACTCTCTTTCTGCTGTAGAGGAAGGTAAGGCAACTCTCAATTTTGAGGGGGATACCGATACATACGGCAGAGCATCAGCTTTTTATGCAATTCAGGGTGAAGAACCCGGCTCAACAACAGTTGCTTTCGACATAAGCAATCTGAGCGGCAACGTAGGAAGCGGTATTGACATCCGTGCTCATGTAAAGGTTTACTATAACGACGGCACCGAGGCAAAGGCTACTACAGAAAATAATTTCTACAGAATAACAAGTTCAGTGTCCGGTTACGGATATGGCGAAAAGATTACAGGAACAATTCTTACAGCTGCAAATAACACAGCAGGTAAGAGTGGTAAAGTGCAGATGAAGATTGCCTCAAACGGTGAAGTGTTTGTCGGTAATGATAAAGGTATACTTGTAAAGAGCGCTACAGACTTCACAGGTGAAAACGTAGAAAGAGTAGAATTCCTCGGATTCAAGTTCTGTAACGCAGGTAGCGGTTGTGGCGGTAGCCTTGATATTGACAATCTTGTTGTATATCAGGACGTAGCAGAGGAAGATGTTCTTGCAAATGCAACACCTGCGCAAAAGTCAGCTTACTTCACAAAGTATCTTGAGGAAGCTTATGTAACAGACGGTGGCTCTTTCAAGGCAGTTGCAAATAACCTTAAATTTACAGCAGAAGACCTTACAGAAGATGCAACAATCACATGGGAAACAGATATAGATGTAGTAAAAGAAGACGGTACAGTTCTTCGTGATATGTCAGAAACTATTACTACTTCAATCACAGGTACACTTTCAGTTGAGGGTGCAGAAGACGTTGTAAAGACATACAGCGTTACACTTCTTCCTCTTAATGTAGCAGGTTCTACAGAAATACTTGACGGTAATTACGGCACTGCAGGTACAAGCTTTGCAGGTCAGACCGGATGGAAGCCGGCTTCAATCAAAGCATATGAAAGTATGACAGTTCAGACAGAAACAAACGGTAACAATTACCTTCGTTTCGGTGTTTCTGCTTATGAGCCTTCAGGTTCAGTACCTACATATACTTTTGCATCAGTTCCCGAAATCGGTGAAAAGATTATCCTTAAGGCAAAGGTAAGAAACCCCGAAAAGGTTAAGGGTGTTGGAAACTTTACATTTACAATCAATGGCGAGGAAGAAGCAGAATTTATTAACTACGCAGGATATATCTACGATAACGACTACTACGACGGCACAAACTATGACGATTATTATGGTGGCAACAAGTCACGAGCAGATGTGCTTATGCAGGAAAATCAGTGGTATGACATCAAGGTTGAGATTAATTCTGCTGATGCAAATGCAATCTTCTACATCAACGACAAAAAAGTTGGTGAGCATAAGACAAAGACAGGTGCTGCTATAACAGAAATCGAGTCACTTGGTTTCTTTATTAAGTGCCGTGGCACAATGGACGATGCATCAGCTCCTACTTATGCAGCACAGTACTACGATGTTGACGATGTTCAGGTTATGACACTTCTTTCTGATGCAGACGCATTCCAGAAAGCAGAGGACGAGGTTAAGTTTGAATTCCTTAAAACATACCTTACTCCCGAAGTGTTTGCAAATGGTGAGAGCCTTGCAGCAATCACAAAAGACCTTACATTCGCCCCTGCAGATGTTGACCTTGATGCAATCGGTGCAAGCCTTGTATGGGAATCAAGCGACGAATCTGTAGTTGCTGCAGACGGTAAGATTACACAGGATGCAGCTATTGGTAAGCCTGTAACAGTTAAGGGTACTCTTACTGTTGGTGACCTCGCTCCTGTTTCTGCAACCTATGCAATCACAGTTGCACCCAAGGGTACAGAAATCTATGCTGCATCAAACAAGGAAACAATGACATGGGATTTCGAAGACAAGGAAGAAAATTCTGTTGATCCTATGGTAGGCAGCTACGATGACGGTACTAAGGGTCTTGCATTTGAAAACGGCACGGGTACAGTTACTTATAAGTATGACGAACAGCGCGGTATGGTAGCAGAGTTTATTCCCTCAAATGAACAGGTTGCTCTTAAATTCTTTGCAGGTGTTCGTGCAGGTAATCACACAGACCGCTATGTAGCAGGCGTGGATGTCAAGTTTGATATCAAAGACGATGCTACAAGATATGACCTTACATATATGCTCCGCGGTAACAACGGTGGTTATGTACAGGGCGGTTTCCAGAATACAGACGGTACTGATGTTATCACCATCGCTCCCGCAGATTCAAATGTAGACGGCGTAGCACGCAGCGGTAAGGGGGATATGCTCTTTGC
The DNA here is from genome assembly GCA_045604905.1 of Clostridia bacterium. Taxonomy (GTDB): domain Bacteria; phylum Bacillota; class Clostridia; order UMGS1883; family UMGS1883; genus UMGS1883. The sequence continues at coordinate 63,014 of JAZUOX010000006.1, forward strand.
AAACCGTGCTGACCATGTAAACAGTATTTTTGAAGAAAACGTATGGCATAACATTACTCTTGACTATAACGCAAAGGCAAATGTATACTATGTATACTTTGACGGCGTTCTTGTAAGTGAAGCTCCTTCTTCAACAAAGCAGACTTCGGGTTATCCTCTGCTCTGGATACAGCTCTTCACACGCAATATGGCATCAGTACAGGTTGATAACCAGTACGTTGTAAAATATTCTGATGCAGATTTAGTTGTAGCGGATGCCGCACTTAAGTCTGCAGTATATAACGCAGCATCGCGTGAAACAGGTCAGTCAGGACAGCCCGGATTCTACAGAGTAATTCACCGTAATGACCTTGACAGTGTAATTGTAGATGCACTCCCCACACCCCAGAGTGCTGCAAGCGGTGCAACTCTTACATGGAAGATTAACGGTGCAGAGCATACAGGTGATACTTTCACACCTCCTGCGAAGGCTGAATTTGTTGAGTTTGAGGTAACTGCAACATATAACGGAAAATCAGTTACAGATACATTTACAAATAGAATGGCGCCTGTAAAGGGTATTGAGTACAAGTACGAAAAGATTGACGACAAGCAGCATTACACAGCTATCATGCTTGCAGGTAATGTAGAAGGCAAGAAGCTTATTGTAAGATGTAGAGAGCACGCAGCAGAAGGCAAGAAGGCAGGTAAGACAGTAAGAATTGACTTCTTCAATATTGCTGACTACTACAATACTGAAACCGGATATTTCACATTCCCCGAGGCTTACAACTATACAGTAATGGGTATCGAATGCTTCATTATGGATGGCGGTAAGATTACTCCTATCGCATTTGAAAGATAAACCATAATACAAACAAAAAAGTGTCGCAAAGCGACACTTTTTTGTTGCTTAAAACCATATTTAATGGTAAAATATAATGAAAGGCACAAAACCGTAAAGGAGAGCTTTTTATGGAAACAGTTTTTATAATAAACCCCTGTGCAGGGAAGAAAAAAGATATTAACAATTTCATAAATAAAATAAAGCTTGTAAAAAGAGGTGCAGAAATATATGAAACTACTGCCGTTGGTGATGCTACACGTTTTGTCCGTAAATACATAAAAACAAACGGTGTGGCACGCTTCATTGCCTGTGGAGGCGACGGTACATTGGGAGAAGTAGTAAACGGCATAGCAGAAAATAATGCCTGTGAAGTTGGCGTTATTCCTATGGGGACAGGCAATGATTTCTGCAGGAATTTTGACTGTGATTTTTCAGATATAGCAGCCCAGATTAACGGAGAAAGCGAAAAGTGTGACATTATCCGCTACACAACAAGAATAAAAGGGGATCAAAAAAGCGGCTACTGCATCAATATGTTTAATATAGGCTTTGACTGTAATGTTGCAGATATGACAGATACCGTAAAACAGAAGACCGTTTTCGGTGGCTCAATAGCTTATTTTATAGCTATACTGATTACTCTTATTAAGAAAAAAGGTGCAAATCTTAAAATTGAACTTGACGGGGAAGAGGTGCATAACGGCAGACTTCTCTTGACTTCCGTGGCGAACGGATGCTACTGCGGTGGCGGAATAAAAAGTAATCCTCTTGCAGAAATCAAGGACGGACTAATCAATATAAATATAATAAATAATATATCAAGACTAAGGTTTATAACACTGTTGCCGTCATATATGAAAGGAACAGTACTTAAGAAAAAGGGAATCGGAAAATTTATAAAATCTGTAAAATGCAGCAGCATTACCCTTACTCCGAAAGAAGGAACTATGCGTATTTGTATTGATGGTGAAATAACCGATGCGGAAAAGACGGAGTTCAGTATTGTACATAGAGGAATTAATTTTGTAGTGCCAAAAGCCTGCGATAGAGAAAAGGTGATTTTATGAAATGGGAATATCTGAGGGAGGAAGAATTTTCTTCTGTAATAGAAAGATCAAAAGGCGTTTGTGTGCTGCCCATAGGATGTTTTGAAAAACACGGACAGCATCTTCCTGTGGGGACAGATTCCATTCTTGCCACAGAAATTGTAAACCGAGCTGCAGAAAGGGAAGAGGTCTGTGTTTTTCCTACAATTCATTTCGGAGAAAAGACAGGAGCAGGTGAATTTAAGGGGACAGTTATGCTGAGTATAGAACTTCGCCAACAGCTTCTTAAAGAAATATGCAGTGAAATTGCAAGGAATGGTTTTCATAAAATACTTATATTTAACGGGCACGGTGGAAATCAGGCAATGATTTCTTCTTTTTTAAGAAGTACACTTCTTAAAAAAAGCGGTTATACGGTGTTTGATTATGCTCCGGGAGCGGATTTTCCGACCCCTAATAAGCTTATGTCAGGAGCTTATGGAAAACTGACAGCAGAGGACAGAGCTGTGCTCACAGATTACATTGAAAAGAAAAAACGCTACGGGCATGCCTGCTTTATAGAAACCGGCTGGATATATGCAAGTAATCCAGAACTTGTGCGTCTTGATAAAATGGATGTAGAATCAGGACAGTCAACACACCGATTTGACGAATTTACAAAAAGAAAAATAAATTCTCCATTTGCGTGGATGGCAAATTATCCGGATTCTTATGCCGGGGATTCCCATGAGGGAATGAACGAAAGAATCGCTTCAGCTATGATGGAATACTCAGTCAGCAAAACGGCAGAAGTATTTAAGTTTCTCAAAGAAGAAACAATTTCAGACGAATATTATAAAGAATGGTCATCAAAACAGTAAATAACAGTTTACAAACAACGGACTTGTATGATATAATAACAAGATAAGTATTTATTATGGGGAGATATGTATGCCACTTGATGCAATAGCACTCGGTGCAATAGCCTCTGAGCTTGACGAAAAGCTCCGCGATGCCAAAATTGAAAAAATTCATCAGCCCGAGCGTGATGAGATACTACTCATTTTAAAGGGCCGCACAGCAACATATAAACTCGCCATAAGTGCATCCGGATCAAATGCCAGGATGCATCTTGTAGAGGAAAGTAAAGAAAATCCGGCATCACCACCTATGTTCTGTATGCTTCTCAGAAAGCACCTTACCGGCGGAAGAATAGTTAAAATAGCCTGTATGGGTTACGAAAGAGCAGTCGATATGGAAATATCATGCCGTAATGAACTTGGCGATATTGTAATACGCCACATAATATGCGAAATTATGGGGCGTAACAGCAACATAATTCTCCTTGATGAAAGCAGGAAAATCATAGATTCTGTAAAGCATATTGACCTTACTGTGAGCACCGTCAGAAATATTCTTCCGGGGCTCACTTATATGATGCCTCCTGCAGGAGACAGACTTAATCCTGAGATTGCAACGCGGGAGGATTATCTGAGTCTTCTTGAAAAAGCTCCTGGTGGCAGAGAAGCTGACCGTGCAATAACAGATGGTATGATGGGCATCAGTCCTCTTCTTGCAGGAGAGTGTGTATATCTTGCCACAGCTGACCGAAACAGGCTCATTGGTGAAATTTCTGAAGATGAAAAAATAAAAATAGCTGACGAACTTTATAAAATAATACAAAGGGCGAAAAATAAAGATTATTCCCCTTGCGTATTATATACGAAAAACCGTGAAAAAGCGGCAGATTTTGCTCCGTTTACAATAAAACAGTATGAGAGCGAATATGATTGCGAAACTGCAGAATCTATGAACGGTGCCGCATGTGAGTTTTACTTTATGCGCGACCGCTTTTCAAGAATGCGTGACAGGAGCAGCAGTATAGTAAAAGTTGTCACCAATAATCTCCGTCGTGCAGAAAAAAAGCTTGATATACTTCAACGGGAACTTAAAGAAGCCGGCGACAGGGATAAATTCAGAATCTACGGCGAAATTATTTCTGCAAATATTTATCGCGTCAAAAAAGGCGATAAAGAGCTTGTTGCAATAAATTTTTATGATGAAAACCAGGCTGAAGTTAAAATTCCTCTTGATGTGAAACTTTCTCCGTCAAAAAACGCAGAAAGATACTTTACAAAATATAAAAAAGCGAAAAACACGGAGATATATGCCGCTGGACAGATAGAAGTAACATTGAAAGAAATTGAGTATCTTGACTCAGTTCTTTATTCTGTATCAGAAGCTAAAACCCCACAGGAACTTGCCGAAATACGGTCGGAACTTGTTTTTTCCGGTTATATTAAAGGTGACGTACAGAAGAAAAAGAAAGAAAAGCAATCTTCTGTAGGAGAACCGATGAAGTATGAATTCAGAGATTATACAATTTATGTGGGGCGTAACAATGTGCAGAATGATTATCTGACACTCAGAATGAGCAGAAGTAACGATTTGTGGCTTCATACAAAAAACATTCCGGGATCACATGTTCTTGTGAAATATATGGGAGAAAATTTCCCAAATGAAGTGATAGAGAAAGCAGCGGAGCTTGCGGCATACTATTCAAAAGGAAAAAATTCCTCCTACGTTGAGGTTGACTATTGTCCCGTAAGCCATGTAAAAAAACCGAATGGAGCAAAAGCCGGTATGGTAATTTATGAGGGGTATAATACGGCACTGGTAAAACCGTCCGATGAAATTTGCGAAGGATGATATTATGTATAAATATCTTGGAAAAATTGACTCTGTGGAACAATTGAAAAAACTGAATGATAAGCAGCTTGGAACACTTTGCGAGGAAATCCGTGATAAGCTTATTTCCACTGTTGCACAAAGCGGTGGACATCTTGCCAGTAACCTGGGCGTTGTTGAACTTACCGTTGCTCTTCACAGAGTGCTTGAAGCCCCCAAGGATAAAATAGTCTGGGATGTAGGGCATCAGTCTTATGTGCACAAGATGCTTACAGGACGCTTCGATAAAATGGATACTATCCGCAAAAAAGATGGGTTAAGCGGCTTTTGCAATCCTAAAGAAAGTGATTATGATGCGAGCTATTCAGGACATGCGTCGGCATCACTTTCTACCGCGCTCGGACTTTGCGAAGCGAGGAAAATTACCGGGGACAACATTGAAGTAGCAGCAGTTATAGGTGATGGTGCCCTTACGGGGGGGCTTGCTTTTGAGGCTCTCAATAATATAGGAAATTCAGGCTCAAAAATGCTCATAGTTCTAAACGACAATGAGATGTCGATAGCAGAAAATGTAGGAGCTCTTTCAAAATTTCTAACAAAGGCAAGAACTAACAAAAAATATACAGCATCGAAGAGAAGGCTGGTCAAGAAAATCAGGAATATGCGCGGAGGCGGAAAAAAAGTTATGAAAATACTCCGCAAAATCAAGCGCAGTCTGAAATCCATGCTCGGACAGAATATGCTGTTTGAACAGCTTGGCGTTACCTATCTTGGTCCTGTAAATGGCCACAGTATACATGACATGGAAGAGCTTTTCCGTCGAGCACTTGAGCTTGACGAACCGGTGCTTGTTCATGTTATAACAAAAAAAGGAAAAGGCTACGAGCCGGCAGAAACCAGTCCTCAGACATTTCACGGTGTAGGTCCGTTTGAAGTCAGAACAGGAGAGCAGGAAAAAAAGAGAGAGTCTTATTCGGATGTTTTCGGAAAAACGATGTGTGCTATGGCAAAGAATAACGACAAACTTGTGGTTATAACTCCTGCTATGATACCGGGAAGCGGTCTCAAGGAATTTGCAAAAAAATATCCCGATAAAATCTATGATGTCGGAATTGCAGAAGGTCATGCAGTGACTTTTGCAGGTGGCATAGCTGCAGGTGGCGGAACACCTGTTGTGAGCATATATTCCTCATTCTTACAACGCGGTTATGATAACCTTATACACGATGTTGCCATTGGAAACTATCATGTTGTATGCGCTGTGGACAGAGCGGGGATTGTTGCAGGTGACGGAGCAACACATCAGGGTTCCTTTGATATTTCTTATCTTACGGGAATACCTAATATGTCTTTGCTTTCGCCGTCGTCATACGAAGAACTTGAAAAAATGCTTTATTATGCAGTGGACAAACACAACGGCCCCATTGCAATTAGGTACCCCAGGGGGAGAGAACAAAGAAATATCGATAATGGTGAATTTGCCCTTTCAAAAGCATCGGTTATTAAAGAAGGCAGCAATGTTACTATTGTTGCAGAAGGGCAAAGTGTTTGTACTGCACTTGATGCGGCAGAAATTCTTTCCGGCAAAGGTATTTACGCTGAAGTTATAGATGTCAGAACAGTAAAACCGATTGATTTTGAAACTGTTTTTGGCAGTGCAAAGAAAACGGGTTATCTTTACACAATAGAGGAAAACCTCAGACGAGGAGGCATGGGTGAAATGATTGCCGCTGAAGCGAAACTCTGCGGTCTTGATTTTTCTATGCGTATCAAAGCCATTGACGATACCTTTGTAACTCATGCAGAAATATCAGATCTTAATGAAATGTATGGATTTACTCCGGGAAAAATAGCTTATGATATAGAAAGGATGCTGAAAATTTGAAACAGCGACTTGATGTATATTTGGTGGAAAACGGTCTTGTATCAGGCAGAGACCTTGCAAAAAGCCTTATTATGGAAGGCAAGGTATATGTAAATAATCAGAAAGCAGATAAGGCCGGCGACCAGGTGAGTGAAAAAGATAAGGTTGAAGTCCGTGGTGAAACTCTCCGCTATGTGAGCCGCGGAGGATTGAAACTTGAAAAAGCTATGAAGTCTTTCCCGGTAACTCTCACAGATAAGGTTGCTATGGATATAGGTGCTTCGACAGGTGGCTTTACAGATTGTATGCTTCAGAATGGTGCAAAAAAGGTGTTTGCCGTAGATGTAGGCTACGGACAGCTTGCGTGGAAACTCCGTTGTGACGAAAGAGTTATCAATATGGAGCGTACCAATATCCGTAATGTAACCCCTGAAGATATTGGGGAAGAGCTTGACTTTGCATCTGTTGATGTTGCGTTTATTTCTCTTAAACTGGTGCTTCCGGTAGCTCATAGCCTTCTTAGAGAAGGTGGCGAAGTGGTAGCACTTATTAAACCTCAGTTTGAAGCAGGCAGAGAAAAAGTCGGCAAAAAAGGTGAAGTAAGAGACCCCGAGGTACATAAAGAGGTTATAGAAAATGTTACTGCATTTACTATGGAGTCAGGTTTTGAAATAATCGGGCTTGATTTTTCTCCCATAAGAGGTCCGGAGGGGAATATAGAATACCTAATGTATGCGAAAAAAAGTACTTCTTTAAAGGAAAAGGATTTCAGTGAAGAAATAAATGCTCTCGTGGAGAAAAGCCACATTGAAGCAAAATAATATTAAAAGTGGTGAAAGTATGCTTTCAGGAAAAAAAATAAAGAGCTTGCCTCTTTTGCAGATATTGACTACATTATTTATAATGGTGGCACCGGCAATTCTCAGCGGTGTCGACACAGCTGTATATGCCTATGTGCTTATGATTGTTGCAGGAGCTATGTTTTTGCTGCGAGCAATTCAAACAGATAAAATGTATGTGTCGCTGTACCATCTTGCCCTTATGGTGCTTTTGGGATACAGCCTTATATCAAGCTTCTGGGTAACAAACCGCAGCATGCATTTTGTATACCTTTCTGTTATTACATCTGCAATATTTCTGCTTAGTCTTACGGTGGATTATTTTACGGAAACTTCAGAGGAAAAATCACAACGCAGAATGTTATATATGATGAGCGTGGGCAGTATACTGTGTGCTTTGGTAAATGTTGTATACTGGCTTACGGAGATAGTTCCCTACGGAAAAACAGAGAGCTTATCTCAGGGAATGGGCACAAATCATTACCTTGCGGTATATATGCTTATGGGAATAGTTGTAACCGCAAAACTTATTAAAGGCAACAGCAAACTGAGACAGGTGATGTTTGTTATCGGGATTGTGACTATGCTTTTTGTCTTTATTATGTGTAAAAGCTTCTATTCATGGCTTCTGATAGCTTCTTTTTTGGTGATTTACTTTTTTGGAAAAAAGTCTGAAGGAAGATTTTTTGCTGTAAGTATTTTAACTGTATCCGCTTTTACTGCAGTGCTTATAACCGTATTCTTTTCGTCTGCGGAGTCCGCAGTATTCAAGGATGTTTTTTCTTATGGTAACTTTTTTGGAAGAGGTGGCGGATTTCTGAGTGCCTGCGAATTGTTCACTGCTGAAAGTCCGCAGAATGTAAAAATGCCGGGACTTCTTTCGACATTGTATGCTTCTTCAGGCGTGCTTGGACTATTGTGTGCACTTGTGTTTGTGTTTAAACCGGTGATGCATTTTATAAAACTGAGAACGTGGACAAGTGTCCTTAATCTTATTTTAACTGTTATGCTGATGTTACTTTCTTTTGGAGACAATCTTACGGTGATTGTATTGTGGATTGGAATCATAGCGTATAATGAAAAAATGGGAGACTACGCCATAAAACGCCAGCTAAATTTGAAAGCAGATGATGTGAAAAAAGTATCGGTTGTGTTTGTGTCAATAGGACTTATCACCGTGATTTTTATTTCTCAGCGATTTATGGTGCTGGGGGCAAAAAAGCAGTTTGAGAAAGAAAACTACATGGAAGCATATTCGCTTTACAACGCAGCAGCTTCGATAAATTTGTTTGACTCAGAAAGTGCCTGCGGTGCAGCGCAATCACTTCTTGAAAGCAGTAATCCTGCAGGTCATTACGAGCAAGCGGTCGGACTTTCGGAGAAAGCTCAGAAAAGGGATAAAAGCAGCATTTGCGCGCAGAAAACAGAAGCGCAGCTTCATTTTGCTGCAGGGCGCTATGATCTTGCCATAGAAACTTATACAGAAATTTCTTCAAGGGCAAAGGTTAATTATGAATATAATCTTTTGCTTGCAGAGTCTCTATACAAAATAGTGGAAAACAATCCCGAGGGTAGTGCGGAGACTATTGCAGCGTACGAAAAAATAATTGAGATAGCAAAGAAAACAGATAACCTTGATTACAGAGAAAAAATAAACAACATCGGAGACAAAGCCCTTGTTTACAAAAGAAGGAGAACAGAAATTGAACAGTAAATTAAGAGAAACGATTCTGTTTGCGGTAATAATAACATCTGTAATTGCCATTGCAGTGATATCGATTGTCAATGCTAAAAAAGATAGCGCTGAAATGGTAGTTGCCGTTCATGTAAAAGGTGAGGTAAAGGTCCCGGGATACTATGAGCTTAGTTACGGCAGCCGTATAAAAGATGCTATAGAATACGCCGGTGGACTTACTGAAAATGCCGAAACAGACAGTATAAACCTTGCTCAGAAACTTGTTGACGGACAGGAACTGATAATAAAGGCTGCAACCGGCGATAAGCCTGTTGAGGAAGATAACGGGAAGATCAATATAAATACTGCAACTGCATCCGAGCTTTGCACATTACCGGGAGTCGGGGAAGAGCTTGCGGCAGATATTATGGAATATCGCACTAAAAACGGTGCTTTCAGTATAATTGATGACATAAAGAATGTGTCGGGGATAGGGGAGTCCAAATATAAAAAAATCAAAGAATATATAACAGTTTAAAAGTATAACCGCCTCTTTTGTGAATAGACTTTAAAGAGGTGGTTTTTTGCGGGAAATAACTGTTTTGAATCTAAAAAAAGATAAAAAAATATTTTCTCAGAGTGCTGCTTTTTACAAAAAGGGAAATATAAAAATCGCAGAGGTTAAAAACAATGAAAGAGCTGTGAGAAAACTACGAAAAATTCTGCATAAGGATGTTGTGCTTATTACAAAAGGGTCGGAAAGGGAAAAGGCTTTTTCAAACAATTGCATAGCATACAACGAATGTGACTACCGTAAGGTATTGCCGCTTCTTTATGAAATATGCAGACAGACTGCTTTCAAGGGCGGTAAAAAAATTCCTGTTGAAGATTTTTTCATTATGGCAAGTCCGCATATAGCGTGTGAAATAATAGACAGACTTTATAGAATCTCCAGGCTGTTTACAGTTATTTCCGACGAAGATAACAACGGCAGTCTTTATGATGGATTGTATTTCAGACATGGTGTCCCGATAAGACAGATGCCGTTGTTTTCAAACAAAATTTCGGATAATGCTATGATACTACGTTGTAATGCAGGTCCAACACCGACGTGGAAGAATGTTCCTGTAATAGATATGAGTCCGTTTCCTGAAACAAATACAAAACCGTATACTGATATAAGGAAAATTTGCGTAAAAGACAGATTTACAGAAGACATATGCAGTATGTGGAATGGCACACCGGGAATGTGTTTCTATGAACTTTCAGATATGTATCCAGGGCCGGATGCATATATTGATATAAACAAAACTGCAGACGAAATATTTTTACTTGACACGGGAGCATTTTAGTAATATAATAACAAAAGTGTATGTATAAAGGAAAATGAAAAGAGGGTATTAATCATGGCGAAAAAAGTTTTACTTACGCAGGAAGGACTCGAAAAGTTACAGTCCGAGCTTGACAATTTAAAAAATGTAAGAAGAAAGGAAAATACAGCAGCTCTTAAGGTTGCTAAGTCCTTCGGTGATTTGTCGGAAAACAGCGAATATGATGAAGCTAAGAATGAACAGGCTGAAATTGAAGCAAGAATTGCAGAAATAGAAAATATGCTCAAGAATGTTGAAATCATTGATGAGGACGGCGTTGGTACAGATGTTGTTTCAGTTGGTTCAAAGGTAAATGTAAAAGACCTTGATGACGGTGAAGAGGCTGAGTATCATATCGTTGGTTCAACAGAGGCAGACCCCATTAAGGGAAAAATTTCCGATGAGTCTCCCCTCGGTAGTGCTCTTCTCGGGCATAAAAGGGGAGAGGTTGTAGTTGTTGAAGCTCCTATGGGCAAGCTTGAGTACGAGATACTTAATATTTCAAAATAACAAAAAACATCCGTGATTATTGTAATTACGGATGTTTTTACATTATGTAAATATTTTGTTAAAGCTATTGACGAAGCTCGAGCGAAGTTATAGAATGGTGGACAGAAATTCAAAGGGGATGAAATTGTGAAAAAGAAAATACTTTCCTTTTTAATTGTACTTGCAGTTATCGTTATGGGATTACCTAGTGTATACGCAGAGGAAACTTATACGCTTTCGCTGGAAGATGCCATACAGATGGCTCTTAAAGACAATCCTGTAATCATCGGTGCAGATGTCAATATAAGAGACGCACAAAAGCAAAAAGAAGATGCACAGAAAGAACAGCGGAATGTGAAAGGATTCATAAAACTTCCTGCCGCTTTTTCATTAGTTGCAGTAAAGCAAGGATATTATGTTTCTCAGGCTGATGTAAATCTTAATGTTGCAAAGCTTGAAAAAACCCAGAAGACCGATAATATTTCTTATGAGGTAACACAAAAATATTACTCGGTAAAGCTTTCAGAAGCGCTCTTAGAAAGTACTGAGAAAGCATATAACCTTGCTCTTGAAAACAAAAAAATTATGGATACACAGTTTTCATTGGGTATGGTTTCGGAAATAGATGTTAATACTGCCGCTTACAGTGTAAATCATGCAAAGGCTACGCTGGAAAAATACAGAAGAGATTACGACATTGCAAAACGAAGTCTTCTTATATCTCTACAGATAGATAATCCACAAGCAATTCTCGTACTTACAGATACGGTTGACTACGTTGCATTTACATCCGAGCCTGAAAAAGATATTGAAAAAGCGATGAAAACCCGCCTTGATATATACAGACTTGACTCCGGCGTGACGCTCGCACACAAATACCGGAATGTGGCAAATGTTCTGGGCTCTACATCACCTGAATATTCTGCAGCAAATAATGCAGTTGTGCAGAGTGAATATACAGCAGATAACAGTAAAAAACTTATCGGACTTGGAATTATGTCTGCTTATAATGAGGTAATGAACGCAAGTGATTCGGTGCACCTGGCTGAGGAAAATCTGGCACTTAAGAATCAGGAATATAATATATCAAAAGTGCAGTTTGAACTTGGAATGATAACAAACACCCAGCTTTCGGCAGCACTCAACAATGTTACCGGTGCGGAAATAGAACTGGCAAACAGTAAGCTAGCCCATAAACTCGCCGTTATCAGGTACGGATATGAAATTACTATAGGACTTTAATTTTGAAAGGAACATTTCTATGAAACGAATTATAACTGCGATTGTTTTAACTGTTGCAATTATGGCTTTTTCCGGTTGCGGAAACAACAGCAAAAAAGCATCAACTGACGGACAGGGAGGCGTTGCAACAAATGTAACGGTAGCTGTGGCAGAAGTTACGTCTATTGCAAACCGTGTCACCTACATAGGGGAAGTTAAGGCATCTGACTCAGTCAGTGTATCTGCAAAGGTGAGTGCCACGGCAAAAAAAGTAGAAGTTGAAATAGGCGATTTCGTAAACGAGGGTGATGTTCTTCTCATTATGGATGATACAGACTACCGAACTCAGTATAATCAGGCACAGGCAGCGTACAATCAGGCCCTTGCTCAGTACAACAGTATAACAAACGGAACGGCAAAACAGACTACACTTCAGCTTGAATCATCGCTTAATGCAGCTAAAATAGAATACAACAATGCAGAAACAAATCTTAATAATCAGAAGGTGCTTTACGATGCAGGAGCAATAAGCAAGGTTGCTTATGATGCAGCAGTAACCCGTTTTGATAATGCAAAGCTTAATCTTAATACTGCACAGAGCAATTATGATATCACAAAGGATATAGTTCTGGCAGAAAATGCTTCTGCGGCAAAAGCAACTCTTGACAGTGTGGCTGTTCAGGTGCAGGGAGCACAGAATGCCCTTGAAAACACTGTAATAAAAGCTCCGATTTCAGGATATGTAACTTCCAGAAACACCAATGAAGGACAGATTGTATCACCGGGAATAGAGCTTTTTATGATAAAAGCAACCGATTCTGTGGATGTACAGATAAATGTTACCGAATCAGTAATATCCAAACTTTCTGTTGATGATGAAGTTTCTGTAACCGTAAAATCGGTCAGTGATGATGCATTCAGCGGAAAAGTCTCCAACATTTCCACTGCAAAAGATGTAGCTACCGGAATGTATAAGGTCATTGTTGAGGTTGACGGAGATAACTCCGTACTCAAGGATGGAATGATTGCTGATGTAAGCCTTGCTATTGATGAAACTGCTGAAGCGTTGGTTATTCCCACAGAAGCAGTTCTTGAGGACGATAACGGAAAAAAATATGTCTATATCGCAAAGGATTCTTCCGCAGTGCGTACAGATATTAGTACCGGCATAACCACAGATGAATATACAGAGGTTATTTCCGGCATAAAAGAAGGAGACAAAGTAGTTGTTTCCGGTAAGGAATATATTTCTGAAAAGAACAATGCCATAAAAATCGTGAAATAAGAAAGGCGGCGTAAAATGAAATTACATGAATTATCAGTAAAGCGTCCCATAGCGGTTACTATGGCGGTTCTGATCTTTGTTGTGCTTGGTGTATATTCTGTTTCTATGCTGCCGATAGATACCATGCCTGAAATGGATCTGAAGATGGCTGTCATTGTCACGGATTATCAGAATGTCGGCTCAGAGGAAATTGAGAGTCTTGTTACAATTCCAATAGAAGAAGCCGTTGCATCAGTATCGGGACTTGATACTATGCAGAGTCAATCTATGGAAGGTATGTCCATAATAATGGCGCAGTTTACGAACAAAACAGATATTGATGAAGCTGTCAGTACCATAGAAAATAATATTGATATGATATCTGCTTTTCTTCCCGAAGAAGCAGGCGAGCCGATGGTTTTAAAACTTGATATGAATTCTCTTGAAGCTGTTATGATGTCTGTTTCCTACGAAGGATATGACCTTATCCAAACAAAGAAATTTGTAGAAGATACTGTTGAACCAAAGCTGAAATCGGCAGGTGGTGTCGCTTCTGTGAATGTAAGCGGTGGACAGGACAGAATAATAGAAATCGAAGTTCAGCCCGAAAAACTCCAGGCGTACAATATGTCTTTTAATGATATTGTTACCTCAATAGCAGCACAGAATCAGAATCTTCCTGCAGGAAATACATCATCTGCAGGGAAAGACCTTTCTGTCAGAATGATAGGAGAATTCAGCAAAGTTTCTGATATAGGACTTGTTCCGCTTACAACCTCTCAGGGACAGGTTGTATACATCAGGGATGTTGCAAAGGTTAGCGACACCTATTCCGATAACACAACTTATTCACGCGTTAACGGAGAAAATACAATCTCGGTCTCCGTAAGTGGAGAGTCAGATGCAAATACTGTTGAGGTTGTAGAAGGAATAGTTTCGTCTCTTGAAGAAATAAAAGCACAGCACCCTAAATTTAACTATAACATAACAATGGAGCAGGCAAGCTACATAAAAGAGTCAATAGCATCTGTTGCCAAAAGTGCGATTATCGGTGGACTTCTGGCTATGATTATTCTTTTCCTGTTCCTGGGTAATGCGAGAAATGCTCTTGTAATCGGAGTGTCAATGCCTATATCAGTTATTACAACCTTTATAGGTATGTTTATCTCCGGAATGACTCTTAATGTCGTATCCCTTGGCGGATTGGCGCTGGGTATCGGTATGCTGGTGGATAATTCCGTAGTTGTTCTGGAGAATATCTTCAGACGACGGAAAACCTACGGCGATGATGCAAAAATCGGAGCTATAAAGGGGACAGGTGAGGTTATCGGTGCAGTAGTAGCATCTGTTCTTACCACCTGTATAGTATATGTTCCCATACTCTTTATAGACAATATGATGGCTGTAATGTTCAAACAGCTTGCTTTCACAATTGTTTTCTCGCAGACGGCATCTCTTCTCACGACTATGCTTATAGTTCCGATGCTTTCGTCAAAAATTGAAAACATAGATGAGAAAAATAAAAAATTCGGTTTCATACTGAAACCTTTTGACCGTATGATTAATTATCTTTACGGCTTGTACGAAAAAACACTTCGAAAAGTTCTTAAAAAGAAAAAAACATTTATTATTTCAGTTGTAGCAGTATTTGTGCTGAGCATTGTAGTACTTGCGAATATAGGTATGACGCTTATGCCGTCAAGTGACGAAGGAATTATTTCAATTGCAGTGGAACTTCCTCAGGGCACACCGTTGGAAAAAACCGACATCAAAGTAAAAGAAATCGAATCTATAGTCAAAGACTACAAAGGCGTCGAAAATGTCAGTGCATCTGTAGGAAGTGGCGGAATGATGAGTATGCTTGGCGCGTCCAGTTCAAATCAGGCAACAGTTACCGTCACTCTTGACAACAAAGCAAAATCGACAAACGAAGCCGTAGAAGATATACGAGATTTGCTTGGGGATGTTTCAGGTGCTCAGATTTCAATAGAGGCATCAAATCAGACTATGGCATTTTCATCAGATGAGGTAAGCTTTCAGTTTACATCAAACGACTCTGAAGCACTGGAGGAATATGTGATAAAAGCTGAAAAAGTGCTTGCGGGAATTGAAGGTGTAAAGGAGACCGAAACCTCAATTTCAGACCTTAAATCTGAGGTGCGCATAAAACTTGATACAGACCGTGCCGCCCGTTACGGAATGAATACAGGTTATGCAGCAACTCTTATCAACAATGCTCTTAATGGAAGAACGGCATCGCGGTATACAGAAAAGGGCTCAGAGTATGACATTAAGGTTGTGTATCCCGATGACTATGTTGAAAACTACGAACAGCTTCGTAACACTCGCATAAAGAGTCCTCTGGGACAGTGGATAACTATTGCTGATATTGCAGAAGTTTATGTGGAAAAAGGCCAGACAACCATTATCCGTAATGACCAGAAACGTGTAGTGACCTTAAGTGGCAAAACTTACGACAGAGACATCGGCTCGGTGACAGCTGATTTTGATAAGGAGTTGCTGAAACAGGTTGGAAATGTTGACGGTGTGTCCAGGTATAATACAGGTGCTTACGAGATGATGCTTGATGCAATGGGATCTCTTGTAATAGCGATATTCCTTGGAATTCTTCTTATGTATATGATAATGGCAGCACAGTTTGAAAATGTTATCCATCCGTTGATAATTCTCTGTACATTACCGCTTGCCCTGATAGGTGTGGTTCTCGGGCTCCTTGTTTCCGGAACACCGTTGTCGGTAGTCAGTCTGATAGGTATACTTATGCTTGTGGGTATCATAGTTAATAATGCCATAGTGCTTATTGAGTTTATCAATGACCAGAAAAAGGAAAACCCGGATATGCCCAGAGAAGAGCAGGTTGTAAATGCAGGTATTATAAGAATGAGACCTATTCTTATGACTTCTCTTACTTCAATTCTTGGTTTCATTCCCATGGCTCTGGATTCTTCCGGAGGCGGTGTGATGATGCAGCCTCTTGCAGTAGCTCTTGTAGGCGGTCTTACAGTGGGAACATTCCTTACCCTTTATGTAATTCCGGTTGTTTACGACATAGTTGAAGAAAAGCTTGAGAAAAGAAGGCAGAAAAAGCAGACAAAAACAACTGACTGAAATGCAGGTAATAAAAATAACCTCCGATGAATTTTCATCGGAGGTTATTTTTATTTGAAAAGTATAAAATTATAGCTTTCAAGTATCTGAAAGAATTTAGCAAGCCTTTCGTACAGAGGCTCTGCTGCATCACCGAAATGTTCTTTGACAGATTCTCCAAGCCTGACTATATCTTTTTCTCCGTCAATCAATGGCCAGACAAAGCTGCCTGTTTCGTCAAGATGAACATAACTTATTTTCGGCTTTCGGAAAAGCTTCTGGGCAATCCGGTTAAAAAAACCTGTGTTTTCTATTTCGAGAGTGACCAATCCCTTATCGTCCTTTTTCCATTCTATTAAAGGGTTACGGCAAGGGATTTTTTCCAGATAGTTTTCATTAGACTTTTTCTTTTTCATCATCTTTTTCTCTTCTTCCATACTGAGAACAAAAGGACAAGAAGTATTATAACTGCAAAGAGAACAAGACTTCCTATTGATGAAACTGTTGATGAAAGACCGAGCTTTCCTGAAAGGTCAATTGCTTTATCAATGCCAAATACAGCAAGAAGAGCAAGTATTATTCCTGCAAGGCCTTCACCTGCAATCATACCACTACAGAAGAGTATGCCGTCGTTTGTGATTTCTGTTTTTTCCTTTTCATCTCTCTTAAGCTTATCCATAATAAGTCTGATTATGCCGCCTACCATAATGCATGCATTAAGCTGAACAGGAAGATACATACCAATAGCAAAAGGAAGAACCGGTATCCCGATTAATTCAATTGCAATAGCTGTGAATACGCCGATGAGAACCAATCCCCAGGGAAGGTTTGCATCCATAACACCCTCAACTATAAGTTTCATAAGAGAAGCTTGAGGTGCTGCAAGTTCCTCGGAGCCGAATCCCCAAGCTCCATCAAGAAGATAGAGCGTTGCACCTATTGCAAGAGCAGATGCAACCACACCGATGACTTCACCGTACTGTTGCTTCTTGGGAGTTGCACCAAGAAGATAACCGGTCTTAAGATCCTGAGAAGTATCACCGGAAATTGCTGCTACTATACATATAATAGAACCGATTGCAATCGCACCGCGCATTCCGTGAGAGCCGACATCTCCTGTACCCTTGAGAATGAGTGTAGAGAAGAGCAGTGTAGCAATTGCCATACCTGAAACAGGGTTGTTGCTACTTCCTACAAGACCTACCATTCTTGAAGATACTGTTGCAAAAAAGAAACCGAACAGTACAACAAGCAGTGCGCCAAGAGGACTAACAGGAATAGCGGGTACAAGCCATATAAGAAGTGTAATAATTGCAATGACGATAAGAACTACTTTGATGTTAATATCTTGAGAAGTACGGTCAAGTGCACCATTAGAAGATATTCGCATACTCTTTAGCGAGTCTCTGAATGTTGTTACAATAAGAGGAAGCGACTTGATGAGACTGATAATACCGCCTGTTGCGAGAGCCCCTGCTCCTATATAACGGATGTATTTATCCCAGATTGCACTTGCACCGCCATTTGCAAACATTACACCGATAGGTTCTGTCCCGGGTGCAAGGATGAGCGATTTTCCGAATAGAACGATTATCGGGATTATAACCATCCAGCTGAGAAGACCGCCTGCAAACATATAAGCAGAAATCTTCGGACCGCAGATGTATCCTACGCTCATAACAGCGGGATAAATTTGTGTTCCAATTTCTCCGGGATAACCGAGAAGCTTCTTAAATGAATAGCTTACTTCTCCGGGAACTGCTTTGAGTCCGTCTATAATAAATTTGAAGAGAGCTGCAAAACCCATGCCGGCAAAAACAGTAGATGCATTAGCTCCACCTTTTTCACCTGCAAGAAGAACTTCTGCACAAGCAGTTCCTTCGGGATATGGAAGAGTGCCGTGTTCACGAACTATAAGAGCATTTCTGAGGGGTATCATAAAGAATACGCCAAGAAGTCCGCCGAGAAGAGCGATAATTGTAATTTCAATAATACCGGGCTTGTCCATTACGCCTTCCTTAGCCCAAAGGAAAAGTGCAGGCAAGGTAAAGATTGCACCTGCAGCTACAGATTCACCGGCAGAGCCGACTGTCTGTACAAAGTTACTTTCGAGGATGGAATTCTTCCTCATTATTACGCGTATAACGCCCATGGATATAACAGCAGCAGGAATTGATGCTGACACTGTCATACCAACTCTCAATCCCAGATAAGCGTTAGCTGCACCGAATATAACTGCAAGAAGAACACCGAGTATTATGGAAGTAACTGTAATCTCGGGAGTTATTCTTTCGGCAGGAATATAGGGCCTAAATTCGTTTTTATTATTCATATGTGCCTCCAAACTGTCGCTTTGCGACATAAAATCAATTCATTATAGCATTGAATTACAGAAATTTCAATACAAAAATGAATAATAATATATTTATTATAAGGAAGCGTTTTCGTTTCTAAACAAAAAAACAGAAAAAATTAAAAAAACTTAAAAATCCCCCTTGACACACAGGAAATATTGTGTTATTATATCGAATGTTGTCGCGATTTTGCGAACATCTTAAAAATTTTTTAAAAAAGTTTTAAAAAGGTGTTGACAAACGCAGAATTGCGATGTATAATAAACAAGCTCGCTCGGAAACGGGCAGCGATTGAACCTTGAAAATTAAATAGCGTAAGGGCTCAAAAGAGATTTTCTTTTTGAGATTAACTTTAGGCGAATACAAGCCAGAACAGTACAGTAAAC
>JAZUOX010000007.1:0-6010 GCA_045604905.1 Clostridia bacterium
AAAACTTCTTCTTAAACACTGGAATAGATTAAATGAAAAGCAACAAAAAGCAGTTATAGAACTTTTATCAACGATTAATTAAATTATTAATAAACAAAAAAATATCCCTATGCGAAATTGGTCATAGGGATATTTTTCATTGATAAGAAGTATAAAGAGTTAAGGAAATAAAATATAAAAATCTTTTTGATATTATAATGTATTACAAAGTCAAACCTTTTTACATTTTACTTGTTTCATTAATGACCCCTTGCACCACTCTGCCATACAGCATTTATCACACTGTGGCTTTCTCGCTATGCAGACGGCTCTGCCGTGAAGCACCGCTCTATGGCAGAAATCGTTGCTCTTTTCGGGGGCAATGATTTTTTTCAGCTCAAGCTCTACCTTTTTCGGATCCTTTGTGCTTACAAGTCCGAGAAGGTTTGTTATTCTTATAAGGTGGGTATCTGCAACTATTGCAGGCTGACTGTAAACGTCTCCCATTATAAGATTCGCGGTTTTTCTGCCGATTCCGGGAAGAGATGTGAGCTTTTCTATGGAATCGGGAACCTGTCCGCCGAATTCATCACGGATTTTTACTGCAAGACCCTTTATGTCACTTGCCTTCTGACGGTAAAAGCCGCAGGAAAATATTATCTTTTCTATATCTCTTTCGTCCGCCTCGCAGTAACTCTCAAGAGTCGGATATTTATTGAAAAGTGCAGGTGTTACCTTGTTTACCCGTTCGTCTGTGCACTGTGCCGAAAGCCTTGTAGCAATGAGAAGCTCAAGGGGATTTGATGCGATTAATGAGCATAGTGCATCGGGATATTCTTTTTCAAGTGCCGCTACACAAAAGGCAGCTCTTTGTTTTTTCGTCATTTATTTTCACTCCTTCTGCTGTCTTCTCCAATGGAAAAGATACTGCTGTGCAATTCCTTCGTTTCCCTTAAAAATTTCCGGTAAACCTTCAGGGTACATTTCTGCCATAATACGCTTTACCCACACATCAACAGGAAATGCCTCTATTCTTCCGAATCCGTAAAGGAGACTGCATTCGGCAACCTTCGCTCCTACTCCCTTTATTTTACAAAGCTCCTGACGTGCTTCTTCTATAGGCATTTTTTCTATTTCTTCAAGTGATATTTCACCGCTGCAAAGCTTTTCCACAGCATCAGCAATATATTTTCCTCTGAAACCTGCTCTTAACGGTGCAAGATCTTCTGCTGTAACACCCTTTAGTGATTCATAAGTGGGAAATGTATAGTTTTCATTGTCGAGCTTTTCTCCGAAGCCTTTACAGAAACGGTCTATTATTCCCATTATCCTCGGAATATTATTATTCTGGGAAATTATAAACGAACAAAGTGCCTCCCAGGAATCCTGACGGAGAATTCTTATGCCTTCATATTCTCTGCAGGCAGTTTCAAAATATCTGTCACCGCTCAACGTTTCACATATTTTACGGTAATCTCTTTTTAAATCAAAATAATCCTCGATAAGTATTTTCGTTTCTTCATCGCTTACATTTTTGAAGATTATTTCATTTCCGTTTTGCTGTGCTTCTATGATTTTGTTTTTTACAACAGCAGTAAATATTCCGTCTTCTGTTTTCTTCCATCTGAATGCCTGTCCGCAAAAAAGCGTATTCTGCAGGTTAAGACACTCAACATCTCTTATTATTAATGTTTTATCTATCTTTTCCATTTTTATCCCTAATTTCAATTTTGATTGTAAATCAATTATAATACATTTACAGGACAAAATCAACTTGTAGGGCATATTTTGGCGATTTTATTATTAAAAAGACTTGAAAGATATATTTTTTTGTGATAAAATTGTAGGGTGTAATATTATGTTTTTTTATTCTGTCAGCTTATATATATATTAATAATATATAGACACAATTTTCTTTTCTAAAAGAAGTTTAAATAAAAATTATGACTAACAGGAGGTAAAATATGGATTCTTTTGAAGAAATCTGGCAACTTGTAAAACAGGAGCTTAAAAACCAGGTAACAGAGGTTGCTTATAATGTGTGGCTCAGCCCTCTCGAGTTTGTAAAATTTGAAAATGATACGGTTTTCCTTTCAATCAGCGAATTCAAAAAAAATATTATTGCCGATAAATTTATGACACCTCTTAATAATGCTTTTGAGGCAATTCTCGGCTTCAGAGTTCAGATTGTTTTTCTTATTCCCGGTGAAGTCAAAGTAAAAGCTAAAGATGAAAGCGAAGATTCCCAATCCTTTGAGCATGAATATACCTTTGATAATTTCATTACAGGACCTTCAAACCGTTTTGCTCATGCTGCAGCTTTAAATGTTGCAAACAATCCCGGAATCACTTACAATCCTCTTTTTATCTACGGACATTCCGGACTTGGTAAGACTCATCTTCTTCTTGCAATAATGAACGAAATCAAGCAGCAGAATCCTAAAGCCGAAATAATCTACACAAGCGGTGAGCTTTTTACAAACGAATTTATCTATTATATCGGAAACCACAACACCTATGCTTTCCATGAGAAGTACAGAAAATGTGATGTTCTTCTTGTCGACGATATACAGTTTATCGCGAAAACAGAAACAACTCAGGAAGAATTCTTCCATACCTTCAACGCCCTTAAAAATAACGGAAGTCAGATTGTTCTTACCTCTGACCGTCCTCCGAGAGAAATGATGACTCTTGAGGAAAGACTCCGTACAAGGTTTGAAATGGGTCTTATAGCTGATATTCAGCCTCCCACACTTGAAACAAGAATGGCTATCGTTAAAAAGAAATCTGACGACCTTAATATCCTTTTAAGCGATGACGTAATAAAGTTTATTGCAGAAAATATCAAGAAAAATATCCGTCAGCTTGAGGGTACCGTAAAGAAAATCAGCGCTTACCGTGATGTTGAGGGTACTTCTCCCAGTATTGCCGTTGCAAAAAGAGCTATAAGCGATATAATAAACGACAATCAGCCTCTTCCTGTTACCGTTGAAAACATAATAAACGAGGTTGCAAGAACCTTTGACGTTTCTGCAGCAGATATTCGCTCTTCAAAGAAAAATGCAAATATTTCCCTTGCAAGACAGGTTGCAATTTATATCGTAGACCGTATTACAGGTCTTCCTCTTAAGGCAATCGGTAACGAATTCGGTAACAAACACCATTCAACCATTATTTATTCTCTTAAGGAGTGTAAAGCAAAAATTGAAAAAGATGTTGCTCTGAAAGCAACGGTAGATGACATTATAAAAAATATAAATGAGCAGTAAGTTTTCCACAAACTAACTGACATTCCACAAACATTTCCCACAAATTAAACAATGTGAAATTTATGTGTGTTAAATTCTTTATATATTCAACAAAAGATTTCACAACATAAAATCCCTGATTTTCCAGTATTTAAAAGGGATATAGGAAAGTTCAACCTTTTCCACATACACTACTGCTACTACTATTAAAAATATTCATTTCATACGCAAAAACAGAAAGGAAGCAAATTATGAGAATTATTTGTGACAGTGCCGAACTTGCTAAAGCAGCGTTCAGTGTTCAGAGAACAGTTTCCAATAAATCTACAATACCTTCACTTGAGGGTATCCTTATTGAAGCTTTTGAAAATAAGGTAAAGCTTACAGGTTATGACCTTGAGGTAGGATCAACTATTATTATTGATGCAGATGTAAGAACAGAAGGAAAAATTGTCCTTAATGCAAAGAATTTCTGCGATATTTTAAGAATGGTTCCCGATGAAAGCGTATCAATCGAAACCGATGACAGGAATATTGCAAAAATCAAAAGCGGTGAAGCAGATTATTCTATTATAGCTACAAATGCTGACGATTATCCGGAGCTTCCTTCACTTAATAAGTTTGCTCCCGTTGTAGTAGAGCTCGGTCTTCTTAAAGATATGATTAAAAAGACAATCTTCTCTGTTTCTACCGGTGAAAGAAATCCTGTTCATAACGGTGTTAAGTTTGAAATAAACGAAAATAAGCTTGTGCTTATAGCTGTAGACGGTGCAAGACTTGCTGTAAGAAGAGAAGAAATAAGCTATGACGAAGAGGCAAACGGTGCTCTTAATTTTGTAGTACCTGCAAAGACTCTTGGTGAAATACAGAAAAATACAAACGAGGATTCTACTCCTATAGAGATAAGAGTAGGCGACAGACATATTATTTTCAAAATAGGGGAGTATCAGATTATATCAAGACTTCTTGAGGGTAACTTCCTTAATTATAAGTCGGCAATTCCTCTTAATTTTGAAACAAAACTAATAGTAGACACAAAAAAATTTATTGAAAGTATAGAAAGAACTTCACTTATTATTACAGATAAGTCAAGCCCGCTTCGTCTTATCGTTGAAAACGGTATAATCAAGTTTTCATCAGTTACTGCTCTCGGTACTGCAAGCGATAAAATGGCAGCTGATATAGAGGGTAAAAATATTGAAATTGGCTTTAATAACCGTTTTGTTCTTGACTGTCTCAAGGTATGTGATGTTGAACAGATAAAAATTGAAATGATAAGTGCAAATCAGCCTATCACTTTCTCACCCTTACAGGGAGATCACTTCTTCTATCTCATTCTTCCCGTAAGAATATAAAACTTAAACTGACAGAGATGATATAAATGAAAATAACCGTAAAGCTTAAAAAGAAAACAGAAAAAGATGTTTTTATAGTAACAGAAAATATTCCTCTTGATAAGGCTCTTAAGTTTTCAGGT
Organism: Clostridia bacterium; assembly: GCA_045604905.1. Lineage (GTDB taxonomy): Bacteria > Bacillota > Clostridia > UMGS1883 > UMGS1883 > UMGS1883. The sequence goes on from JAZUOX010000007.1 coordinate 4,705, forward strand.
ATTGCCGGTACAGGCGGTCAGGCGAAAATGATTATTCAGGACGGTCTTGTAAAGGTAAACGGTGAGGTATGCCTTTTAAGAGGAAAGAAACTCAAGGATAAAGACAATTTTGAATTTGAAAATGTAATTTATAATATCATAAAAAAATGATTTTCAGGAAGAAGGGAAAAAATGCTTGTAGAACAGCTTGAAGTTAAAAATTTCAGAAATATAGAATATACAGGCATCAATCCCTGCGAAGGTGTAAATATAATTTACGGAGAAAATGCCCAGGGAAAAACAAATCTTCTTGAAAGCATATGGCTTTTTACAGGCTGTCGCTCCTTCAGAGGTTCCAAAGATAACGAAATAATAAACTTCAACAGTCAGAAAGCAAATCTTTATATGGATTTTTTTGCTTTTGACAGACAGCAGAGTGCTTCTCTTGAAATATGTGAAGGAAGAAAGTTTTTCTTGAACGGAGTAAAAATGAAGTCTTCTTCGCAGATAATGGGTGAATTTCTTTGTGTTGTTTTTTCACCGGAGCATTTATCCCTTGTAAAGGAAGGTCCTTATGAAAGAAGACGCTTTCTCGATATAGCAATAAGTCAGCTTAAACCAAAATACAGCGTTACTCTTTCACAGTATAATAAAGCAGTTGCACAGAGAAATATTCTTCTTAAAGATGTAGCCTATCACAGTGAGCTTTATGATACTCTTGATATATGGGAAGACAGAATTGCTTTTTTTGGTTCGGAGATAATAAGGCAGAGACTCGGATATATAAATAAGCTTGCACTTTATACTGATGAAATATATTCGGGACTATCACGTGAAAAAGAAAAGCTCTGTATTTCATATAATCAGCAGGCTATCGTAGCCGGAGATAATAAGCAGGAACTATATGAAAATCTGAAGGCACAGCTTTATGCTTCAAGAAAAAACGATCTTATCACAGGATCAACATCGGTTGGTCCTCACAGAGATGATCTGCTTATAAAAATAGACGGTCTTTCTGCAAGAAGCTTCGGCTCCCAGGGACAGCAGAGGTCTGCAGCACTTGCACTCAAATTAGGTGAAGCAGCTGTTATAAAAAGCTTCAGCGGTGAGCAGCCCGTTGCCCTTCTTGATGATGTAATGAGTGAGCTTGATATTAACAGGCAGAATTACATTCTCAATCACATAAAAGAATGGCAGGTGTTTATTACCTGCTGTGATCCGGAAACCGTAAAGCATCTTAAAAGCGGTAAGAGATTTCTTATGAAAAACGGAATTGCTCAGTAGTAAAAAGTCAGATTATAAGTAAAAATTGACTTTTATTGAAAGG
>JAZUOX010000008.1:0-8270 GCA_045604905.1 Clostridia bacterium
TGCAAGAAGCTCTTTTTTGTGAGAAGCAAGGTTTCCCCAGTCTGTCATAACGATACCCTTATATCCCCATTCGCTTCTGAGTATTCCCGTGATAAGCTCTGCATTTTCAGAGGCGTAAACTCCATTAATAAGGTTGTATGACGTCATGATAGCCTTCGGCTTTGCTTCTTTAACACAAATCTCAAAAGCTTTGATATAAATTTCTCTCAATGCACGTTCCGAAAGTCTTGAATCTGATCGTGCACGGTTCGTTTCCTTGTTGTTACAGGCAAAGTGCTTCGGTGTTGCCGCAACGCCCTCTGACTGAATTCCGATAATATTTGCCGCTGCCATTTTACCTGCAACAAGTGGGTCTTCAGAAAAATATTCAAAGTTTCTTCCGCAAAGGGGACTGCGGTGAATGTTAAGCGCTGGTGCAAGGAAAACGAACAAGTTGTTTTCTCTTACTTCAAGTGCTTCCGCTTTGCCGATTGCTTCTGAAATATCGGTGTTCCATGTGCAGGCAATCATTGTAGCAACGGGGAATGCCGTTGTGTAAACTGCCTTTTCGGGAATTGAACGAAGTCCTGCAGGGCCGTCCGCTGATATAATGAAGGGAACTCCGTATTTTTCAAAGTCTCCGTATCCGCCTGTGTTTGAAACACTTACTTCCTGCGGACCTGCTCTGTGTCCGCGGAGAAGGTGTAACATTTCTTCCTCTGTAAGCTGAGAGATGAATTCATCCAGTGTGATTTCTCCGTCAACTACATCTATAAGCATTTTTCTGTTGTCTTCGTCGGGAACGTTTGCAGCACTGACATTCTCAAACGGGAAAGTATGTACTTCTGCCTTTCGGGGAGTTACATCAGCGTATGTACCGTCTGCACAAAGACGCTTTGTCAGCTTTTCGGGAGTACAGTAAGAAGTCAGTTTTTCTGTAATTGTATCTTCGGAAACTACGTATTTATAGTCTGTCTCTGCAAGATTTCTTACGGAGTTACCCACAAGGATTGAATACTCACCTTTTTCAAGTATGTAAGCACTTTTTTCGATTATGCCTGTATCGTCATAAGATGCCATAGAAGAAATATCAAATGACATAAGAAGAGTTTCGCTGTCGCCGGGGTCAAGGAGAGAGGTCTTTTTAAATGCGCAAAGCTCAAGCTTAGGCTTTGTGATTTTGCCATTTGGTGCACTGTAATACACCTGCACAACCTCTTTACCCTTACGGCTTCCTGTGTTTGTAACAGTAGCGCTTACAACGATTTTCTTACCCATCTGTGATGCATGAATATCGGCAATGTCAAATGTAGTGTAGGAAAGCCCGTAACCGAAGGGATATACAACTCGCTCTTTCTTACCCGGCACTGTTTCAAAATAACGGTAGCCTACAAATATGTCCTCTGTATATTCCACATAGTCTTTTGATTCGTGGAAGTTGTAGGAGGAGGGATAGTCGTTAAATTCTCTTGCACAGGTGTCAACAAGCTTGCCTGAGGGGTTGGCATCACCTACAAGGATATCTGCAACGGAAAGACCGCCTTCCATACCGCCTTGCCATACCATAAGAGCAGACTGGATTTTGTCATTGTCCGCAAACCATGATGTATCAATCATAGCACCGGTGTTAAGGGTTACTATAACGTTTTTGAAGTTAGCAGTAACCTTTTTAACCATTTCTTTTTCGGCACTGCTTAATTCGTAGTAATCATCAGTTCCGTCGTTTCGCCTGTCCTGACCTTCTGTTGAATAACGGCAGATTGTAATAAGTGCAGTGTCGGTGAATTCCTTTGCTTCGGAAAGCAACTCATCGGGAACGGGAGCCTCGGTAAGTCTGCCGTAATCAAGACCTTTTTCGTACTGTTCAAGCACAGCATTCTGATAATAGAGAGAAAGCTTGTGGAAAATGCTGACACGGTCATTCTTTTCACGAAGTCCTTCGTAAATATTTCTTATATATTCACAGTAAACTTCACCGCTTCCACCGCCACCGCGTACATAGTCAATCTGTGCAATACCGAATATTGCAAGCTTTGTGCCTTTCTTTAAAGGGAGAACATCTCTTTCGTTTTTAAGAAGAACTGTTCCCTCGCAGGCTGCCTTGCGGCAAAGGGCAATGTGACGGCTGCTTCCTGCAATTTTTGAATTGTTATCTCCAAGGGGAAGAGTGGGAAAACTTCTTGCTCTGGTCCATTTTTCAAGTTTCATAATAAAACCTCCTTTTTATTTATTATACCTGTGCAAAATGTATTATTATATAGAAAACACTTTAAAAAATTCATCAAAATATGCTTTTATTATTATCTTTTTTATGCTACAATAAAAAAGAGGTGATCTCGTGCATACTGTTTTTGAAAAACACACAAATAAAATTTTCAATATACATTATACAAAATCTCATTCTTTTAAATCCCATTTTCACAGTATGATAGAAATTGCATATTGCTTCAGCGGAGCACAGGGGGTTGAAATCGGGGAGAGTAGATTTACTCTTTCCGAGGGGGAAGCTGCTATTGCTTTCCCTGGGGTTATACATAAGTATAATGCCATTACGGAAGATAAAGGAAATTCAACCGAGCTTGTTGTAATAGTCGGCGTTACGGAGCTTTTTTCAGAGCTTTTACCTTTTCTTATGACTCACAGACCGAAATGCCCTGTTATAAAAGTGTCCTCCGAAACTGCAAAAAACGCCTTCAGAAAGCTTACCACGGCAGAAACAGAAGCGGAGATAGCCGGGTGGACATATATCGTGCTTTCTGAAATAATTAAAGAGGATAATCTTGAGTCCGTTAAGAATATTGACGACTTCAGCCTTGCACCGGTTTTAGTGGAATACATAAACAGGAACTTTCAAAAGCCACTTACCATAAAATTTCTTTCAAAGGAATTTGGTTACAGTGAGTCTTACATTGCACATATTTTCTGTGACCGACTTAAAATTCCTTTCAGGACATATCTTGGAGATGTAAGAAGTAGCTATGCGGCAAATCTTATAAAGACAACAGGCAAGAGCCTTACTGAAATTGCCTATGATTCAGGCTATGAGAACCTGAACACATTTTGCAGATGCTTTAAGAGGCGCTATGGGGTAACACCATCTGAATACAGAAAGAGGGTGTAAAGAAATCGAATTTCTTTACACCCTCGTCTTTACATTGGGGATAGGAAAAAATGCGTTCTGGACTTTTTTTACATCCCCTTTCAGTCTGCTCAGTACCAGCGGCTTCTAAGTTCATCTGTATCAGGTGATACAACATCAGCGTCAAGACTGTTTATATACTTGCACGCTTCAAGAAGTATTTCACCATATTTGCCGTAAATACCGCATACATGGTGTATGTAAGGTCCTTCCACAATTTTATGTTCCCACTTTGGCCAGTTGTCAACCTCAATCCACACGTAGCTTCCTACATTCCGGGGCCCGGTTGTAGTTTTTGCTTCTCCGATAAGAAGGCTGTATTTACCGTGGTCACCGTCAAAACGTGCAACGGTAAGGTCACCGTCCTTTAATTCCCACTGTGAAATACCGTAGTTGTTGTCGTGGTATCTGCTTTTTCCGATTTTTGCAGATGCGGTATCTTTTGCAAGGGAATAGGGGAAGTTACCGCAATGCCACAGAAGCTCCGCATTATCATTTTCGGGATGTCTTACAGTAACATCTGCAAAGAAGGGAGTTCCTTCTCCAAGGGTTGCTGCCTGTGCCATAATTGTTGTTATAGCGCCGTGTATATCTGTTTCGCAAACTGTCGGAATTCCCTCGTCGGTAAGCATTGAATTTGCAAAGCAGGGCATAATTCCTGCCATATCCTGAAGTGATGTCCAGCACTGAATTGCAATTGCACGGCAGTTGTATTCTGCGGCAAGCTCTTTAAGTGCGGCTTTAAGTGATGCTACAGTAGCCATTTCTTCGGGGGTTCCGTTTTCGTTAATTGATTTTATAAAATCAAGTGTTTTTGAGTATTCCACCGTAGCCTCGTCACGCACCTTTTTCATTCTTACAACAACATCATTGAGTGTAATCGGATAAAGATGTACGTTGAACTTTTCAATAAGTTCATTTTCATTACATATAACACTGCAGAAAGGCTCAGGTCTTGTGGATATCTGAAGAATGTTAAGATTCTTCAATGATTTTACGACATTTGCGGTGCGGATAAACTTCATAACACCGTCTGTCCATTCGCTTGCGTCTATATGTGAATTTGTAAGGTATGTGAAAGGAATATTGTGGCGGCGGAGTACCTTTCCCGTTGCGAAAAGTCCGCACTGCGAATCGCGACTGCGAAGACCTATACTATCTGGGGCATCGTCTCTCGGTCCCCATAAAAGTACGGGAACATTCAGTGCCTTTGCAATTTGCGCAACACGGTTTTCAGAACCGAAGTTGCAGTGAGGAAAGAATACAGCGTCTGCTTTCTGTGATATAAATCTGTCTGTGATAGCTTCTATATCGCAGTCACGGAAAAGCAGGTCCTCCTCATTTATACCGTCAATATCAATGATTTCAACGGGAAGTGCTGAAAGTCTTTCACGGATAACTTTATTTATCCTGATAGCCTCATCACGGCTGAAAACATCACGCCTTGTAGGGCAATACGCAAGTCTTATTTTGTCCATATTATAACCCCCATTTCATTGCCATAGCTTTTTCAAAATCAAGTAAATATGCTGCTTCTGAATCAAGCTTTGCCTCAGATACTTCATCAACAAGATTTCTCCACACATATATGTCTCTGCCAACTTGGCCGCCTTTTACAACAAAAGGCTCGGACACTATTCTTCCTTTGAAATTAACTTCTTTCAAGGCTTTAAAAATTTCATCCCAGTCAATATGTCCGCGACCGGGGGCAGTGCGGTTATTTTCACCTGTGTGAAGTCCGATAAGCTTATGGCCTGCAGTGCGGATAGCATCACCCATATTATTTTCTTCAATATTCATATGATAGGTGTCAAGAAGTACGCCTGCATTTGGACTGTCAACCATATTAACGTAATTAACTGCCTCCTGTGCGGTGTTGACAATTACACCCTCAAAACGGTTTACTGCCTCAATTCCGTAAGTAATCCCACTTGCTTCCGCCTGCTTTATAAGAGTACGCATACAGTTTACACTGTTGTGGGTAAGCTCTTCTCTGTCAAAATCAGTGTTATCGGGAACGCCCCAGCCTGCATAGCTGACACCTGAAATAATCTTTCCCCCCATATATTCCACACATTTCATAATGTCGGATAAATATTTTACACCGTTTTTACGTATGGTCTCATCGGTAGAAGAAATATCATATTTTTTGTCAAGTCCGAGACTGTATGTAAGCTCAATATTATGGTAAGCAGCAGTAGCTTTTAACTCGTCCATTCTGCTTTTTTCCATTTCAAGAAGTGGCTGTGCCTGAAATTCCAGCACGTCAAAACCGATTTTTGCGGCTTTCTCTATGTATTTCAGGTGATCTGCACCCCAGGTGTTTTCCCAGAAATTCATAAAAATACCAAACTTATTCATTTTAACTTCCTCCTTTAGTAGCCTATAAGTAAATTATTGCATAAGAAACGCATAAATTCTACTAAAATATTGACATATTCAGGAAGAATATTGACATTTCTGATAAAAAAACTATAATAAAAGCAAGGAGGTGTGTTATTGTGTATCGTGAGCTTGTAAACAATGCGACAAAGACATATCCGTTTCTGATTGAACATACTGATGTCAGATATATTCCTCATTTTCACATGGAAACAGAACTTGTGTATGTGTTGGAGGGAGAACTTGAATTTACCCTTGGCACACAGAGCTATATTATAAAAAAAGGTGATATATGCGTAATTACACCGGGTCTTATACATAACCTTTACACTCATACACACAGCAGTACCTTTGTTATGAAATTGTATCCTATAGTTGACCTTGGCAGAATCAGACTTAAAGACTCCATGATATCAAGGGGCGCAAAGTCATACAATCTTATATGTAGCTGTGTAGAGGAAATTATAAAGGAAAACAGAGAAAAATTCCATGGCTATGAGCTTGCTGTAAATATCTGTGCAGAGAAGCTTTATCTCATCATATTACGTGAACTTGAGCATTATGTGGTAGACAGTAAAATACAGGTAAAAAGTAATAACGAAAATGACTTTCTATCTTCTGTAAATAAATTTTTGGAAGAAAAATACGCCGAGGATTTTTCTCTTGGTGATATATCGGAGTATTTTAATTATACAAGGAGTTATTTCTGCAGAATTTTCAAGAAAATCACAGGTAACAGTTTTTGGGAATATTACACAATGTTTAGGTTGGAGAAAGCGGGGGAAATGATAAAGAGTTCACCCAAAGAGAATTTTACCGTTATCGCAAATAAAACAGGCTTTAAGAATGTACGTTCATTCAATCAGGCGTTTAAGGAATATTACAGATGCACACCAAGTGAATATAAAAAGATGATGTGAAGCAATTTCACATCATCTCTTTTATTACCCTATCAGTGCTTCGTCGGAAAAGCCTACTTTTTTCTGATTATCTTCTTTCCATTCTTCCGGAGTATTGAAACGAAGAATTTTCATTTCTCTGGGATTAAGGGAGATTTCGTCTTTATAAACCTCTCCATCACCGTCGATAGTAACTTCCGTGAATATGCCGTTGAGTTTTACTATATCTTTTTCATCGGAATAGTTAGCAAGAACTATATACATATCACGGTTGATATATGCAGTTACAACAGTTTCCTCACCTTCAGGTTTAATGAATTTAGGTGCTTTTATATCTACATACGCCCATGTACCGTAAGTAGTCATTTCTTTATAAAGCTTAAGCCACTTAATCATTCTTTCAAAATCGGGAACCCCTGCATCAGGAGAACCTATGCCCATTTTACCGTCACGGAGAATAGGGAACTGCATAAAGGGGATAGTGTTAAGGTAACGCTCATCGTCATTTGCTACTGCGTAGTTGAAGTCCGGCACAACATAAGCATCATACGCCTTTGAATGCTCGCGGATGTGGTTGATGTTTCGTACAGCTTCACCGACCCAAAGGTAATCGTATATTTTGAAATCTGCGTGTACTGTGTCATAACCCTCTTTGTGGAGCTTGAGGATTTTTCCCCTCTTTTTACATTCTCCGTAAATAAGTCCGAGAATGTCCTGCATTCCGCCGTCATATTCACGTGACTCGGGAAAAGCAAGAATTTCGTCAGCGGCAGTTCTTACTTCATCATCATAATAGTGCATATATCCGCTGAAATCAGTAATTCTCTGATAACCGGTATCAATGTATACACCGTCAAAGTCATACTCGTCAAGAAGTGTTGCATACTGTCTTACAATCTGCTCGCGCCATCCCGGGCTGAGTACAGAGCAGTGCGCGAGATATGAAAGGTCAAACATTTTGTCAGATGCCCAACCGTCCTCGAAACGAGGGTCTTTACGGAGATAGAAATTTGTAGAAGTATAGGGGATGATTTTCATTCCATACTTATGAACGGTGTCGATGAATTTTTTTGCTTTTTCTTTATCGTAAGGGCGGTACATCCAGTCGCCGCCGAACTGTGTGCTTTCTACGATTTTTCCGTTTTCGTCATTTTTTGCAGCTACTGAAGACCATGTCTGAATTATCTGAACTCCACTTTCAGCAAGCTCGCGAAGTTTAGGCTCATATACTTCGGGATTGTCAAATCTTGCACTTGGCCATACATATTGAGCAGGTTCATAATATGTAATCAGGTCTTTACGGAGAAGTCCCTTAAGATTCTTCTCTACAAGACGGATGTTTTCAAGCCTCACACGGTGGTCTTCCCGTGTAAAATTATACATAATATTTTTATCCATAAAATAATCACCTCTCAACTTAATGTTAACACGTAGTCAAAATAAAGTAAATACGAAAAAGGACAATAATTATATGAAATCGGACAAAAATTTCTGATAGGATTTGACTAGTAAAAGTCTATTTGGTACAATTACAAAAAGAGGTGTGATTTATAAAAAAATACTTATTGATGTATAGAGAAAATTATAAAAGAAAACAGAGAAAAATCCCCTAAGGAGTATTACAAATGTACACAAAGTGAATATAAAAAGATGATGTGAAGCAATTTCACATCATCTCAGCGTGTCGATAAACCTATCGACACGCTGGCAGATATCGAAAAAGGAAGGTAAATTCATCGAACACGAACTCGTCGGCGTATGTGGATACGGTAGAGGGCGTGTTCGGTGAAAACAAGCAGAAATGGCTACAAACTGCAGTTTGTAGCCATTTTATTAAACACTAATTGCTTGATAACACCTCATTAGCCACC
>JAZUOX010000009.1:0-1663 GCA_045604905.1 Clostridia bacterium
GACCGTCACGGTCGTCACCATCGTCACGCAAGACGGTGCATTTGTACCGTCTTGGTGTCCCTCGGAGAGCGCAACAGCATCTTTTGATATACAAAGTGTGTCAAAAGTGCTTTTGCGTTACTTTTGACAAAAGTAACAAAATAAAATACTGCGCTTTGCTTGTATTTTGCGGTGTTACCGCAGTCGCTGACGCGACATAGCATTTTGTTGAATGACGGTGCTTTGCACCTTATTGAACAAAACCGTTTTTAAGGTTTGTAGATTTTTAATTTTAAAGGAGTTGATTAAATTAAAAGAACGATAAGTGCAATGGTAGGTAAAGGCTCGGTCAATCACAACAGCAGAAAGTTCAATGCGAAGAACACAGACCCCGAAAGAACTCACAGAAACATTGAATACTGCAACGAAGAAATAACGGATGTGTATCATCAGCTTTTCGATGAGGCACAGAAAAGGTACAACGAAAAACAGAAACGTGCCGACAGAAAAATCGAAAACTACTATGAGAAAATCCGAACGAGTAAGCAGGAAAAAACTTTTCACGAAATCATTTTACAGATTGGTGACCGGGAAGATATGAGTGCGAAAGATGAGAACGGTGAACTTGCCGAGAGAATACTCGACGAATATTTTCAGTCGTTTCAAGAACGCAATCCGTATCTGAAAGTTTTCTCTGCTCATCTTCACATGGATGAATCAACGCCGCACCTTCACATTGATTTTGTTCCGTTCACGACAGGAAGCAAACGAGGAATGGATACAAGAGTTTCACTCAAGCAGGCTCTCGCCAACCAAGGCTTTGTCGGAAGTTCAAAACACGAATCCGAATGGAGTCTTTGGGTACTTGCCGAGAAGAAAGAGCTTGCAGCCGTGATGCAAAAATACGGCATTGAGTGGGAGCATAAAGGTACAAGTGAAAAACATTTATCCGATTACGATTACAAAAAGAAGATGCGAGCTGAAGAAGTTGAGAAGCTCACGAAGGAATCCGAAGAGCTGAACATAAAGGTTGATGAACTCAATGCAAGAGTTTCAAACCTGATGGAGTTTGAAAATGAGATGGAAGAAATCTCAAATCAGTTTTACAACGAAGAAGAGTTTCAACTGCCCGAGCCGCCACCGCTGATGTCAGCAAAAACTTACAAGACGAAGTTCGTTGAGCCGCTGATTAAAAAACTTCTTGCGATTGCAAAGACAGCAGTGAAGCGTTGCTTTGAGATGAAGGAAAGACTCGACGGAATGACTGCTTGTTTTAATTACCGAGTAGTTGACAGTGACAAATATGTTAAAGCGAACAACGAGCTTCGGAGTGAAAATGAAAAGCTCACACACGAAGTTCAGGATTTCCGTCTGCTTCGCAAAATCTTCGGCGATGAACGTATCATCGATATGATTAACGAGGCAAGACGAGTCGATTACGAACAGCGTACGGCACGTTTCAGAAAACTGAAACGAACTATTCACAAAGATAAGGACAAAGATGTTCGATAAGAAAAGCTTACTAAATCGTATAGCAGACCTGAGTATGAGGAAAAATATGTAAAGAAAGGAGGCTAAAAGTTGCTTTTGGATGTATGCGACAAAACAAAGATAGCTTATTTTTGGTTATCACAGGAGGAGCGAAACAATGAGGAGTTCTATGAATCCCTAAGACCGCAATACA
>JAZUOX010000010.1:0-32905 GCA_045604905.1 Clostridia bacterium
TACCTGCACACAGGCAGTAAAGCAAATCAGTGCACCGCTTTTCTGCGAAACCATAAGGTAGCTTAAACCCACAAGCAGATTTCCAAGAAAATTAAGTGTTAAAATTGTTTTCATTTTTTTGCCGAAAGGCTCTATAAGTCCGAGAACCGTCGCAATCATTGATGCTATGTATGAAACTGTCGCCATATTCAGGTCTCCTCATATTTTTTCTAAAATATTTTTAATAAGAGGCTCTAAAATTTGAGCCATTCTATAATGACCAAGGTCATTGGGATGCGTGGTATCACTGGTGCACGAGTGACGGTCTGCACTTCCAAAAAATGTTTCACCGTCTACAAAATATACGTTCTTATCTCCGGAATTAATTGCATTGGTATATGTCTTTCTTATAATTTCACGACGGAGAGCTTTATCATCTGCATAATCAAAATCCGGACTTGTGGTTATGACTATTGGGATATCTGGTTTTCTCTCCCTGATATATTTAAAGAACGGCTCGTGAGTTTTCTTCAGATATTCTGCATCGGGGGCATTATGGTCATAGTCAAGTACAAAAATGCTGATATCCTGCCTCGCAATATACTCGGCAAAATCCAAGTGACCTTTTGCACTTCCCGAAAAGCCGAAGTTATAATAGTCAATATCCAAGTGGTTTGATATAAGTGCCGAATACGTATTAGACGGACGTGTAGAGTGTGCCCCTTCGGTAATTGAAGAACCGTAATAAAGCATTGGTTTACTGTATTTATACGGAGTAGGTTCTTCAATCCTTGCACCGTCCTCTATCTCAACCCAAACATCTGATATAAGCTCGGCTGTAGGAAGGAAAACAGTTATATCTTCCATTTCGTTACTTTTGAGAAACTCCCCTGCAAAACTTTTTTGCTCGTAGTTTTCGGGAAAAGCAAGACCGGCAAAGCGTGCATTTTTCCTTTCTCCGATTAATACATGTGCCGACTGACAGGCAAAAATTGACATTCCTAAATCAAAAGACAAAGTTTCCAGTTCTATTTTAATACGGAATTTTTCCGAATCGGTACGAAAGCACATTCTTGCACCGGGGCATCTTAGACCTGTTTTCGGGAAACATTGAAGTACCTCCTCATACTTTTCGGCAATTTCAAGAGGAAGTCTTTGCAGTTTTTTCTTCTTTTCAAATTCCGGCACTCCGAATATTTTAATCGGCTCGTCCTTGTAGTTTAGTTTTTTCATACGAATATTTCACCCTATTAAAGATACTTAATTATGTTTACAAGAAATTGCGATGCCGCAACATCATTTCTCAAATCAAAAAATCCTGTGGAATTATTTGCAAGACGACCGTCAAACATCATCTGAGAAATAAGAAGTCTTCCCTTTACATCTTCAAACTCAACTGCTACACAAGGAGTGCGGAGAAGGTTCTTGCCTGCCTTTACAATATCTATATACTTGATTTTTCCTGCACTCGAAGGAAGCTGCTGATACTTTTGGCGAAGGTTAGTAACTGTAATTTCTGCCTCGGTGTTAATACAGTCTTTAAGAGACGGAGCATCCTCAACAACAAATCGTACTTGCTGTCTGAGAGCATTTTTTACAGTCTCATCCTCTTTTTCGCTGTATTCATAGTAGCCTTCAAGCTCGTAAGCATAATAGTCGGATTTTTTCATTTTATCTATGTCTGCACCTTTTGATGCCCACATTTTTTCAAAGCTTTCCTTATCATTTCCGTCAACTGACATATCCATGGCAGGCACGATAAGACCTCCACGAAGTCCGTTCCACAGCCACATTGACTTTCTGTTAATATTTTCCCAAAGTTCATTCATGTTTCCCGTGGGATGAACACAGCTTTCCGGCTCGCTTGCGCCTTTAAAGCTAAGTCTGATATCAAAGGCTATTTCTGTACTTTCAAGCTCCGACACATTTACCCTGCGAACTTTCTGGATCCTTTCCACTGAGTCTGGCTCATAACCCTCTCCCAAGGTTTTTGGTCCTGCTCCTAAAATTGCTACGGATATACCTTTTTCCAAAGCATCTTCAATAGTTGTTTTTAATGTTTTTTCTGTTTTTAAAAGATTATATGTTTTTTCAATACCTACAATCACATCACAATGTGCAAAGTCAATTGTATACTTAATATTATTAGCTTCTAAAAATTCTATAAGTTCACTTTCTGAACTGTGCACTCCTACAACTCTGTCCGTCAAAGAATCTAACTTAGTCACAATAAGATCCCATTTTGACACGGCATCGTCTACTGCTGCATATACGGTATATTCGCCTGCCTTTTTAGGCATTCTGAAAGTTACTTCTGCAATTTCTTTTGAGTATGCCCCGAGAGTTCTATGTAATTCTCCCGATGCTTTTTCTCCCTCTACACCGTAGATACAATTAATACTTTTTTCCTCTGCAGTATCATTGAAAAGATGAAGGTTTACATTGATTTTCTGCCCGGGATAAAAGTTTCTGTCCCATAAATCCATACTGACACTTACAGGCATATATGCCGCCCTGAGTTCATTAAACACAGGCTTGAACTTGCCGTCTTTAAGTTTTCCCTCAAAATATGTATTTCCGTCCTCAGGTCCTGATATCATACAGAAAGGTGCAAAACCTGCAACACCGACTCTTCTCCAATATTCCGAGATTTTTGCGTGAGAAACTTTCTGTAGCCATTTGCGATCCTCGGCAGTATGATTTTCTCCCAAAAATCTTAAAAATGCAGGATTAAGTTCAGGGTATAATCCGGGATTATATTCGTAGTCAAGATAATTTCCGCCAAATTCGTCAGCCAGTACAGGTATAGGAAATTCATCTTTATCGTCGTAGTATACTCCCACATTTTCAAACATACTCCACCAGTATTTATGTATGTGCATAACATCACGGTGAGAAAGAATGAAGTCGGGATAGTCCTTTATTATGTCAGCAAGGGTGTCTCGTGCATCAGCAAGCTCCTTGCATTCAAAAACCTCGTTCCACGGATGAATTACGGCAACACCCACATGGCTCAAAACCATATCAAGCCAGTTTGTCCACTGCTCTCTAAGGCTATCTGCACTTGCTGCAAGACCATGGAAAAAGCTCCATTCCGACTGAATAAGAAGCCCGTATTCATCGCATAAATCCATAAATTTTTCCGGTACGGGACCAAGGTGAAATCTTAACGTGTTGGCACCACTTTTTTTAAGAGGAAGTACAACATTATTTAAAAACCACTTTTCATCATAGGCAACTTCTTTTGCCTGTGAATCTCTCTGCCATCTATGCCAGCACATAGATGACATTCTGAGAGTTATTGGATTACCGTTAAGAATAAAGTCCTTACCACTTCTTTTGAAGGTTTTTATACCTATATGCTGAGTTTTTATCGCACCATCAACTTTAGTTTCAAGTGTGTATAGGTTAGGATTTTCGGGGCTCCATAGCTTACACTGCCCGTCAAGATGAAGCTTGCATATTCCATTTTTAACTACTTCAGCTTCTGTTGTTGCAATTATTTTTTCTTCGTCCAGAAGAGTGAACATTATTTTTTTATCAGTAATCGCTTTAAAAGAAGATGTTTTGAATCTTATCTCGAGAGAGTCTGTTTTGTCCTCGTAAGATGTTACAATGCTGTCAATTCTGATATCCTGATGCAAATCAAGATATATATCGTTCCATATATGAGAGGAAAGGTCAGAACGCCAGTCATCTGCCTCCGGAAGTTTTGAAGCATCCGTATCGGGGGTATCGTTAAAAGATGCAAGTTCGATTTCTATTGTTACAGTATTTCCCGGTTTTATATCCTCGGAATCAAGAAAATGCCTTGTGACCGTGAGACCGCCTGCGGTTTTGGAAACACATTTTCCGTTTATATATACTTTAGGCATATACTTTGCCCCGTAGAGAATAAGGCTTGCCTTTGTCCAATTGCCTTCGGGAAGAGTTACTTCTTTTTTATACCAAAGAGTTCCTTTTATAGGTTCACAGGCAGAATATATAAGCCCGGGAACATTGGATTCATCCGTATAATTTCTTCCAAGTCCCGTTTTCCATTTGCCATTTAAAGAAATCATGTCTGGCTCCTTTCCAGATTTAAAAGCCTTCTTGCATTTTTACTTAGTATATGTTCCTTTGCATCTTCTGAAATTTTCTCATTCAGCACGGCGGATTTCCAAGTTCCTACTGCTGTTACAGGGAAATCTGTACCAAATAACAATCGTTTGAAGTCTGTACTTTCAACGATTCTCTTAACTGCTCCATATAACTCTATTCCCGAACCTGAAAGGTCAAGGTATGTGTTTTCATATTTATTCAGAATCTCTATATGCTTATTAAGTCTATCTCCATAACCCGGATGTGCCAAAACAAATTTTATATCCTTATAAGCAGCTATAGGTTTTTCCATCTGTTCCAAATCCTCTTTACTGCTGATGTGCATATTTACAATAAGATTTTTACCATTAATATAACTCATAACTTCCATAAATTCCGGAGAAGAATAATCCTCCCAACCATGATGATAAGGAACAAGCTCACCGATTAATTTCACATTGTTTTCTATTGCAAAATCAATTTCTTTTATGGATTTTTCAATATAAAAAGGATGAATATGAAAACCCGGAATGTATTTTCCGTGGTATTTCTGACGAAGTTTGAGTGCATGCAGGTTAAAATTATGTATATCTTCAAAACTGTTTGTTTTTCTTCCTATCACGCTTCCTACACAGAAAGATACCCCATTTTCTTCCATATGCTTGAAAAAATCCTCTGTGGTCATATTAACTGTATCTACATACCCGCCTATCCGTTCGTAATTACAAACAAACGGATGGCAATGAAAATCAATTACATCAAAAGTCATTTTTGTACTCCTTATCCATTACAAACACTTACACCAATTCGATATTAAATATCGGACTCGTGTAAATGTTGGTATGAGGAATTTTGGGTTCGCTCATACCAAATCTTTTGCCGCTTCTCTTATTACCCTAGAAACCTGTTCAGCACAAGCATCTATACCTGCATCTGTAAGATGTATTTTGTCGTCCTTACGGATATATTCATCAATATGGGGATAAACAAAAGTATGCAGGTCATTGATAATAATTCCCATATCCCTAAGAATCGGAACTATGGCATTATTATATTCAATAATGACATCGTTATTATTATGCGGATGGTCGTAAGTTACAGGAGTAGTGGTTGCAAAAATTACAACCTTTGCTCTCTGTTTAAGAAGCTTTGCAATTCGTACCATGTTTTCTATGTATTCTTCTTTAGATGTAAATACACCGTCGCCAAGGTCGCAAATATCCCACAGACCGTTGTTCCAATGGATAATATCACTGTTTTCAATATCTTTTGTCCACTCTATCAAGACACCTCGGAGGGTATATTTTGCAAAACGGCAGTTATCTTCCGGCTGAAAGACAGTAAATTCATCTTTTAAAAGTTCAGGTACCTTTGTTCCATAGCCTAAAAGTCTTATGGAATCACCTAAAAGAGTAAGCTTTTTCATAATATTAATCTCCTTTTTCCACAAAGGCTGCAGCAGATTTTGCTGCAGCCTTCGGAAAATAACATTGAATTTTATTCAACAACTATAGTGACAACTCTTGAGGTTGTACAGTGAGGAGCAATAGATGCTTTATCTAAAAGCATTGCCTTTGCATAATAGGTTCCTGCTACAAGTTTAGAATAGTCATATGTAGCTGTGATTGTGTTGTTGGAAATTGTTTCTGACGGAACTAATCCTACAAGCTTACCTGTACTTTCATCATAAACAGCAAGGTAAAGAATGCTTCCTGTAGGTGTCTGTCTACCGGTAGCTGTAATTGTGTCTGCACCATTATCGCTGATAATGGAGTTGGCTCCTGCTACTACTCTTACTGTAAAGTTACGAGATGTAGCATATTCTCCGTTTGCGTCCGTTACAGTTGCAGTAAGTTTAATATTCTGATTGTTTGTAGTCTGGTATACAGTTGCAGTCTTGCCGTCTTCGCCAATCTGAACATTGGAATCAGCTTCTGTGCTCCAACTAACCTTATATCCTTCATAGCCTGCAATAGAATCAGGAAGAACAACCTGTTTCATAACAAAGTTATCGTTAACGAATATCTTAGAAAGCTCTGCAGGGATTTCTTCCATAACTTCTTCACGGGCATCCTTGTATACACGGATGTTATCATATGCTACAGTAGCTGTAGCAGCATCCTTATGTCCGAGTACAATTGCATAACCTTCTCCGTTAACAATGTTTGCTGCCTGAGAAGCATTCTTTGACAAGTTTTCCTTGCAAAGAATAAGGGCGCCGTCAACATAGAGAGTATACTTGCCTGTTGTAAAATCAACGTGGAGAGTAAGGTCGTGCTTTTCGTTAAGTGTAACTGTTCCGAGAGAGCTTACTGCTGTACCGGTTTCATTATACCAATGGAAGCCGAGTCTTCCGCTTTCATCTACTTTGAAGACAATACCACCACCATTAGGAGCACCTGTTATACCTATAACCGGTACCCAATTTCCTGATGCATCTGCGGGAACGCCTGATACAGTGAAGTCAAGATCAATTGTAACATTATCATCAGCGATAAGACCGTTTGCAATCGCACCTGATTGAGAGCCACTATATACAGCTACAAGCTGACCTCCGGTTGCAGTGATAGTACCGCTCTTACCAACAATGTTAGCGATACCGAGACCTGCTATACCTGTCTTATTAAGGCTTCCGCTTGACCAGGATTTTGCTTCTGAATATTCATTGAAATCTTCTGCGTAAATATTTGTTATGCCCGCATAATCTCTGTAAATGCAAAGGTCATCATAAACATAACGCACACCTACATTGTAGTCTGCCTCCATTACATAGGGAAGGTTGATGCCTGTATCTGCCCAATCAATGTCTGATGCAGGAATAAATGCTGCATCCTCAACGCAGAGTGCACCGTTAAGATAAACGTCGTATGTACCTGCCTGAGTATTCACATCTACCTTTACAGTATACCAGGAAGCCGTGTTTCTACCAAATTCTGCAGTAACAGTGTTAGACTTCTGGTTTGTCCAGTCCCCCTCATCCCAACTCCAGTTGCTGTAGATATCAAAGCCTGCTGTCCACGCCTTGGTATTTGTAATAAATGGAACTTTTGTACCCTCGGCATTTACATAGTAAGGCTTGTCGTCAGCACCGATGCCAAGATTTATAGCAAGGTACTCGTTTGATTCGTCTTTGTAACCTGCACCGAAGAACATATTGTCGCATGTGGCACCATTACTGTGGTTTACCGTCTTGTTGAATTTGAACTCGATTGTGTAGTCTCCCTTGAAAGCGGTTTCGCTCTTTGCCTTATAATACTGCTCATTTCCAACATTATTAACCCACAGGAAATTTTTGGTACTGTCTGAGCTGCCTGTTCTGCTGATTACAGACAAAGTGTTTTGTCCGCCTGAAGAAGCACCCCAGGTTGCATTTAGCACACCTAAGTCAGTAGAACTGCTGAAGTCTTCTGCAAAAAGAATTTCCTTAACGGGCATAAGACCGGTAGTTGCTGTGTCTAATGTAAAGCTTGGCATTGCCATAGCTGACAGACTCATTGTTGCAAGCACAGCAATACTCAGAACAAGAGCTGTCAATTTTTTAAGATTTTTGCTCATTTTTTTCATCCTTTCTTTTTTTAATGTATTTAATTAAATTAAATTCAAAGAAATTAAGAGCCTGTATCTGCAGTCGGTTTAGCCGACTGCAGATAACATATTGAATTATTGTGAAATTGTTACTGTTTTCTTTGTATATCCGTGAAGGAATGTAACTGTTGCACTGTCACCGCTTACGGTAACATCACTTTCTGAAATTGTAATTCCAAGATTTGCACTGTTTACAGTAGAAGCAATACCGGATTGTGTAAAGTCTGAATAAGTAAGTCCTGCTACGCTTGTTGCAACAAAGTCAGCCGGATCAACAGTATATGCTGACTGCTTCACCTCTGTGGGATACAAAATAGCATTCTTTGCACATTCACGAATAATTGCCATATGGTTGTCTGTAATTGAGCCGTTCCACGGATATATGTTATTTGTTACATATTCAGGTGTTGTGCTCAGAGCATTAAAGAAGTCAAAATCAAACCCTTCCATAGAATCTTTATACACATCAAACACCTTACCAAATACCGCGGTACTTACAAGATAACGACCAAGCTCGTAACTGCAATGAGTTCCGTCACGTTCAAGAATGGTAAAATTCGTAATTCCGTTTGTTCCATTCCAGTCGGTGTTGGAGTTATCTCCGTAACAGTCCGCAGCATTATATACGCTTCCCAGATAAGAAGTTCTCGCATTCTGAAGAGCTGTATTCATGGGAACGATGAAGTCAGGACCGTCCTCTTCCAATGCCGAAACACTGTTCATTACAGGAACACAGTTTGTTATCCACTGATTATACAGTCTTTCTCTTGAGGCTGTAGTGTTAATAGCAGTCCAGTCAGCTGCCCATGCTATATCGGCATTTGGCTGTTCATTTCTTATCCAACGAATTACTTTTGTAAGATCGTTTGCGAAAGTATACCTGTATTGATCATACACAGACTCGCAATAATCCTGAATAATAACAAGATCATAAGTATTATCACGAAGCTTTGAATATGAGTTATAGTATGCACGATTAGGATTGGAGCCTTGTGTATAGTGGCTTCTGTACTCGCCCTCAACGCCTACATAGCCAATATCCTTATACATAAGCTGTGCACCACCGACAAGCGCATAATCAAACACGATTTCTGTCTTAAGACCTGCGTTCTTCAAATCCGCAAATATAAGGTCCCGCCAGTTCATATAGTCATGAGTATGGCTGTTACCGATTGCGAGAATTCTGAATGTTTCAAACGCAAAATCAATGCTTGAATCATTTTCTGCATAGCGCTGACCTACGGTATTGTTTGAGCCATAAATTGTAAATTCATTTATTGGGAAAGCACCTTTGCCTATAGACACCACGCTGTCAGAAAAATATACTTCTTTTAGATCGGCAAATCCTGAAAATGCATCTGTACTTACAGAAGTAATTCCGTCACTTACCTTAACAGATGTTACACCCGTTTCATTAGCCCATGGAGCTTCGCTGAAAGAGGCATATACAGGCATATAACCGTTACCTGATACTGTAAGAACACCGCCTGATACGCTGTAAGTAAAG
Organism: Clostridia bacterium; assembly: GCA_045604905.1. Lineage (GTDB taxonomy): Bacteria > Bacillota > Clostridia > UMGS1883 > UMGS1883 > UMGS1883. The sequence continues at coordinate 9,152 of JAZUOX010000010.1, forward strand.
GGAGCCTTTGCTATTACCGCAGAAAATATGGGAAGTCCTGCACCCTTTAGCTCTGATGCAAGAAGCACTGCTGCCTTCTGTGCACCTTGGGGGGAAAGTCTGCCGTCTTTTCCTGAAAGAGATGCGTTGTAGCTATCACTTAAAGGATTAAAAGCTGACAGTTCCCATCTGGAATCGCTCTTCATTGCAGAATCAGCATCTTTTCCGTAATATGTTGTGTCATCATCTGTTGCTGCAAGGAATTCTCCCCATGCTGCACCAAGATCAAGCACCGTAGTATTAAGCTCGCTAGCTACAGCTTTCATAGCAGAAACATAAGTTGAAATATCCTTATCCTGTGGTACAGGTGATGTAATAAATACTGCATTTGCCCCGTTTTCTTCTGCTACTGACGCAATTTGTTTAAGGTTTTCTTTGTAATCAGCTTCGGAAATACCGTCTTCCGCATCATCATATGCTGATGCAATAAATAGATAATCTCCGGGAAGTATGCGCTTTGCTACTTCTGCAATCTGACCGCCTGATATTATGTCACTTGTGGAAGCGTCTGCCTCTGCCATATTAACTACATCAATATTTTCACCGATAAGTAACTTAAATTCAGTACCCCATCCTGTGTAGGGATATGCTTCCGTTCCATAGTCTGCAGCTGTGGAATCTCCTACAATATAAATTGTAGGCAAAAGATTTTCACCGTGAGTATCAGTGAGAGGAACAATTTTCGAATTTCCATTCCACACAAAGGCTTTCACCTTACAATTATTGTTCCACATTGCCGGAATATCCACATCAGTAAGTGCAACGGTTGTTCTGCCTGTAGGAAGACTGTCATAAGTTGCTTTTCCGAAATCAACCATTCTTCCGTCTGCATCATAAACGGCAACAAATACTACCGCAGGCTGACTTGAAAGAGTATTACTAACCTCAACCGAGGTCACTTTTCCGCCTGCTGTTGGTGCATTAACTGCCTTAGCCGAAGAATTTAAGTAGGAGATCTTCTTGACCTCAAGACCGCTGTTTGCAGCAAGTGATTTTGCGTCAACATCGTTAATATAGATGCTTCCTTCACTACATCTAAATCCCACTCTTGCCAGACATCCGTTATCGTTTGCTTCATCGAAGGGGATTGGTGCATTGTTCACCTGTACACCGTCGATAAATACATTGTAGGTCCTCTTTAACATATCAGCTTTAACCGTAAAGTCAAACCATTTCTTTGCAGGGTGGGAATTAGATTTTATAACTCCGCCTTCCTTTGTTGAAAGAACCGATTTATCAAGATTTATCTTGATAAATGCGTTTCCGTTATTATCTGCAAGGTATACACTACCTGCTGACTCTTTACTCATATAAAGTTGCGCGGTTGCTTCAACGAGTCCGCTGTAGCTTCCGAAAGTTGTGTATGCCTCGGAAGAAGCAACAACATCTACAGCCTTATCTGCTTCATTAGTGGGGTTAGCCGCAAGAAGAGGTGAACCTGATACTACCTTCCAGTTTTCCAGCGAGGATATATCGGTAATAGCATCATCAGCAGGAACAACTACATTAAAGGAACGTGTGAGTGTATATTCTCCGCTATTATCTTCTACATTTGCAGTAAGTTTTACAACCTGCTCTTCTTCCTTAGGTATTACGGTTGCACTGTATCCGTTGCTTCCTATTTTAATAATGCTGCTATCGGAATTCCATTTGATGTTATATCCTTCATATCCGTAGATCTCAGAAGGAAGCTCAATATCTCCCTTTACAACATATGTGCCTGAGAAAATTCCTTCAAGAGTATCCTCTGCAGATGCCAGCATATTTTCACGCACATCACGATATATTCTCAGATTATCATAAGTAACATTGGTAGTGGGAGATTCCTTGTGATAGCCAAGACCAATAGTAAGGTCTTCGCCGTTTTTAAAGTATCCCGTAACACCTTTTTTTCCTGTGTTATACAGAAGTGCTCTGTCATCTGCAATTAAAACACCGTCTATGTAAATGTCACAGGTATAAGTTTCATAATCCATATGAACTGTAAGGTGATGCGGCTTATCCATTGTTATATTTGTGAGGATGGTAGGCTCATACGGTATTGTACGGTTGTAGTAATAGTAGATAAACTTACCGTCCTTACTGACTGAGAGACGAATGCCGTCAGCACCTGCAGTAGTAAGTACAAGCACCGTGGCGTAGTTATCAAGATAACTGTCTTCTGTGAAGCTTGCAACGGTGAAATCCATATCGATTGTCATATCATCATCCATACGAATCATATTTGGAAATGCACCACCGTAGCCGTCTCTGTACTCTGTTACCAAAGCATTATTTCTTGCGTAAATATAACCGCCTTTACCCTGCATATTTGCAAGGCCGAGACCTGCAACGCCCGCAAAAAGGCTCATTCTCTGTGTTTGAAAAGAAGTTGCTCCTCTCCATGAAAGTTCTTCATCATAGCTGTTAAAATCGTTAGCATAGAGAGCCTCTCTTCCTACAGGCTCGCGGTAAATTTTTATACTGTCATATTTCAACGGATCGGAATGACTTGTGGTCATCATAAACGGCAGGTTAATGCCTGTTTCAGCCCAATCGACAGTGCTATCTGCAAAGGGTTCATCCTTCAGGCAGAGTGAACCGTTAAGATATACATTATATTTTGAGGAATTTGTATCAATTACCGCTTTGACAGTGTACCAGTCACGGGAGTAAGGTGCCCAAGAATTACCATCCCCATGAAGTAGATACCACTTGTGAAAATCCAAAGCTGTCCTCCATGAACTTGTCTGGTCAACAAGCGGTTTTTGATTTCCATCGTTATCTTTATAAAGCAGATTACGATAGAATCTGTCACTGGCAGTAAATTTCTCCAATCCAATTTCAATTGCTTTCTTTTCAGTTGAGCCGTCTGTATAGCCTGCACCGAAAAGAAGCGGAGTTGCTTCATCATCAACAGCTTTGAAATTAAACTCTACTGCAAATTTACCTGTAATTGCTGTATTACTTTTAAGATTGAGTGATTTTTCAGCACCTGCTGCACCAACAACCTTTAACGAACCATTTTCTATGGTTAATGCGGTTTCGTTCTTAGCTACACTCAAGTGGTTTGGTGCACTGCCCCAACTACTTCCTTCTTCAGTTGAAACAGTACCATCAAAGTCTTCTCTGAAAATAACTTCAGTCGCAGGAACAAGCCCTCCGCCTCCTGCTTGAACAGCATGGTCAGGTTGTGCAAATGCAGTCAATCCTGCTGAACTTAAGAGAATACATAAGCTGAGCACTAAGCCTACTGTCTTTCTCATAATTTTCATATTTCATTTTTCTCCTTCCAGTAATTATCCCTTAACAGCACCTATCATAACGCCTTTTTCAAAGTATTTTTGTATAAAGGGATAAATACAAAGTATGGGAACTACAGATACAATAATTACTGCATATTTAATAGTTTCACCAATAAAACTTGAATCTCCGATTTCTATCATCTGAGTCATGGAGCTTGTATCGTTCTGAATCAGGATTTCACGAAGCACAAGCTGAAGCGGAAATAACTCTCTTCTGTCAAGAAAGAGCATTGCGTTAAACCAGGCATTCCAATGCTGAACGGCGTAGTAAAGAGCTATAACCGAAAGTGATGCTTTACTCAAAGGTAGTATAATTTGTAGCATTATTCTCCAGTGGCTTGCTCCGTCAAGTCTTGCTGATTCCTCCAAAGCTTCGGGAACAGAAGCAAAGGATGTTCTCAAAATGATAAGGTTGAAGGTATTTACCGCACCTGGAATAATAAGTGACATAAGACTATTCTTGAGACCAAGATCCATTACCGTCATATAAAAAGGTATCATACCACCGGTAAAGTACATTGTAAAAATTATCATTAACGTGATAGGCTTATTTAAAAGCACATTTTTACGGGACATAAAGTATGCTCCCATACAGGTAAGTGTCATATTCACAATAAGACCAACCACAAGAATAAATAAGGTGTTTCCGTATCCCTTTAATATCATAGGATTTTTTATCATAAGACGGTATGCGTCACCTGTAAAACCTAAAGGGCTGAATAAAAGTCCCTTGTGTCCGCTGAGTGCTACGGGATCACTTACCGAAGCAACTAAAACATACCAAAGCGGATAGAGCATAATAAACATTATACCTGTCATAAATATATAGTTGAAAACGGAAAAGCATTTTTCTGAAGTGCTTACTTTAATCAGATTTTTTGATTTTTTATTCATGTCTATTCTCCTTTCCGCTTACCATAATGATGTTTCGCTGACTTTTTTACTTATTGTGTTTGCCAGAATAATTACCACAAAGTTAACAACAGAATTAAAGAGTCCTACTGCTGTGGAATAGCTCCAGTCGCGCGACTCAAATCCCATACGGTAAACATACGAGAGAATAACATCGCTTGTTTCGTAAATAAGCGGATTATAAAGCAAAATAATCTTTTCATAACCAACACTCAAAATATTACCTATTCTGAGTATAAGCATAATAATGATAGTCGGACTAAGTCCGGGAAGTGTAACATGAATCATTTGCTTCCATTTGCCTGCGCCATCAACCTGAGCTGCTTCGTAAAGCTGCTGATCAATACCCGATATAGCTGCCAGATAAATAATACAGTCCCAACCGATATTCTGCCATATATCAGATAAAACATATATGGGCAAAAAGGCTTCCGCACGATTAAGAAGGCTTCCGTCTTTTTTATCAAACAAATATACAAGCTGCTGAATTATACTGCCGTCTGCGACAAAGGTTTTAATAAGACCGCAAATAACAACAAGTGAAATAAAGTGCGGCATATAAGAAACACTCTGTGCAATTCTCTTGAATTTCTGATTTTTCAACTCATTGAACATAAGTGTCAGAATAATCGGCGCCGGAAAGCCAAATACAATCAGTGACAGGCTGATTTTAAGTGTATTTGTCAGAATTCTTATAAAGTCAGGATTGCTGAAAAAATATTCAAAGTTTTCAAATCCAACCCACGGGCTTCCCCAGATACCAAGACCTGGGGAAAACCGCTTAAACGCAATAATTGCACCGTACATAGGTTTGTACATGAAAACAATGTAAAATACCAAGACCGGAAGAATCATCAAATACAGTGACCAGTTTCTTTTAAAGTCATCTTTAACAATTTTAACAGTGTTTATTTTATGGGAAGTTTTCTCTTCCTTTTTTATCGTCACTTCATTCATTTCCAATGTCTCCCTCCGAATCGCTTTGTGACAAGTTTTTTATCTTTCGAGATATCTTTCATAAGCCTGCTGCATGAGTTCAAGATATTCTTCAATTCCACGATTCTTAAGGCTCTCAACAAACTCATCATATTTGCTGAGAGGTTCTGCACCTGTGATGAATTTCACAAGCATCTCGTCTTTATAAGAATTTACAGAACTGATTTTCTTTGCCATTCTGTCTGATTCTTCAGGAAGAAGTGCAATTTTAGGAAGAATATGCTTTTCCATTTCTGTATTGCTCCAGATTTTAACAGCGTCTTTCTGCTGAGGAAGTGCTGCATACTGTTCCATATATCTTGCGTCCTGAACAAAAGGACCTGCACTGTAAGCCTGGATATAGCGTGCCATAGCAGCACTCATTGAAAGTCCTTCGGGGTTAGCTGTTATCACCTCTGCGTATGTAGGATAACCGTCAACCATATTATAGGATTCGCCCTCTATACCGAAGTTAAAGAACATTCTTCCCTCTTCAGAATAGCCATAATCAAGAAGCTTCATAGCAAGGTCTACATCCTTACAGTCACGAGAGATTGCAACAACTGTGCCGGGTACACGATGATCCATCTGACCAAACTGAGGCTTCTGCCCTTTTTCGAGTGTTGGATAAGGAGCAGCTACAAGTTCATAGCCTTCTTCTTTTGCTGCTGCAGTAAGCTTACCAATACCGCTACCAACTGAGCCGATTACTACTCCGGCATCACCGTTAATGATATAAGAATCGATAAGGCTAGCATCCATTGTTGCAAAGTCCGGAGGCATAAGTCCTTTCTTATACCATGATGCCATAGTTTCAACATAGTCTTTATACCCCTCTTCTATAGCACCATACTTAACCTGTCCGTTATCAACATAAAGGCCGTCTAAAATTCCATATGCACCGGAGAATGCTCCCCACATTTCAACATATGTTCTGTAGCAAAGAGGATACTTAGCACCTTTCTGCTCCTTAAATGCAGTGAGAACTACTTCCCATTCATCTATTGTTTCGGGAACTTCCAGACCGAGATCATCAAGCCAGTCCTTGCGGATAATGATACCTGCACTTGTCTGAAGACTTCTCTCTCCACGAATAAATGGAAATGCATAATACTTACCGTCGTCAGTCTTTACCATCTTGTCAACTTCGGGATTTTCCTGAAGATATGCGTACAGATTGGGAGCCTTGTTTTCAATGTCAAGTTCCTGAATAATGTTATCCTCTATTGCCTTTGCAGGTCCTCCTGGATAACCATCTGCCCAGTTATACTCGATGATATCGGGAAGCTCTCCCATTACCATAAGATTGAATTTTTCATCTTCACTACCCTGCGGGGGATGCTGATAATCAATCTTAATTCCAGTTCTTTCCTGCAATTCCTTTGCAAATGGTGTTTCACCATAGTTACTTACACTCATTGCCGCGTTGGGGTTCAAGGGAACCCAATAACTTAAAGTGCCGTCGCCTTTACCTGCTTCTTTGTTTCCGCATGCAGCAGTTGCCAATACAAGAGCTATTATGCATACAAAAACTAAACCTCTTTTTAAAATGTGTTTCATACTAGTTCCTCCTTTAAAATATTTATATTAATTAATTTATCCGCGCTATTTCTGAGCACATCAGCAAAAATGCACCTGTGCCGTGTAAATCATTTACCGATGTTGGTCGGTCTATGTATCCCTGATAATCAAATATACAAGTTCCTATACACACATGGTTTATCAGAAGGTCATCCCCGTCTTTATCAATATTTCTAAGTGCGCCTTCAAAACATTCATTTGCATATTCCTTGTAACATTCATCAAGAACACCTAATCTTACAGCCTTGGCAATTGCTGTTATAAATAAGAAACTGCAGGAGTTTTCAATCCAGTTACCTTTCTCATCCCCTTTTGAAACGACCTGATACCAAAGCTTACTTTTCTCATCACGATACTTCATAATATTGCTAAGAATTTCACGTTCAATATTAATAAGTCTCTGTCTGTAGGGATGATTTTCCGGCATAAACGAAAGAATGTCCATAATAGCTACGACATACCAGCCCTGTGCTCTTCCCCAGGTTTCATCAGAAAGACCGGTTTCTTTGTCTGCCCATTCTTCTCTTCTTGATTCATCCCAAGCATGAAGCATAAGACCTGTTTCGGGGTTTGTCATATTCTCATACATGATGATTGCCTGTTTAGCAGTTTCATCTAAAAGTTCAGGACTATTGAATTCCTTTGCATACTGTGCCTGAATGGGAGATCCCATATAAAGTGAATCAAGCCACATCTGGTCCTGATGAATTTTCGAATGCCAAAAACCGCCTGCCTTGTTTTTCTTCCAATTTTTAAGTATGTCAATAAGGAAGTCAAGTGCTTTTTTATACTTTTCCTCCTCTGTTCTTTTGTACAGAGGATAGAGAAGAATTCCCGGCTGTATGTCATCCAGCCAGTCTTGGGGTGTGTTGCTGTTAATTTTTCCATTTTCGTCAACAAGTGAGTCAACCCATGCCTTTACATACTCATAGTATTTTTCATCACCGCACAGCTCATAGGTGTTCATCATACCTGATAGAAAAACGCCCTGATGATAGAAAAATCTCTGTTCCGGAGGCAAGTCCTTTGCCTCTGGAAATGTCCTTATCATGGTGTCACACAGACTTACAGCTGTACTAATTGCCTTGTTTCTCATGTAATCTACCTTTCATTTTTATTTGCTCCTCATCGCAACCAGAATTCTGTTTATTGAAGCCGGTGTAACGGGGGACGAAACTGTTATTGAAGAATCTAATAGTCCTGCTTCCTTCAGCATCTGTGTCAAACTTACGTTTGCACTACGAGTTGAATCTTTGCCGACATACATTACCATCTGTCCGCCAAGCTCCGGTCTGTAAGAACCTGCTTTTGTCCAGTTCATAATAAATCCGTTCTCAGATATAGTCGGGAACACACTGGTTTTGCTGAATCTGTATTTACCAAAAACAAGACCGTTTTCATCATAGTAACCGTTTCCGACAGGCTGAGTCTTCTGGTCATCTTTCTGAATAATTGAAACATCCATAACTTTGTAACAGTTATCTTCTCCCGCCCAAGTCCACATCTTGTCAACCTTGTTGACTACGGGAGCAGACTGTCTGGCACCACAATTCTCACCAATTACGATTTCTTTTCCGCCTTCCGGAGTTACATACGCATCGTAAGTCATTTTATCGGGACGTATAACTATTCTGAAGTAATATCTCTTATTCACTTCATATGTAGTTGCCGGCTGTGTGTATGTATTAGTGTTATACATATCAATAACACCGTTAGGATTAAATCGCACAATATAGGGAATATCTGCATTGGTTCTTGTGGATACATCCGAAGATGTAAAACACATAGTAGAGTCAATGTTCGGCTTATACGGAATTGCCGTATACGTTATCTCAAATTCTGATGTCTGCGGAATAAGAGGAAATGCCGTTTCCTCTGTAAATCCCGGACCCTGTTCAGCCGTAGGTACTGACATTTTTGCAAGAGGAATCTGAAATTCTCTTGTAGCTACGGCAGAGTTTTTCGTAACGGTTGCCGTAAGTGTTACACTGTCACAATCTGCGTTTGAACGTGTTAATATACCTTCGGGTGAAATAATATCCTCTCTGCTACACTTCCAGCTTACTTTGGTTCCGTACAAAGATTCCTTTGCCAGATAAACATCAGAACTCAGTTTGTCACCGTTATATATAACGTCCAGTGCCTCCGCCCCGTACAAAACTGCTGCTGAGTCGGGAATCTGTGCATTTGACTGTGCGTCAAATGCAATATCAAATCCTGCATTTTCAAGAACCGCTTTATTGGTTTCTCCTACTGCGGGGATAAAAACTTCCGCAAATTCTTGCCAGGTAGGCTGAGAAGACGTAAACTTTACATCCTGATTAAAGTTATTCTTCATAAATTCTTCCAGCTGTTTGGCTGAAAGAGGCGTATTTACATCTATTCCTCCAAGTCCTGCTTCTGCAAGGACAGATGCACCCACAACAGGTATCTGCTGACCTTTATCGTTGAACTGAATCGATATCGTACCGTTTATAGGTTTTATATTTCCGCCGGTTGTTACTACAAGCTTGGTTATACCTGCGTAATAAGAAAGAGAAATGTTATAACATTGTGTATTGTCAATTTTAAAGTCACCGTCTTTTATACTGAGCCCTATGTCGTAATCTCCGGAAAAATCAATCTCTATGCGGTCTTTGCTATATTCAATAATATCTGCGGTAACTTTTCCCGAAAGCTGTTCAACAAATACGGGACGCTGTTTAGCAGAGTAGCCTGCATACTGCTCAAGATGTTCTTCAAGCATAACGGAGCTGTTATTCTCCACAATATTCGTAGCTCCTTGCCAAAGCTTATTTTCATTGAAGACAAGCTGTACTGTCTTATCCCAGTCACCTTCGGGTTTACTGTCCTTAACACCCATATTTCTGAGGAAAACAGCTTTTTCATCACCGCTCTGATAAACATTGTATAAAACATCGGGAGCTTCATAATTTAGAAGTGTTCCGTCCTTGATGCCCTCTGCATCTTTATCGAAAATAAGGAGAACATTTTCATAACCCAGTTCCATTAGTCGCTCTCTGTTATCAGTAAATATTTTATAGAGATTATCGGAAAATCGGAAAAGAGTGGTTGAACGAAGTCCTTCTGCCACCATAGGATTGCTTCCTTTGGGAGCACATATTTCGGCAGTATATTTTTCAGCACCGAGTCCACCCAATTCACTTCCCAGATATGCTTCAAGAAAGTCTGCAAGTACTATAAGATATTTCTCATTTTCTGTCTGTTCATACGCCGTACAGAGTACATCCAAAGAAAGCAATGTTGTAAATGGCGAAGCCCCGGTTACCCCTTCCTCGGCACCCCAACTGTACACTTCAAGATCAGAGGTAGCCATCCAAAGAAAATCACCAAATCTGTCATGAAGGGAACATAGATAATCTGCAACATTGATTGTAAGCTCAAGCGCTGTCTCATTTTCGGTAAAGTCAAGAAGCTGACTTACTCCTCTGAATCCATAAAGCATAATATAATCTTTTACGACTTCCTCATGACTTGTACTGTCAAAAAATTTACTTCCATCGTGGTATATAAAGTGCGGGTAAGATCCGTTGGGTTTCTGTGCCGCCTCACACCAATGAAGAAGGTCGTTCATTGCAGTCAGGTATCTTTCATCCTTGAATAGCTGATATGCAAGATACCATGTACGCACTCTTATCATTCCACGGCTTTCATGGTATTCCGGGAAAAGACCCGATGGAGAGTCAGTACTGATTGGCCATGAACGGTAATAGTATGAACGGCTGCCGTCCAGGGATTGTCTGAGGTACATATCCTGTATCGACTTTTCTAAGGAAAGGGTTAATGTATCATATACCCACTCATCACCTGTAAGGAGATATGCCATAATAAGTCCGCCCTGGTCACCGTAATAGGAGTGAGCCATATTAAATCTGTACGTGTCTGTCATTGATGAGCCGCGAAGACATCCGTAAATATCAGGTCTGCCTCCGCGATACATCAGAAGGTCGGCACGAAGCTCTGCGATATCTGTCATATATCTGAAAATCTCTTCGTCGCCGGATTGCATCCAGCAGGTACCGAAATTATATTCCAGTTCACCGGGGGTGTTACCGAATTTACCTACAAGACCCAGGTCTGCGTTAAGCTCCCATGGGACGGAGCCGGCACTGAAAATTCCGATACTCTTTGAGTACGCAAATTTATAACTGTCCATACCCTTTTTGTTAAGAGCACTCATATCGGTGGTTAAAATCTGACCTGCTCTTACATACTGCTCATTGTCTACCCTTATTACGGGAGGAAGAGAAAGTGTCTTTGCATAGCTTTGCGCATCTTTATAAAAGCTTATATAAAGGTGTGCTGTACGGGAAAAGCCATCATAATACTGATATTCTTTTCCATTTACAATTGGTGCAAAAGTGATTGAATCTTTTCCCACTATATACCCTGTTGCTTCGGGCATAGTTGTCGCACCGTTAAATCGGGTATTGTCATAGGTTGAAAGCTGCATATAACCGAGGTCGAGAAAGTCGCTGTCTATAATCGTGCCTTCCTCTGCTCCTTTATAGACTGCACCAAAAGTAAGACCGGTAGATTCAACCATAATATTATCTTCTACTGTGATTCTGTGATCTACCTGCACTCTTGAAGTGCCTTCTGCTACAGTAATATACATTTCACCGCAAATTTTGTCATTGAGTCTTCCCTTTATTTTAAATTTGCTATAAGACTTAGTATTCTTTAAAACTGACATTTCCGTAACCGTGAGGTAATCTGTTTTCCCGCCTACCGTTACATAAAGATTCATCGGTTCGCCGCCAAGCTTTTCTACACCGTCATACTTAAGGCTTTCAATACCCTGCGGACCGAAAACCATATCGATTTTCGGTGTATCAACCGTCATATGAGTTGTGTTTTGTGTATAAGTAGTTAATGTTTCAGCTGACTTTCCGTTAGTTACTGTAAGCTGTTTACACTCGTTGGGTTTTAAGTCCATTATTCCCGAAACAAGTAGCCAACAGATACTTCCGTCGTCATATGTCTGAAGTGACTCTGCATGAGATACTAAAGTTCTGCCGTTTTCTTTAAGACAAATATCGTCTGCTGAATACACTTGCCCTTTTTCCAAAGCGATACCGCGTCTGAAAAAGTAATCTTCAACTGCGACGCCGTTTCTCTCCTGCACGGTAATTGAAATATTTACCGGTGCATTCTTGCCGGAGGAATTTTCGCTATCCGCAAAAACTTCTATGCCTCCAAATACAGAAAGAACAAGAGAGAAACAGATAAGAAAAGCGGTTATTTTTCTAAATAGCCTTTTCATAATCATTCTCCTTTCCTTCCGATTATTCTACGCTGAGAATATTGTATATAATTTGTGCTGCTTCTGCTCTTTTTACAGGAAGTTCCGGAGCAAATAATCCATTACCTACGCCTGATACAACGCCTTTTCTTGCCAGAAAGTCAACTGCTTCTTTCGCATAGTCTGCTATTACATAGCTGTCGCTGAACACCACTCCTGCATTCTGGTCGTAGAGCTCTTTACCGTTTACATTAAGCATACGGTAAATTGCCACAGCCATCATCTGACGTGTGATATGCTGATTTCCTCCGAATGTATCTGCTTCCACACCGTTCATAACTCCGTATGCATTTACAAGTTTTGCATATTCTTCCCACCATTGGTCTCTGCTATCAGTGAAAGAATTCCCTGAGTCCTTTTCTGCCAGTTCAAAGGCAACTGCAAGAATTTTTGCAAATTCGCCGCGGGTAACAACATCTGTGGGACGAACGTTGGTACCATCACCAATCATAATACCTTTTTCTCTTACAAATAAGAGAGCATCGTTTGCCCAAGGGGCAAGGTAAGCATCCGCAAACTGTGCTGTTTGTGAGGGGGTCTGTTCATTTCCTGAATTTTCCGTATTTTCGCTGCTTTCTCCGGGAACAAGCTCAATATCATACAGTTCTTCACGAGAGGAGCTGCTTCCGCCTCCTCCGCCACCTAAAGAGCCTCCGCCACCTGAAGAACCGCCTCCGGGTTTCTTATCATCGGGATTTTCAATTATGTCGGATGATGCTGCATCTTCTACAATCTTATTAAGGGCCGCTGCCAGATCCGTTACACCACTGCTTGATGTATTAACATTAATACCTAATGCCGAAGCATAAAGTCCGAGTTTTTGATCTTCTGTTAAACTTTCAAAAGCTGATTTGTTAAATCCGTTTCTTTCCAATGAGTCCATATGAGCATCTACAACAGACTCAATATCGGCTCTTGTCGCTTCATAAAAATCAACAATGCACTGTAAATCTTCAACTGTGCTTTTAAGTTCTGTGAAAGATGCGTAGTCTGTACCGCTTTTATAAATGCGGTTTTGATAGTCTGCGGAATATTTGTTGTACTCAGAAAGTTCTATTTCCGTACCAATGTAATAAGTGTTTATTTTTTCCCCTACAGCTGTGGATGAAGAAGCGGAATTGAACTCACTAAGAACCGCATCTTCCCAACCTACTCCGTAGAATGGAACTACTTTCTGCACCAAAGGTGTGTCAAAGCCTTCCATGGTAACAGTAATAGTTCCGTAAGGCAGAGACGCATCTACATTCTGCGACCATGAGAAGGTATTATCCTCTGCTATTGTAAGAATACCTTCAAGGTCTATACCGTTTCCTATAACCTCAAGATTGATATTCTCAAGCGGATATGCACTAAGTTCACCTGTGATGTTGATTTTTCCATTTCTGCTGTCAATATCTAAAGTAGAAAATTCCTTGCAATCTACAAGCTTAATTATATGCTCATCGTATATATCTTTCACTGTAGCACGAACAACTATATCACCGCGTACTCCTGCATTTACGTTCAATCTGTCACCTGTTATCGAAACGCCTTGATAATTTTCAGCAAGAGTCCATGTAACAGGTGCGCTGATAACACTATTGGTGGAATTGTACACCTGTGCGTTAAGCTGACGGGTGTATCCCAAAGCATCGTCTATACCTACTGCATCGGGAATGTCAAAGAGTATGTAACTGGCACTACTGCTTGAGCCGGAACCGATTTTATTATTCTTGAACTTTTCAATAGCTTCATTCACGGCATCTGCATAAACATCTGCCTGTTCTTCTGTCATATTTTCATCGCAGGATGCTTTATACATAGTATCGTACGTATTCTTCAGCATATTAAAAGCAGTCTGAGGATACTGTCCGTTTGCATAGCCTATTTCACTGTTTTTCATCAAGCTCTGAGCTTTATACAAGGCTACGGCAAGATTGCTGTGTTTTATTGCTGAGAGTTCAAAATTATCGTAGTAAAGAGGCACATCGTAATCATATATTTCAAGATTAAAGAATATATCTGTTTTTACCTGTACTTCTGTCTGGAAGTTATTTACACTGCTATTGAATTCATCAATATAAAGTGTATATGTGTCATTTACAAGATCTACGTGCAGAAATGCGTTATACCATTTACCTTGCTTAAGTCCTGTTTTAACGGGGTTTGTGCTTGTGCTTTTTCCATCGTAAATCGTTCCGTTTTCCAGATGTATATACAAGGAAGGTCTGTTACCGTCATCCGATAAAACACTCATTAAGTCTGCATTGTATCTGCTTGGAGCATAGGGCATCATAAAATCCCAGCTGAGAATCAGCTCTTCAGCATCAGGCTCTTCTTCAAGCTCCATTGCAACTCTGGCTCTGGAGTCAGCTTCACGCATCATCTGCAGATATTGGTTACTGCTGTCGCCCTGAACACTGTCTCCGCCCCATCTGATATAGCCACCGCCACCAATTGTGGTCCCTATATCATAGATTTCAAAGTCATCACTTAAAATAAGTTCCACAGCTTTTGATGCAGTCATACCTCCGGAAGGGGTATTTATATTTTCAAGAATACCGTTAAGGCCTGCTACAATATCTTCTGCTGTTGTTTCCGCATCAAATGTAAGATCCATTACCGATGCATAGAATATAACCTTCTGTTCATTGCTAAGACTGTCATAAGTTGCAGAGTCAAATCCATATTCAGAAAGTAAAGCTTTGTTATCTTCCACAGCAGACTCTATATCGTCGCTTGTTGCCTGTCTGAAAGCAAGGACACATTCAAAATTTCCGATAGTATCTTTAAGTGCAGTAATATCAGAATAAGGAATACCACCGTATATAACGCTGTCATATACTGACTTGTTTGCCGTATATTTTACAAGGTCTATTCCGATACCGACACTGTAGGTTTTTACTATTTCTTCAACATCATCCTCTGCTTCTGCACCGTTGAATGCGCCTAACACTGCTTCCTCCCAACCTACTCCGTAATAAGGAGCTTTTACGCTATAAGGTGCTGTGTCGTTTCCTTCAAGATGAATGTTTAAAAACTGGAACGCTCTATCACTGCCAACATTTGCAGTCCATGTAAAACTTGCGTCGGAATCTATCGAAAGAGTGTCTTCAACATCAATGTCATCGCCTGTAACTGAAATAGTTACATCTTCAAGCGGTTTACTTTCAAAAGAGCCGGAAACCGTTACTATGCCATCTGCACCTTCAACCTTTATTGATTCAACAAGTCTACCCTCAGTAAAACTTATCGTGCAGAAATCATATATGTTACCTGCGGTTGCCTTAAGAATAACATCGCCTCTTACATTTCCTTCTGCCGAAAGAGTATTTCCGGAAAGCGTAACGCCTGCCGGAGCTTCTTCTATTTCCCATACAATATCACTTTCAACAAGCTGATTTGCTCTGTCATAGGTTTTTGCAATAAGCTGACATGATACTCCCTCGTCACCTGTTGCAACTTCGTCGGGGGTTTCAAAAAGGATATATCGTGCTGTTCCGTCCTGTCCCGATTCGTCAATCCGGCTCGCAAGAAAACTATCAATAGCACCATTAAGCTTTTCTGCATACTCACTTGCCTGTGAAGGAGAAAGAGTACCATCTGTAGCTGTTGTTACTTCATCATAACAAGACTTAAAAATATTATATGCGGTTTTGGGATACTGTCCGTCTTCGTAACCAACTTCACTATCCATAACAAGTCCCGCTGCCTGAAATAGTGCTATTTCAAGTTCCTCATTTTCTACCGGAAAAATTTTAACATTATCAACATAAAGAGGAGTTTCAAGACTCTTTACTCTCACATTGAAAAGTATGTTTGTTTTTGAATAGGTCTTTGATGATTGGAAATTCTTTGTTTCACTCTTGAATCCACCGCTGTAGAGAGTATAATTATCATTTTCAAGGTCTACAACCAAAAATGCCTTGTACCACTTATCTTCCAAAAGACCTGTACGTACAACGGCAGAGCTGTCTGCACTTGCTCCGTCATAAAGTGTTCCGTTCGAAAGCTGAATGTTGGCAGCTGCCTTTCCTCGGTCGGAGTCATTTAGCACACCGAATATCCACGCATCATAAACAGACGGGTCTTCCGGCATCATAAAATCCAAACTGACGATAACCTTATCAGCATCCGGCTCTGCAGAAAGTTCTATGGCCGTCTGTGCATTTGTACCAGAGTCGGTACCGTACATACGAAGATAATTGTTGTCGCCGTCACTTCCCACTGAAGCACCTGACCATACGATAAACCCTTCGTTTCTAAGGTTTGTTGATGTAGAATATCCTTCAAAATCTTCATTCATAATATACTCGGTTATATAGTCTGCAGATACAGGCATATATACTGCGAGCATACTCATTATCAGAATGAGCGAAAGCAGTTTATGTTTAAATATGCTTTTCATATTTTTTCCTCCTATACATTCGACTTTAACTTACTCATTAATATAACGAACAAGCGTATTAATTTCACATCCCTGCGAAGCCTGGAACCAAACATAGTCGCCGACTGTAAGTCTCGGAAGTGATGAAGAATAATTGACTGTATCTTCCGGCACATTGTATTCTATATATGTGAGAGATCGTCTTGAGAAAGTGAATTTCTGCTCATTCTCACACTCTACCATGATATGGCTGTTAGGAACAAAAGAAGTAATTTTCCCCTTAACATACTGGATTTCTGCCATATGAGGCTGAGCTTCAAAGTCATTTGCATTTGCGCTCCAGGAAGATTCTGTATGAGTTTCGTCATATTCGCTGACCATAATAAATCGGTCAACTTCACCGTTCTTACGTCTGCCGAATTTAATAATGTCACCGTTTTTAATCTGGGAAATATTTGTTATTGTAGTAGGAATATTGTAATGAGCTCTGTTAAGTGGTGTAATATCATCACTCTCAACCACATATGTATTTCCCTGATAAGTATCAAATGTGGTTACCCAATCTCCGTCTTTATTCTTACTTACACGCTTATTTACCACAACTGTTAAAGAGCCTGTATTATCTTGCTCTCTTATACTTGACTGAGGATAATCTTCAATTACAACAATTGTCGGCTGTAAGAAACTGTCTGAGTCGTAAACCTTTACTTTTGCACCATCAACCTGATGTCCTAAATCAATATAGTGATAGCAGCTAAAATCTTCTTCATCAATACTATCGCTATCTACATAGAAGTATACGGTATGCGAATTAGATTTATAGTTAGGACCTACATACCGCTGATAAAGGAAAGCACTTCTTGATGCATAGTCAAGCGAAAAGCGATTTTCGTCAAATCCTTTGTATTCAGACTCTGCGCTATGGTCGTAAGCTAATTCAACATAATCAATCAGACCTTCAGAATTAATATTGTATCTGATAAGCTGCCTTGGTTGAATTACTTTTAATATTTTTTCTTTTTTAATAGCTCTTCCAACTACATATTCACCATTATCTATTCCTGTAAACTTAATTTTGTCTGCTACCTGAAAATATTTCATTTCCTCATCTTCAGTGTAAATTTGGAAGTATACTGTCTTCTTTATCGGACCATCTTCCAATACTTCCACTAAATAACTGTATATTAGAGCTTCTTTATCAGTAAAATCTCTGTAATAAACTATCAGATTGTCATTGCCAAGGTAAAATACGGTTTTTTGCCCTATTCTGTTTTTAAGCTCATCTAGAAGATTTGGCATGACCCTATAGCTTACACCATTAATTTCAAGCCTTCCTTCTTCGTCAAAAGATTCTATAGCGCCTTCAACCGTCTGATTTTTAAGAGTTATCACAACCGCTTTATCAGTATCAACTTCTCCATTAGCTTTAAACGTGCACATTATCTGGAGAACGGCATCTTCTACTAAAATTTCAGTTCCGGCTTCCCTGTCACCCGCCATAAAGATAACTTCTTCATCAAAATCATCTATATCAATAAAGATTGTTCCATCTTCAACTTCCAGTTTTCCTGTTACGGGATCAAAATGTTTTACACGATGATAAGTATGCTGCTCGATAGCCACGACATCATATACAAGGTCATTGTCACAGTCATTAAGAACAATACGACCTGATGGCAAGTTAAAATCTTCGTTAGTTATTACAAGTTTCTTTTCTCCGTTTACAATTATCGTAGCGTCCGCACTTATATTTAAATTTTCTTGTTTGCCACTATCAGTATGATGTGTAATCTTAGGCATTTTTCTATCAGCAATAGAATCGCTGGAATTGAAACCAACTACATTTACAACATCTACAAAGTTTACTTCTTCAGTAATGCCTCTGTCCCGAATGTAGATAACCTCAAGCTCTCCGTTTTTTCGCATTGTATAATAATCTACATTTCTTCCAAGGTAGGTATAATATGCAAAACCGGAATAATAAGGATTCTGATATTTCTTTGAATCTATCGTCACATATTTCTGTTCAACACTTGAATGACCATTTAATGACGTTTCGTTGATTGCAGTAATAATTCCTGTTCTCTTATTTACACCAAAGTGTTCGTAAAGATATGTGTTGCTACTGAGATGGTATTCATTTTCATCACCTGCTGTATAAATCACCTGTTTTATATAGCGGCTGTCTAATGTGTTGAAAATCAACTTAGCAGCATCGGCACCTGTTAATTTCTGTCCGGACGAAATTCCATCATATAGTCTTAACTTATAAGCTTGTTCAATGTATTTTGCAGGATATGCGTCCGGAGTATTGAATATTTCTCCGTATCCTAAAAGGCGGATACATATTGCCGTAGCTTCATTCAGAGTAATAATATTATCAGGATAAAATAATCCACTATCACTTTTGGAAACAAGACCCAGATGTACAGCTGTGTTTATATAATCTTCCTGTTCACCACTCACATCAGAAAAGAAAGTTCCTCCATCGTAAGGCTCTGCTTTCAATGCCTGTACGGCCAACACAGCAAAGTCTCCCCTGGTAATATATGAATCTTCATCATACTCCGCAGAGATTCCTATGCGGTTAAGTAGCAGTTCATAACCTGATACACTTTCAGCTTTGGAATATATCACACCTGCTCCTGGCACAATTGTAAGAGTAATCATCATTATTACAATTAAAACAATTATTTTACTCAAAACTTTTTCTATTCTTTTCTTCATAGTACCGCTCCTTTTCCAGGCAAAAACCCATTGTATATAGTCATTTTACAAAATTCTGCTTTTATTTTCATTACAATACTTGCAAAGTTATTAGAACAACCTATACAAATCTTGTTTTTTTAGAGAAACTTCTTAATTTTATATAAAAAAATAAGCAGATGAGCTTTTTTGCCATCTGCTTCAATCATTATTCTATATCGCTGCCATTTTCTTTTCTGTAACTCATAGGAGATATTCCTGTTATTTTTTTAAACACTCTTGCAAAGTTTGAAGAACTGTGAAATCCTGTTAATTCCGAAATCATTGTAATTGAGAGAGATGTATCTTTCAATAATTTCTTGGAATTTTCTATTCTTATTCGCGTAAGGTACTCTACGAATGATATTCCTACATTTTTTGAAAACACGCGGGATATTTCATACTTGCTTATAAAGAATTGTTTAGATAAAGACTCCAGAGAAATATCTTCTTCGAAATTATTTTCCATATACTCAATAATTTTATCAGTAATCATGGTTTCATTGTAAACAGCCTCTTTTGTTACCTTTTTTGCAAGAAATGTCAAAAGCTCACAAAGTAAAAGTCTGAACATTTGCTCGTCATATAAATTGCCGGTATCATTGTATTCAAGCATTTGCAGCATTGTGCTTTTTACAAAATTTTTTTCTTTTTCATCATCGAACTGAATCAAAATAATTTTTTGCTGAAACGCTGTAAAAACATCAACATCCAATGCCATAGAAATCTTTGCAAGAAAATCTTTAGTGAAATTTATAAGATACTTTTTATAATAGTTATTGGTGTAGCTGGTACTCTTCAAGGTTCTGTGCAAAATGTATGGTGACACCAGAGCAATACAATTTTTATCAAGCTTGTATTTGCTTTTTTCGGCAACAAGAACTCTCTCTCCCTCCGGTATATACAAAATCTCGTAATGAGAATGATTGTGTATACTCTTCATAGTCAGGTTTTGCGAATTCTGCTCTGCAATGTAATGAGTATATAGCTTACTCTTTGTAAGTAATAAATCATAATCAAACTTTTTCATATTATCGCCTCCGTGTATTTCTAATATTCCACAGGACAAGTATATCATAGTTTTATTTTACATAAAACAAGAAGCTCTTTCATTACAATACTTGTATTTTGGCTTAATTTAATTATACAATTCTTGCATTTTTTATTATATTTGTATTTTATCCAGTAATATGCATTTCTATATTTTTTCAAAACTTTAATTTAAACTTCTTCTTAATCTTACTCCACTTTCTGTCAGACCACCAATACAGCAGAAAGAAAAAGATTATAAAGATGCATACCAAAACGCACAAAAAATTTATTATTAACGAGATGCCGTTACCTACCCAAGGGTTTGTAACGGCATCACTCATTTCACATAACAATTTTCCTATAAACGCTGTCAAGGCAATCCCGATTGAATCTAGGACCATGTAAAAGACCACCTTTTTACTCATTTCATCCACCATCCTCCTTTTTTGCAGTCCATAACTCTACTACAATTTCAATCATCGCTATCAGCACAAGCTTTATGTATTTCATTGCATTATCCTTGTTTACACCTCACCGTCCATACAGTATATGTATTCTTCAATCTCATCGGGAGTAAATCCTCGGCTCAACATTGTGTCAATATCATCCGGTGAGAATCCCTAATAGCTGGCAATTGATTTTAAATCTTCAATGTAGCGGTCAGAATAATATGTTCTTCCCCACCCACAGGAGGATAGTCCAAAATCCCACCAGTTTCTTCCGTAGTAATGGCTGTATTCGAATTTCTCCTTTGTAATGATTCCGTTACCACTGATTTTAAGTATCTCTCCCTCGGATATTTTAACCTCTTTACATTCTCCGTTTTTGAGCTTTGGAAATAGTGGTGAATCCACAAGTGCCTTGTAGAGAATCTCATCGGTGCTTGCATATATAGAAATCCGTTGTATGGAAGGAAAAGTCAGCGAGTTAAAGAAGAAATTCAATTTAAAAAGCATCAGAGACTTTATGGAGTCATCACAAGAGATTGGCGACTATTTATTCAGATACTATCTGTCAAAGATATGCAACGATGGAATAATCTGTACTCTTTCAAAAGCACTTAAAAGAATTGATATGGGAGAATATAATCCTGAGAACACCGAGCTTTTAAAGGAATTTATAGAAGATTCCAACAATATGAGAAGTGCCGCAAATGCAATTTCAATGTATGAACAATGGATGACAAAAAAGCCGTTAACCGTATAATTTGGATGCTAAACAATATAGAAACCAGTTATGTAACAGCCACAACTGAAGTTGTAAAGTTGTTTGATTATGGATATATTCCTACACCATTGGAATTATATGAAGATTGTATACGCAAATAATTCTGTATCAAAACATTTTATAATCCTATTGACACATTTTTAATATTGGATTATAATGATATTGAGGTGAATGTGATGCAAGATTATTCTAAGTATCCAGATGGAGGCAGATTCTACTCAGGTGCCGAACGAAAAAAGTCAATTCTTATTTCTGAAAAGCCGTATTTGGTAAAGTTTCAAAAGAATTCACGCGAAGGGTTACGGTTCAATCATATTTCCGAATATCTTGGCAGCCACATTTTTTCTATGTTAGGAATTGAAACGCAGGAAACCTTTTTAGGCAAATACAATGATGAGAATGTTGTTGTAATTCGCGATTTTCTTGGAGAAAATGAAACGTTTGTTCCTTTTAATGGCGTTGGCGACAGTTCTCTTGAACAAGACAAAGAAAAATATCAATATTCCTATGAAGATATTATAGATATGCTGCAAGATAACATCAAACTTACTAATGTTGAACAAACAATTGATCTATTTTGGGATATGTTTATTGTTGATGCACTTATCGCAAACTTTGATCGTCACGGCAGTAATTGGGGATTTATAAAAAAAGATAACAAGTATCGCCTTTCACCTATCTTTGACAATGGATCTAGCTTGTTCCCGCAATTGAACACCGATGAAAAATTGGATGGAGTTCTCAATGATCAAAACGAAATTGATAGGCGAATTTATCAGTTCCCCACGTCACAAGTTAAATACAAGGGAAAGAAAAGCTCATACTACGAAATAATATCAAGTCTTGAATTTGAAGAATGCAACAATGCACTTGTCAGGATAACAAATAGAATTGATTTTGATAAAATTGACAAGCTTATAGATTCCGTGGAAATAATAAGTGAAAGACGAAAAGAGTTTTATAAGAGAATTTTAAAAGAAAGATTTAATAAGATATTGCTTGAATCATACAACAAATTATAATTAAAACAAAAGGAGGTTAATGATATGCAAGCAGTAAATACCACTTGGAAGCCAACTAACAGAATAAACACACCGCTTGCAGGAACTCCTTCATATGTTAATTCCGGCATTATTAAAGCAACAATGAAAACCGGAGATAAGATAAGTGTCGGGCAGATAGATTATCAGGAGTTTGATGAAGAGAATTTCCAATATGTTATCAGCCCCTATTGGGATATCATAGACGGACTTCCCCCAAGTATATTTCAAGGAATTCCGGGAATTGACATGGACCTCAGATTAAAGCATTATTATAGAGCAAATTATATTCCTACCTTTATTGCAGAAAGAACTCCCTCTGAGAACAGAGAGGATTTGTGGGAGTTACTCGAATCAGTCGGACTTGACTATTATGACCGATTTGAGTGGTTGCTTCGTACAACACTTAATTCTGCAAATGATAATCTGACTGTCGAACGCAGAAAGCTTACACAATCAGTTAAGGAGTATAGTTCCGGCATCTTATCTACACTCCAATATGGAGACAGGGTGATTGCAAATTCTCTGGAAACAATTTCAGATACTGCAGCCGGTTTTGCAGACAGTATGTTCAAAATTGTCACAACAGGAATTGATGTCATAAATGAAGCAGGACAGGTTCTAATTGGCTCGGCAAGCCGTACAGTTATGATTTCGAGGGAGATAAGACAAAGAGTTCTCTCGCAACAAGAGAAAATGTTAAATCGCCAAAAAGGAATAGCAGAGGCAAAAAAAGAAGGTAAATATCCTGGTCGAAAGCCAATTGATATTGATATGAATGTGCTACGTCAAGTTGCCAAGGAACTTGACGATGGTATAATAACAGTTAGTGAAGCAATGAAGCGTACAAAAATAAAGTCACGCTCAACATTTTACAGAAAATTAAAAAAAATCTAATCAAAAAAATAAAGACTTGAGGCAGAGCCTTTTTTGGCTCTGCCTCTCTTGTTAACACATACAAATTTGACTGATTTTTTGACTGACTGACTAACATTTGACTGACTTTTTATTGTTTATTGCGGTTTAGTACCGACTACTCACAAAAAGCTTAACAAAGCCATTTACAGGCAATTTAACGGTTTTTGCAAAAAGCAGTAAAAATGCCCTTTTCCGCCCTCTCACGGAGAAGACCGGGGTTCGATTCCCCGTGGGGTCACCAATAAACGAATCATACCGCAAGGTTTGATTCGTTTTTTTATTGTCTGTCTTCGGGAATTCTAATCCAGC
>JAZUOX010000011.1:0-9660 GCA_045604905.1 Clostridia bacterium
ACCCCAAAGACACAATTGACGAAAAAGGACTTATTGCACTCTCAAACAGTAAGGTTGTAAAAACCGCAGGCAATACAAATCTTGCCTTTAATCCTAACGACAAGACCGCTATGAGAAAGAAAAGATAAAAGAAAAGGAGAAGTATTATGTCTTTTGAAAATCCCATTTATTTGAAAAAAACCTTTTGCAATCCAATGTCTTTGCCCCAATGCCCAAAGGGAGAGGACGAAGGATGGGATGCGATGGAGTACACGGGAGAAAAAGAGCAGGATTATCGCTCGATTTCAGACCCCAGTGTGTTATATTACGACAACAAGTGGTACTTGTACCCAAGCTACGGAATGAGCTTTGTTTCGGAAGATTTCGTTACATGGAAGCATGTTCGTTCAACACCGTATAATATGAAATACTCGCCCTCTGTAATACCTCACAGAGGAAAGTTTCTTATGACATCCCATTCAAACGGACTTTATATCGGTGAAACCCCTACAGGACCTTTTGAGTATCTCGGTGATTTTATTATGCCTGATGGTACAGAGGTGAAGCCTCTTGATTCGGCTCTTTTCAGGGACGACGACGGGCGCATTTATGTGTATTATTTTGATATGACAGAATCTGACGAAAAAGGTTTTTTTACCTCTATGTCTATGGGGGTAGAACTTGACGGAGATAATCCTCTCCGTTTTGTGTCGGAGCCTTGTATAATCAATAAATTTGACGAAAATAACTGGTGGGAGCATAACGGTGCTGACAATCAGGACAGCAAATTCGGTTGGATTGAGGGGCAGTGGATGCTCAAGCATAACGGCAGATACTATATGATTTATTCTGCGCCCGGCACACAATTCAGGTCTTACTGCATGGCGGCATATTACTCTGACGAAGGACCTCTCAGCGGGTTTATATGTCAAAAAAATAATCCTGTAACAGAGCACCGTCACGGACTTGTAAGTGGTGCGGGACACGGCAGTATAGCACACGGCCCCGATAATTCACTATGGGCATTTTACACTGTCACGAACGGTGCTGTGCATCCTTTTGAAAGACGTATAGGGATGGATAGAGTGTATGTAAATTCCGATGGGGAGCTTTATTCAAAAGTAACAGATACTCCTCAGTTTGGCTTTGGTTATGCGGAAAATCCACATAATACCGACACAGGACTTAAACCCCTTACTTTTATGCACCGTCACCACGTAAAGTCGTCAAGTGCAGAAGAAGGCAGAGGTACTATATATGCTTTTGACGAGAGCACACTTACCTGGTGGCAGCCCCTTGCAGAGGATAAGGAGCCTACACTTTATGTAGATATGGGGACAGAGTACATCTGCGAGGCATCAAGAATTATGTGGCGCGATGTTAATATGAATTATGAAAAAGGAATTCTTCCCGGTCCGTATAAATATGTTATTGAAGGAAGATTAAGAGCCGGAGAGGGTGAATGGACAACTCTCCTTGATATGACAGATAACAGTGAAGACTATAATATTGATTACAGAAGCTTTCAGCCCGTTATCTGCAGAGAGCTTAGATTAAGAATAACAGGCTGGCAAGAAGGGATAACACCGGGTGTTGTCAGCTTCACAGTGTTTGGAATACGAGCATAAAAATATACTAAAGGAGAATATCTATGCTTTACAAAAAGAATAATACACAAAAACTTGATAAAGAACTTTTTAAAAATCCTACATCAGAATACCGCGGAGCACCCTTCTGGGCATGGAACTGCGAACTTGAAGAAGACGAGCTTTTGAGGCAAATCGAATATCTTAAAGAAATGGGTATGGGCGGTTTTCATATGCATACACGAAGTGGGATGGAGACAACCTACCTCAGCGATGAATTTATGAAGCTTGTAAAAAGTTGTGTGAAAAAAGCAAAAAAAGAAGACATGCTCGCATGGCTCTACGATGAAGACCGTTGGCCTTCAGGTGCTGCAGGCGGTTATGTTACTAAAGACCCAAAATACAGACAGCGCAATCTTCTTTTTACTGTAAATAAACGTGATGATGATCTGGAAAAAGATGATGCTATAGAAAAAGGTGCTCCCTATTTTATCGGGGCATATGATATTCACCTTGATAAAAATGGCTTCATGACATCATACAAGATGCTAAAAGAAGGGGAAGAAGCAACCGGAATATGCCGATATGCCTATGTTCTGGCTGAAGAACCCTCCGGATGGTTCAACGGAGAAGCTTATCTTGATACACTCAACCCTGAAGCGGTTAATAAATTTATAGAAATAACTCACGAAACTTATAAAAAGGAAGTCGGGGAAGAGTTTGGCAAAACAATCCCCGCAATGTTTACGGACGAACCCCATTTTGCAAAGAAAGAAACACTCAGCTTTGCTGAAAGTGATGCGGATGTCTGTCTTCCCTGGACTCCCGATTTTGACAAAACGTATTTTGATTCTTACGGCATCAGCTTAACAGAGCATCTTCCGGAGTTGTTCTGGGATTTAGCAGACGGCAAAGTGTCAAAGGTAAGATATTACTATCACGACCACGTGTGTGAAAGATTTACTACGGCGTACAGTGACCAGTACGGCAAGTGGTGTCGCGACAACGGCATTTATATGACGGGACATATGTGGGAGGAAAATACTCTCCGCCGTCAGACTGCCGCAATTGGTGAAGCCATGCGTGCTTACCGCAACTACGGACTTCCCGGAATTGATATGCTCTGTAATTTCAGGGAGTATGACACTGTAAAGCAAGCACAGTCTGCAACACGACAGTTTGGTTATGAGGGTGTCCTTTCGGAGCTTTACGGTGTTACAAACTGGGATTTTGATTTCCGCGGACATAAATTTCAGGGAGATTGGCAGGCGGCAATGGGTGTAACGGCACGTGTGCATCATCTTTCATGGGTTTCTATGAAAGGTGCTGCAAAGCGTGATTATCCCGCATCTATAAATTATCAGTCTCCGTGGTATAAGGAATACTCTTACATAGAAGACCACTTTGCGCGTCTGGGCACTGTCCTTACAAGAGGTAAATCAAAGGTAAACGTTGGTGTAATCCACCCTGTGGAAAGCTATTGGATTAACTGGGGTCCTTCGGAAAACACTGCCGACGTGAGAAATCAGCTTGATAAAAACTTTGCAGACGTAATAGAATGGCTTCTTTTCGGAACAATTGATTTTGACTTTATTTCAGAATCGTGCCTTCCTGATTTGTGTACTGACGTTTCTGACAGAGTTACAGTGGGACAAATGAGCTACAGTGCAATTGTTGTCCCCGAATGTATAACACTCAGAAAAACAACAGTTGATATGATTGATAAGTTTATCCAAAAAGGCGGCAAGGTAATTTTCATGGGTGCGTGCCCAAAATATATTGACGTTGAAGAAAACAGTGATATTGAAAGAATATATAACAGTGCTATCAGAATTCCTTTCAGTAAAAATCCGCTTCTTGATGCACTTTGTGAGGAAAGAGATATTGAAATCCGCGACGAGTTTGGCGAAATGACAGATCAGTTCTTCTATCAGATGAGAGAGGACAACGCCTGCCGCTGGCTCTTTGTAGCAAATGCACGTCCCGAAACAATGAATATTTTTCTTTCATATAACGGTGCAGAACGTGCTGTCAATACAGTTATCAAAATCAAGGGTGAGCTCGACCTTGAGCTTTACGACACTTTGACAGGAGATATAAAAGAAATTCCTTATATTCACAAAAATGGTTTTACGGAAATTGATTATGCGTTTTATGCAAATGACAGCCTGCTTCTCAGATTGACGAAAGCTGCAGGTGTGCCTGCGGCAGATTCCCGGAAGCCTGTGGATGTATTTGGCTGTATTGACTGTAAGCATAAGGTGGAATATACCCGTGAAGAAGAAAATGTATGCGTTCTTGACCTTGCAGAATATGCCCTTGATGGCGGAGAGCTGCAGCCTACAGAAGAAATCTTCAGAATTGACCGAGACCTCAGACAGGACCTTGGCTGGTCCCTTGCTGACGGGCAGGATGTACAGCCCTGGGTTATTGAAAAGGAGAAAATTACGCATTTTGTTACACTTAAATTCACCTTTAACAGTGAAGAGGAAATAGAGGGTACATATTTTTGTGCGGAGGAGGTTTCATCCCTTAATCTTAACGCAGAAGAAATAAAACTTGAAGATTGCGGATATTTTGTAGATAAGTCAATCAGAAAATATGCTATGCCCAAAATTAGGAAGGGTGAAAATATTCTTATTGCACGTGTACCTTTTGGTAAACGCATAAGCCTTGAAACCTGCTACCTTATCGGAGATTTTGATGCTTCTGTTGCAGGCTGCGAAATAACCCTTAAAAAACCGTCAGACAAAATAGCCTTCGGCAGTATTACAAATCAGGGAATGCCTTTTTATGGCGGCAATCTTACATATCGTATGGAAGTGGAAATTACTGAAGATTGTGATGTTTTAATTAATTCTGCGAAATACATAGGCGCACTTCAGAAAGTGTATTTTGACGGGGAAGAAAAAGGTAATATAGCATTTGAGCCATATACTCTTATGCTTGAAAATGTAAAGAAGGGTAAACACATTCTGGAAATGAAGTTCTTTGGTAACAGAAACAATACCTTCGGAGCACTTCATAACTGCGGTAGAAGCACATGGTACGGTCCTAATTATTGGTATTCCATCGAAGACTCCTGGTGTTATGAATATAATTTGAAAAATACAGGTATACTTAAGAGCCCCGTTTTGAAAATGCTAAAAAGGAGATAAACATACATGCTATATGATAGAACACAGGAAAAATGCGTTTACGGACATTTTAATACTGACGAGAAAGCTTCTTATACACTGACGGACAGACAGGCGCTTAAATCACCGTGGTACTACGTCTACAGTAACAGGAAAATTCTGCTGTATGTTGACCAGACCGGTCCGGTAAAAGTACAGCATCAGCCCCCTAACGGAATTCTCGTGATAAAACGCGAAATGGGCGAAAATCAGAGTAAATGGCAGGTATGGGTACAGTCTGACGACCTAAATGGCGGCATTGCGGTCAGTAATTTTGGCGCTCCTGACCTTCGCTACGGCAAAAAGACAAATATGGAGGTAAAATGGACTCCTGAAAAAGCGATTTATACAGTAAAGCATGACCGTGTCGATATTATAACCGAGATTTTTGTGCCGTCAGACAAAGCAACTGTCTGTATGAAAACCACAGTTGTAAATAAAAGTGAAAAGAAAATAAATTTCAATGTACTGCCGTCAATATTTCCTTATGTAAATATCCCTCAGATGGTAGCATGGGACTTACCTGAATGGTATCTTTCTACAACTGTTAAACGTACCGGTGAAATGCTTACTTTCCGCGGTCAGATGAAAGACCCTGAAATGAAACCGGATGGCGACCGCAGTGTCACATTTAATGTTGATTACAATGACGACGCACAGATAGAGCTTGATATGGCAGAATTTTGCGGATCGGGAAATTTCTTCTCTCCTGATAAGGTTACAGGAGG
Organism: Clostridia bacterium; assembly: GCA_045604905.1. Classification (GTDB taxonomy): domain Bacteria; phylum Bacillota; class Clostridia; order UMGS1883; family UMGS1883; genus UMGS1883. The sequence goes on from JAZUOX010000011.1 coordinate 5,470, forward strand.
TGAAGAACTCTCGCTTAAAATGAGCGAGGCTGACGGAATTGGTTTCGGAGGATATCAGGCGGTGTATGCGTCAAAATACAGCTTTACTCTTGAAGCAGGTGAGAAAAAAACTCTGACTCAGGTTTTAACTATTCAAGAGGATTATCACTATAACGATGAGGAAAATCTGTTTGACAAGGCATATTTTGATGAAAAGCTCTATCAGAAAAGAGTAAAATCCACCAGGGACTTTTATGAAGAATTATTCAGTAAACGTACCGTTAAAACACAAAATAAGTTATATGACAATTTTATAAATTACTTCACTCCCCTTGAAATGTTCTGGGTAGGCTCCCTCGACCGTGGATGGCCGTCGTCAATGCGCGGAATCCGTGATGCAAGTCAGGATTTTATGGGACTTTTGCACCTTGACACGGCATGGACGCGGGAGACAATACTCGATATGTTCCTTCATCAGCAAAAAGACGGCTGGATGCCAAGGCAGATAAGCACCGTTTCAAGGACGGCACCTCACGATATGCGATACTACTGTGACGGTGGTGCATTCCTGCTTGAATTAATTCACGAATATATGACCTTTACCCGTGATACTTCTATTCTGGAAGAAAAAGTTATGTGGCTTGACAGTGATGAAGAATCAACTGTTCTTGAGCATATAGTCCGCTGTACAGAGTTTTATATTGAAGACAAAAACATCGGAGAACATGGTCTTTGCAAGGTGTGGTACGGAGACTGGTGGGACCCTATGGATAAAATCGGTATGGAAGGACGGGGTGAGTCCGTCACTGTAACTGCACAGATGGTACTTAACCTTAAAAACCTTTCTGATATGTATAATTGGTTGTACGAAAACGGAAAGGTTGATAAAGTTTATCTGGAACTTTCTGAAAAATATCTTGAAATCCGCAAGACAATGATAGATAATATGCAAAAGTATGCCTATAACTCTGCAGGATTTTTTAACGGATATTTTAACGATAACGGTAAATGGCTTCTCAGTGAAAAAGACCCTGACGGCGAAAAAAGAGTGTATCTTGTGTCAAATGCCTGGGCACTAATTGCGGATTGCGCAACGGAAGAAATGAAAAAAAGTGTACTGGACAATATCGAAAATGAATGTCTTGGTGTAACAGGTTATAACACTAACAGCAAGGGATTCCCTGTATACATTGATAAAGCAGGCAGAAAAGGTAACGGTTCAAGTCCCGGTGCAAGCTCGTACAACCATGCCCAGAGCTTTTTTGTGCGTGCCTGCTGTGAGTGTGGTGACGCAGAAAGAGCATATAACGCGACAAGATATATTCTTCCGATAGAGGAAGAATATCATCCTGTGGAAAAAACTTATGCTCCGCCCTATGCTATAGCAAACTGTTACAGTACAAGCGCCAGATTCCCTCACAGGGTAGGTTTTCAGTTCCTTTCAGGAACGGTATCGTATGTGCTCCGAACCGTGTATAATTTCTTTTTTGGTATTACATTCTGCTATGATGGTCTGCTTCTTAAACCGTGTCTATCCAAAGAATTCGGTGACTGCGAAGCAAAGTTTACATACCTTGGAAACAGTTTCACGGTATATTACAAAAAAACAGACAGCGCTGACAAAAAAGTTATGCTTAACGGCAGTGTATGGAGAACAGAAATTAATGAAAACAGCGGAAAGCAGACAGCCTTTTTCCCGGATACGGATATTAAGAAAGAAAACACAATAATCGTTGAATATTAAAAGGATATAGGTGACCATAATGTATAAACTTATCTACAACAAAATCCCTGCAGAGTGGATTAACGGTCTCCCATTAGGAAATGGAAGACTTGCGGTAATGTACTGGGGTGACGGAAATAGAGACATCCTCTCACTTAACCACGAGCGTCTCTGGAGTGCAAAATATAAAGGTAAAGAGCCTGAAGTAGTTTATGACAAGCTTCCTATGTTAAGAGATTTTCTTAAGAAAAGAGATTACTTCCGTGCTACAGTTTTGGCAAATGTTTTCTTTGGTGGCATAGGTGGGGACAGCGGGATTTATCCGGGTAGAATTGATAGCTTCATTCCAGCGGGTAATCTTGTGTTTGAGCACTGTAAAGAGTTTTCTGACTGTAAAAGTGAGCTTGACATAATAAGCGGAATTGCTGATATTAAACGTGAAAAAAATACGCAAATTAAAATGTTTTGCGACAGTAATGACGGAAACGTTATGGCTTTGTGGCAAAGCGACAGCGGTATAAGCGGAAAAATGTATTTTGAAAGAACAGCTGACCCTGACGGAAAGTATTCTGTAAGCTACACAGGTGGTGCTATAGAATTTATCTGTAGTTTCAGCTGGAATTCAAGCTATGCCGTAAAAGTAAAAATTTGTACTGACGGTATTGTAAATGCGCAGGACGAAGGAATATATATAGAAAATGCAAAAAAAATTGTTGCAGCTACTAATGTAGTCCTTACAGAAACTGATGAAAGAGATTTCAATCTTGATTTTGACAATGTTTATAAGGCTCACTCAAAGACCTTCAGCGAATATATGTCAAGAATGAGCTTTTCAATAGAGTCAAAGGATAAAAATATCCCTACAGATGAACGCATCAAAAAGATAAGAGCCGGGGAGAGAGATAATAAACTTCAGGAACTTTATTTCCACTACGGAAGGTATCTTATGGCATCATCCTGTATTTGCGGTACACTTCCTCCAAATCTTCAGGGTAAATGGAACGCAGAAATTAAGCCGCCGTGGCAAAGTGATTATCACCTTGATATCAATCTTCAGATGAACGAATGGATGATAGAAGGCGCAAACTTCTCTGAATTTGCACTTCCTCTTGCAGAGTTCCTTGTTTCAATGATTCCGGGCGGAAGAAAAGCGGCTAAAAACGTATACGGATGCCGTGGTATATGGCTTTTCCACGGAGCAGACATTTGGGGCGAGCCGACACCGGAATCCTTTGGATATGCTGTATGGGTAGGTTCTGCAGCTTGGATTGCACAGCCACTCTGGCAGCATTATGTGTATACAGGTGATAAAGATTATCTTAAAAATAAGGCATATAAATTCTTCAAAGAGGTTGCCCTTTTCTACGAGGACTTCCTTGAAGAGGATGAAGACGGGGTTATGCAGTTAATGCCCAGCCAGTCCCCTGAAAACAGATTCAAGGGTGCGGGTGCAGTGGTTACTGTTGGTATATGTACATCAAGCGCTATTGACGTTCAGCTTGCTTATGATGCATTTGGATATGCGATTAATTCTGCACGGATTCTCGGTATTGATGAGGAAGAAGCTGAGAAGTGGGAAGAACTCAGAAGCAAGCTCCCGCCTTTCAGAATAGGCAGTGACGGAAGACTTATAGAGTGGAACGAGGAATTTGAGGAAGAACAGCCTGGGCACAAGCATCTTTCTCACCTTTACGGACTTTATCCTTCAGATATTTTCACTCCGGAAGCACGAAAGGCCGAGTATGAAGCTGCAATAAAATCATTTGAATTCAGAATGGCTAATGAAAGCGGATATACCGGTTGGAGCAGAGCCTGGATTTCGAATATTTATGCAAGAATCGGAAACAAAGAAGGTTTCTATAATCAGGTGGAAGGTCTTTTAAAGGATTTTACAACAGAAAGCCTGCTTGATATTCACCCTGACCCCGTAAGACCGGGGGTAGGTCCTGATATATTCCAGATAGACGGAAACTTTGGTATGGTGTCGGCTGTAATCGAAGCTCTTTGCGGATATTTTGACGGCAAGGTGCATTTCCTGCGTGCGCTTCCGGACCAGTGGAAAAACGGACATATCAGCGGTGTAAAGCTTCCAGGCGGACATACAGTTTCCATTGAGTGGAAAAATAGCCTTGTTACAAAACTTACAGTTGCTATGGGCTTCAGTGAAAGTCTGACAGCTGTTATAAACGGAAACGAGACTGTAATAACAGGTAAAATCGGTGAAATTATTGAAATTAATATATAAGAGGTGTAATGTTACGCGTTATAACGAAGCAAAAGAAATCTACGCAAATTTAGGCGTAGATGCAGAAAAAGCAATTGAAATAGTGAAAAATATCCCCATCGCAATGCATTGCTGGCAGGGAGATGACGTAATAGGCTTTGACAGCATCGGTTCTCTTACAGGTGGTATTCAGACCACAGGTAACTATCCCGGAAGAGCAACCTCGCCCGAAGAACTTATGGCGGATATTGATAAGGCAATGAGC
>JAZUOX010000012.1:0-8916 GCA_045604905.1 Clostridia bacterium
GTTCAATGTCGGGATAACATAAATCATTTTCCCAACGGGATACAGATTGACAAGAAACACCAAGAACTTCAGCAAATTCTTCCTGTGTAATCTCTCGTTCTTTTCTTAACCTTTTGATTGTTTCACCTATATTTAATTTCATAACAAAGCCTCGTTTCATAATTGAAAGTGACGTCTACTTCTGAATATATTCTTGCACATAATGAATTGAATTTCAATATCACATTGAGTGAGTTTTTATCACGGTGTTGGTGAATTTCATATTCAAGGAAGGATGTAATAATTCAATAATACACAGAAAAAGTTTCAAACACGCCAGTGTTATGCGGCAGGTTGCGAAGCAAAAAAATCAAATTTTGGTTATGTGAATACTGCGTCACATTTTTCTTCACACAAAATTTTTTTCAACTTTTTTGAAAATCCCGGAACATTTCACCCCTGCTTATGTCGTGGTATATATGGGGAGATAAAAAGTTTTTTCAAAAGCCCAAACTAAATATTATTGACCGTAAAAAATTTTTTAAACCATTCGACAAATTTTCCGTTGTCAAAATTTTCAAAATAATATATCATACCACCGTCACGATGTTTTTGTTGAGCTTGGCAAAACCACAACTTCTTTAATTATGCTTTGCTCAAACAGCCACACACATCGATTTATATTTAGCTTTATTTAAAAGCTGTTACATAGTGACCCAACAGAATATGAGCGAGGTGAGATTTTTCTCCCCACGCTTATTTCTGTTGCCTGTGTAGCGGCTTTTTTGTTTTGCAAATTTTCTTGCGACAGGTTGTAAATGTTTTGAAAACATTTCAGTTTTTGGGTGTCCATTTGGCCTCTCCCTGTGCGTATAGATGAGAATTGTTTTTCAAGTTAGTTGTAAACAGTTTGAAAACTTTCGGGTTCGATGGTTCTCTTTTGCTCGAAAAATGTCCGTAGGAAAGTAGAGGGATGTTTAAAATTACCCCCTCTGAACGGAATCAATGTTTCCGTGTCCTTGTCTTAACTTAACGAGCATTGGATTTCGGGCCCGAAAATCCCAAAACGGGCAAAAAGCCGTTTTACAAAACAGAATGAATGGAGATGAAAAGAAGAAAAAAGAATCAAGTTTACAGCAGACGAATGAAAAAATGACTTTAAATATTCTGTTAACTTTCGGGAATCAGGGTTTCCACTTGCCCTTTCCCAGTCCGTATAAGTGAAGTTTATTTTTTAAGGAGGTGAAAATCCAATGACAAAGAAAAATCACGATGTGATTGTCAAAGCGTATCTTAACAAAGATGAATATGAAAAGCTCTGTGACCTGAGCAGAGCAACGGGAGTTTCAAAATCAAAGGTCATCCGGCTTCTGATTACTATGTGCAGGCTCAAGGAAGCTCCTCCTGCCGATTACCCGAAGCTTATCCGCGAGCTTCGTGCTGTGGGTAACAACCTTAATCAGCTTTTGGTTGTGGCCCGTGCAAGAGGCTGGAACAATCAAAAAGAAATTTCTTCTGTTCTCTCTTCAGTGCTTGAAACGGAAAACAAAATCGTCAGTGAGTTTACTTCAGAGAAGGATGAAGTGCCGTGGCAGTAACACGTATATGGCCGATAAAGGGCAGGCTTCGCAATGTAATTGATTACACCGTGAACCCTGAGAAAACTTTTAATCCCGACTACACCTTTGAAGAACTGCAAGCACTCAAGGATGTTATTGACTACGCAATGGAAAGTGACAAAACCGAAAAGCAGTTTTATGTTACAGGAATAAACTGCACGGCAGAATTTGCAAGAGAACAAATGGTAAACACTAAAAGGCTTTTCAAAAAGGAGGACGGCATCCTTGCCTTTCACGGTTATCAGTCCTTCAAGCCCGGTGAGGTTACACCTGAGCTTGCTCACGAAATCGGAATCAAGCTCGCAGAAAAATTATGGGGCGACCGCTTTGAGGTTGTGGTATCGACCCACCTTGACAGGCATCACCTTCACTCACATTTTGTTCTTAACTCGGTTTCATTTGTTGACGGAAAAAAGTTCAACGCCTGCAGGGCAAGCTACAGAGAAATGCGAAGAGCATCCGATGAGCTTTGCAGAGAGTACGGTCTGTCCGTTATTGAAAAACCACGCAAGGCTCCCTCGCGAATGCAGTACCTTGCAGAGAAGAACGGAGAGATGACCAAATACACAAATGTAAAGCGTGACATTCAGGAGTGCATGGCAATGTCTTACTCTCCCGAAAAGTTTGAGCAGCTCATGGAAAAGCGAAGGTACAATATGTTTTTCATCGGCGATGAGCTTGCGGTAGACCACCCATTCATTAAGTCACCCATAAGACTTTGTGACCTTGGTGAAGGGTACAGCACAGATGAAATTCTTGAATTCATTTATAACAACAAACACTACCTGAAAAGAATTAATCTGCCCGAGCAGACAAGAGTAAAAGATATCTTCTTCGACGGTGATATTAACAACAGCTATGTTACTTTCTACGACCTTTACTCTCACTTTGTTCCCGGTCTTGCCTATGTGAAAAAGTATCCGGAGAAAAACAGAGAGGTGTCCTTCTACTTACAAAAAGAAATATTGAAGTTCGATAAATTCTGTGAAGAGCAAAACCTTTTGTGCGACAACGATGTTGAATCTTATGAAGACCTTGTGGCTCTCAAGGATAAAACAATGAAAGAATACAACGAGCTTATCAACCTTCGTAAGGAAGTACGTAATGCAATCAGGCGAGCCGACAGAAGCGGTGACACACAAAATGCTAATGAGCTTAGAGAACATAACAAAGATATTACAGCACATCTTGCAGTTTTGAGAAAACACATAAAAATCTGCTACAGAGTTATCTCCCGTGACACTCTTGTTAAGGATATAATGGACGAGCTTCATGACCATGCAGTATGGCAGGAAAGAAGCTTAGGTCCGAGTCGTGAAACACAAACAATAACCGATTACGAACAGTCAAGATAAAAAAATTAAGGAGGAATAAAAATGCTTGACGAAATTAAAACAGACATAATCAGTGCCGATAAGATTGAAGTAAAGGAGGTCCGATGGCTGTGGCCGGGCTACATCCCTTACGGAAAAATCACACTCTTACAGGGTGACCCCGGTGACGGTAAGAGCACCTTTATGCTGACACTCGCAGCACTTTTAACAACAGGTCAGAGCCTTCCCTTCTGTGATGAAGAAATTGAACCGATGAATGTAATTTACCAGACAATGGAAGATGATGCAGAGGACACTGTTGTACCGAGATTCATAAAGGCAGGAGGTGATACAACAAAGCTTCATTTCATCAACGAGAAAGAAAAGACATTGACTTTCAGCGACAGAAGAATCGCTGACGCAATAAAGGCGACTAACGCTAAGCTCGTTATCCTTGACCCGTTGTCCGCTTACATCGGCGGTGATGTTTCACTGAACATTGCTAATGATGTTCGTGCTCAATTCAACCCTTTGATACAAGCCGCAAAGGAAACAGGCTGTGCCGTTGTAATTGTCGGTCACATGAACAAGATGGGCGGTACAAAAGCTCTTTACCGAAGCCTTGGTTCTATTGATGTGGTAGGAGCTGCGAGAAGCTGTTTACTTATTGCGAGAACAGACAAAGACAGACCCGATGAAAGAGTTATGGCGGTGCAAAAGAGTAACCTTGCCGCAACGGGCAATGCCGTTATCTTTAACATCACGCAAGGCGGCATTGAGTGGGTTGAGGAAACTGCAAGAACGGCAGACGAAATCTTAAGCTCTTCTTCCTCTTCTTCGGGCAGACCCAATGAGCAGATTACAAAGGCAAAAGAATTACTTTTGGAAATGCTGACTGGCGGACCGAAGCCGCAGGCAGAGATTATGAGCCGAATGGAACAGGAACGCATAGGCAAGAGCACGGCAATCAAAGCAAAGAGTGAGCTCGGATGCGTTAGCACCAAGGAAGGCAAACGCTGGCAATGGTCGCTTGTAGCGGAAGAATGTACCAAAGAAGATAACATCACAGAGTGTTATTGAATTCTTACATCCTTCCTTAAAACAAAATCAAAATCTATTTTAAAATTTAGGAGGTCTATTATGACAACATTAACAGAAATCAGAATTGAAAATTTAAAATCATTTGAAAACAATCCTTTCATTTTCAGAGAGGACACAGCCTTTGAGATGCTTATTGACAGCATTTCAAATTTAGGAGTACTTACACCGATTATTGTCCGCAGTCTTGACGACGGCAACTATGAAATCATCAGCGGACACAGAAGAGGCGAAGCCTGCAGACGGCTAGGCATTGAAACGATACCTTGCATTGTTAAAGAGCTTACCAAGGATGAAGCTACGGTTATACTCGTTGACTTGAACTTGCAAAGAGATGAGGTTTTACCCAGTGAAAAAGCCCACGCTTACAAAATGAAAATGGATGCTCTTAAAAATCAGGGTGCAAGGACGGATTTAACTTCTACACAGTCTGTGTCGAAGTTCCGTACAGCAGAAGAGGTCGGCAAAGAAAACAACGAAAGCAGAGAAACCGTAAGGCGATATATTCGCTTAACTTATCTCATTCCCGAAATATTAAAGTTAGTTGACGAAGGACGAATAGCTTTTACACCTGCTGTTGAGCTGTCATTTCTGCCGGCAGAGGAGCAGAATGAGGTTTACGGGTTTTATGAAAACGAAGAGGTTACACCCTCATACTCGCAAACAGTACGAATGAAAAAGCTTTACTCGGAGGGTATGCTCACATCAGACAGAATAGCTGAGATTATGGCAGAGGCTAAAGCGAATCAGAAAGATTTTCTGAAGATACCGACGGAGAACATAAACAAATACTTTAAGTCGAGGTTCACCGAAAAACAAAAGCAGGAGTTTGTTATCAAGGCTGTTGAGCATTATCATCGGTATTTAATGCGTCAGAGAGATGCAAGGTGAGGAAGGAAGGATGCTATGAAATCACAGGAAGCGTATAATCTTATGTTTAAAGATTATCCTGATGTTGTTGATGCAAATCAGTTGAGCGATATGCTCGGCGGTATTGGCATCAGAACCGTTTACAAGCTTTTGCGAACAGGTAAAATAAAAAGCTTCATCATAGGTAACAGATACCTCATTCCAAAGATAAATGTCTTTGAATATTTAGGTATTCTTGAAAATAATGCCGTATAAAGCTCTCACACATTTGTAAATTCTTTCATCTGCCGTTAAAATACTCTTGTCGGCGGCAGATGGTTTTGCCCTCCCTGAAAATACTACATTAATCATAAACAAAGGAGGTTAAAAATGACTACACAAGAAGCGTATCAATTACTGTTCACAAGCTATCCCGACATTGTGAATGTTCATCAAATGTGTGAAATCTTAGGGATAAATATAAAAACCGCATACAAATTGTTGAAATGCGGAGAAATCAGAAGTATATATGTCGGCAATAAGTACCTTATCCCCAAAATTGAATTTTTCAGGTACTTAGGTCTTGTTGAAGATTATGACGACAAAAGAAAAAAATAAAATGAATGTATTATCAGGAGGACAAATATTGGTAACAGGACATCTTAGAGAAAAGAACGGTGTCTACCATATCGTTTTCAACTATAAAGACGAAAACGGCAAAAGACAGACACCTTCAAAATCAACAGGTTTACCCGTAAAGGGTAACAAAAAGAAAGCTGAGCTGATGCTCAGAGAAGCAATCAAGGAAAAGGAAGCCGAGCTTCTTGAGCTTGAAGAAAGAAGAAAGGAAGAAGCGGAAGCAAAGGATGAGAAAAACATTCTTTTCACAACCTTTCTCCTTGAGTGGCTTGAAATGGTTAAATACTCAGTATCTGCATCAACCTACAGCGGCTACAGCTACTCGGTGAAAAGAGATATAATTCCTTACTTTGAAGAAAAGCATCCGAAGCTGAAGCTCCGAGAGCTTACCGCAAAGCAGATACAGGACTACTACACCTATGAGCTGAGCGTAAAAGGAGTAACGGCAAACACTGTTATTCACCGTCACGCAAATATAAGGAAGGCTTTACAGCATGCTTATATGATTGAGCTTATAGATGTAAACCCTGCTGACAGAGTGCAAAGGCCGAAGAAGGAGTCTTTCGTTGGCAGTGCTTATGATGCCGAGGAGCTTGAAGAGCTGTTTGAAAAGGTCAAAGGGCATACACTTGAGTTTGCGGTTATACTTGCGGCTTTTTACGGTCTCAGACGAGCCGAGGTTGTCGGTCTTAAATGGAGTGCTGTTGACTTTAACAAAAAGACCTTTTCAATCAAGCATACCGTAATGGAAGTAAATGTGGACGGAAAAATCAAACTGCTCCCCAAAGACAGTGCAAAAACAAAATCAAGCTGTCGCACACTTCCGATGGTAGAGCCCTTTGAAAAACTGCTTTTAAAAATGAAGGAAGAGCAGGAATATAACCGTAAGCTCTGCGGCAACTCATATTGTAAAGATTATCTTGACTATGTTTATGTCAATCAAATCGGCGAGCTTATATCACCCGGATATATCACAAGATATTTTCCCGAGTTTCTTAAAAAGCACGGCCTTCGCAAAATCCGTTTTCACGATTTACGACATAGCTGTGCAAGTCTTCTCTATTCCAACGGTGTAAATTTGAGAGATATTCAGGAGTGGCTTGGTCACAGTGATATTTCCACTACCTCGAATATTTACACGCACCTTGATTTTTCATCAAAAGTGGACTCGGCAAATGCAATTTTAGGTCACTTCCCGAAGCTGTAAAAAAACTTTTTCCGACATAACATTCAGCTTTCCGACAGGGTGCTTCGGAATTTTTCTCGGAAATTTGGAGGGATGTTGGAGGGATGTGCCCATTTTTGACCCTTTTTTGAGGTCACTTTTTCGCCCGATTTTTGGGTGATTTTTGGCAAAACAAAAACCCGAGAAGCCTTATAAATAAAGGATTCTCGGGTATTGGTGCCGGTGACCGGACTTGAACCGGTACGGTGTTGCCACCGAGGGATTTTAAGTCCCTTGCGTCTGCCTATTCCGCCACACCGGCGTGGTGTTAAACTGACAGAAGAATATATCTCCTTTTCAATTAGCTTAAATATTATACAATCATTAACTTTTATTGTCAAGTTGTTTTTACACTTTTAAGTGTGGGGTTGAAAATTTTTTTGTTTATAAATTTTAACTTCTTTTAAGTTGGCATATTATTATGTAAATGAAAGGAAGTGATTACTTTGAAAAATTTCAAGAACGCTATTTTAGGACTTGTGCTCATCGGTCTCGGTATCATTTTAGGTCTCAACACCCTTGGTTACACCAATATAAATCTCTTTTTTGACGGTTGGTGGACACTTCTTATTATTGTTCCCTGTTTAATAGATCTTTTAAGAGGCCACAATGCAACAGTAAATCTGACAGGTATTTCAATCGGCACATTACTGCTTCTTATCTGCCGTGATGTTGTTGATCCGAAAACCATATGGCAGCTTGTGATTCCAGTTATTCTTGTAATTATTGGTATAAGACTTATTTTCAAAGATGCTCTTGTCGGTAAGACTTCAAGGCGTATCAAGGAAATAAACAATAATAACGTTACACCTACAGGCAGCTATGCCGCCTTCTCGTCACAAAATGTCAACTTCAACAACCAACCCTTCCACGGCACTGAGCTTGTTGCGGCTTTCGGCAGTATCAACTGCGACCTGGTATTTGCTGAAATCACAGAGGATTGCGTTATCAATGCAAAGGCAACCTTCGGCGGTATTGACATTATCCTTCCGCAGAACATTAATGTAGTTGTTAAGTCAAGCTCCGTTTTTGGCGGTGTCGGACGTAAGAGAAGCTTTCCGCCTGTCAAAGATGCTCCTACTGTATATGTAAATGCAGTTTGTCTTTTCGGAGGAGTTGATCTGAAATGAATAACAACCCAATGACAGTAAAAAAAATAGCCGATACTCTGGCCTATATCCTCATAGGTATAATTCTGTTTTCGATTTTAGGTATTACAGGTCTGTTTTCTTCGATTGAATTAGGACTCAGTGAACCCATAAATGAAAGCAACGTTTTCACTCAAGAGGAGATTTCCGAATTTGAAATTGACGCATTCGCCGCAGACATAGACATACAGAAAGGTGATACCCTTCGCATAGACAGCACAAAAAACAGCTTCCGTGTTTACAATCGAAACGGAAAAATCACTCTCGAAGAAAGAAAGGGTATTTTCTCGCGAGAGCAAAACCGCCACGTTACAATATATCTGCCCGAAAACTTCACCTTTAATAAAGTGGATATTGACACCGGTGCATCAGATATAACTGCCGAAATACTCAAAACAGAATATCTTGAACTTGATATTGGTGCAGGAACCGTTACTTTTGATGAGCTTAACGTTACAAAGAAAACTGAAATCGATTGCGGTGCAGGCATATTCACTATCAGGAACGGTTCCTTAAGCAATCTGGAATTCTCCCTCGGAGTGGGCTCTGCAGACGTCACTGCAACTCTTCTTTCAAAAGCCGACATTGAAAGCGGCGTAGGCGAGCTCCGACTTAACCTTCTCGGCGGTAAATCCCCCTATACCATTGACATCGAAAAAGGTCTAGGAATATTCACTGTAGACTCAAAAATTGTCACCGAATCAATTATAGGTAACGGTGAAAATAAAATTAAAATAGAAGGCGGAGTCGGTAGTATAAACATAAACTTCAATAACTGATTATTTATCAAAATGCTGTCATAGAAATCTGTGACAGCATTTTTTTGCTTCAGGTCGACCTGAAGTTCAGAGCCCTTCGCAGAATTGCGAAGGGTGTTTTTCTGCGGCGAGCCGCAGAAATTGCCGCCTCCGGCGGCATCACGGCGCGGGCAGGACAAACGCAGAACTGCGTTTGTCTACCGGTAAGCACCAAGTCGGGGGCCAAGCGGTCTTAGGGAGACAATGTCATAAATCAACTCCTTGGCTCACAGAACGACATGGCTACGA
>JAZUOX010000013.1:0-73552 GCA_045604905.1 Clostridia bacterium
AAAAATTCAGACCGACACTTTTCAATGCCGGTCTGTTTGTCATACAATTTGCAATTAGAAAATTTTTTAAAATTTTCCTTGATTTTCTTTAGCAGGTCTCTGTTTTTTAGTTACCGAGTGACTTTTTCTTTGAAACCGTAACTTCCTGATTATAGCAATCAAACATTCTTTCAACATTTTCTTTTTTAAGTTTGGGAGTAATCCAGCTTACAACGGGAACTATAACAAGACCACCGAGCATAGCTATTACACCGCAGTTAATGGGTGACCTCAAAATCAGCGGAAACGCATCTCTTGCAAACATATTCAGGACCATTATTCCCGCACCGAAAATGAAACTTGCCCATATTGAGCTCTTTGTCACACCTTTCCAGTACAGACCGTAGAGGAACGGAGCAAGAAATGCACCTGCAAGAGCACCCCATGAAATACCCATCATATCAGCTATGTATCCGAGTTTATCCTTGTTAAGAGCTATAACTGCAGAAATTATGATGAACACTGCAATAAGCACTCGCATAATAAGTACCTGTTTCTTTTCTGACATATCTTTTACAATATGTCCTTTTATCATATCAAGTGTAAGGGTTGAGCTTGATGCAAGTACGAGCGATGACAGTGTTGACATTGATGCAGAAAGCACAAGCACGATTACCACTGCAATGATAATATCGGGGAGATTATTCAGCATAGTAGGAATAATTGCATCAAAACCATCTGCCGGAGCTCCGTTAACAACATTAAGTTCATCAGAGAAGAGTCTTCCGAATCCACCGAGGAAGTAGCATCCGCCTGCAACAATAGCAGCAAAAATCGTTGAGATAATAGTTCCTTTTTCTATATCCTTTTCACTTTTTATAGCATAAAACTTCTGCACCATCTGCGGAAGTCCCCATGTGCCGAGAGAGGTAAGAATTACTACAAACAGAAGTCCAAGCGGGTCAGGTCCGAAGAAGGAGTTGTATGCACCGGGCACTTCCGCTTCAACTCTTGCAAGTTCTTCAAGCGCTCCCACAAAACCACCATTTGTATTGAGAACTACACCAATTACTGCCACTATTCCTATAAGCATTATTATGCCCTGAATAAAGTCATTGATTGCAGTTGCCATATATCCGCCGGCTATAACATATATTCCTGTAAGAACTGCCATTACAATAACGCACACACTGTAATCAACACCGTCAAATGCCATATCAAAAAGTCTTGAAAGACCGTTATACAGAGAGGCAGTGTAAGGAATAAGGAAAATAAACACAATTATCGATGCAAAGATTTTAAGCGCCGGACTCATAAATCTTTTACCGAAAAACTCAGGCATAGTTGCAGTTCCGAGATGCTGAGACATAAGTCTTGTTCTTCTTCCGAGAATTACCCATGCAAGAAGTGACCCAAGCACTGCATTACCTATACCTATCCATGTTGATGCAATACCGAACTTCCATCCGAACTGTCCTGCATAACCCACAAAAATAACTGCGGAAAAGTAAGATGTTCCGTAAGCAAACGCAGTAAGCCACGGACCGACCGATCTTCCACCGAGGACAAATCCGCTGACATCCGTCGAATTTTTTCTGCAAAAGATGCCAACTGCAATCATTATTGCAAAAAACACAACAAGTAATCCGATTTTCAATACCATTTCAATCAACCTTTCTTTTCGAAATTCAACCGATTTGAGGACAAACAAAAAGTCTCGTCCCCGAATAATAATTCAGAGGACGAGACGTATATCCCGTGGTACCACCTCAATTTGTCACAGTCTCACAACTATGACCTTACCAGGTATCAACCAATACCATTGTTCTATAACGGGAACACCCGTTGCAGCCTACTTGTTACCTTTCGGTGCACTGCTCGCAGGATGTATTCAGACAAGTCCTCCACTTATGCCTCGCACCAACCGGCAACTCTCTCAAAGTATAAAACAAGCTTACTTGTTCCTGCTCAAACGCATTTGATTATTTTGTTTAACAGTATTTTAACGCTTTACAGTGATAAAGTCAAGTGTTTTTTGAATTTTTTGTATTATTTTATCCCTCATAAACAAGGTTATCTTCTATCATCTTATCTACATTTTCATTATTCCACCAAGTTCCGGATATAAGAACTTCTTCTTTGATTGTCCTTCCCTCAAGAGCAAGAGCTGCCTGTTCAACAGCCTTATAACCAATCTGGTATGAATCCTGTGCCACTGCTCCCACAAGTTTGGGTCCTATGGACTTTTTCATCCATTCAATCTGTTTACTACCTGCATCAAACCCACAGAATTTGATTTTGTCGTACTTTGTGCCGGCAGCAGCTATAGCATCATACACCTGCTTTACCACGCCTTCATTCGACATAAATATAGCTGATGCTCCTTTTTCACTGAGAGCTTCAAGTGCTGCCTTGTAGGCATTGTCCGCGTCACCGGGCTTAATTTCTTTTTCTATTCTGACTTTACCCTTTGTATCGGAATTATTCTCGGAAAGTTCCTTGAACTTCTTTTCAAATCCGCCTGCACGGTCAATACCGGTCTGCGTCTCATCATGCTGAATTATACCTACGACATACTCTTTGGAGCTGTTTTTTATATCGTCCTTTATTGCCTCGTAAAAGTGCTCTGCTGCAAGAGATGCAGCCATAGAGTTACTTGTTGCGACAGAAGATTTTATAGGATTTTTCCCTTGCGCATTAAGAGCCTTAAGGTCATTTTCCCAGATTCCGCTGTCAAACTGCACTACGGGGATTTCTCTGTCGTAAGCCTGAGTAAGATAACTTGTAAATCCTTCGCCTATTGTTGCAATAACCATTGCTGAAACATTGTTTGAAAGCGCCGTCTGCACCATTTCCTGCTGAGAGGGAATATCTTTTGCACTCTCTGATGCAGGTCCGCGGAAAGTTACGGAATATCCGTACTTTTCTGCTGCATCCTCGGCACCGTTTTTAACTGACTGCCAGAAAGCGTGGGACTCCCCTTTTGCTACAACTGCAATTGTTTTTTTCTTGCTGTTTCCGGAGTCTCCGCCGTTGTCACTTCCGCTGCTGCATCCGGTAAATGCAAGTGTCATCATAAGAATAAGGATTGCTGCTTTAATTCTGTTTTTCAAAACTATTTCCTCCCTTTTATTTTCTGCTGTTTTTTCTTGTTTTTATAACATCCATCAAAACTGCAACAACTACTATTATACCTGTGAGCACATATGTCACATAAGTTGAATTGAGATTGAGATTGAATTTTGCAAGCACAAAGTTAAGTCCGCTTCTTATTACTACAAGAAGCAATGCACCGATAACTGAGCCTGTAACAGACGCTGTACCGCCTGCAGCACTTGTTCCACCTATATAGACGCCTGCAATGGCATCAAGCTCCATACCGTTACCCGTTGCTGTAGCCACCGTAGCAAATGACGATGACCAGAAAATTGCTGCAACACCTGACGCTATGCCGCTTATGACATAAGCAATAAGCTTGTACTTATCTGTATTTATACCTGAAAGCCGTGTTGCCTCCTCGTTACTTCCTATTGACAGAATATATCTTCCGACAGTATTTTTGTACATCAGATACATACATATAAGTGTGAACAACACAACCCATATAAGTCCGGTGGGAAATCCGTTGTAGTTTGAATACAGAGAGTTATACCATGTTCCGCTTGGGAAAAACACATTCGGAACCGATACAATAAGAGCACTGATACCTCGTGAAAACATCATTGTTCCAAGAGTGGCAATAAATGCAGGAAGTTTCAGTTTTGCAATAAGAAATCCGTTTATAAATCCAAACAGTGTTCCGATTGCAATCATAATGGGAATTGTCATCCATAGAGGTGTTCCCATCATATACATTTTACCTGCTACTGCTGCCGATGCGATACACACTGTACCAATGGAAAGGTCTATTCCCCCTGTTGCTATTACAAAAGTCACACCAAGTCCCATTATGGCATATGGAGCAAGAGACTGTGCCATGCTTACGATATTGTAACGGTCAATAAAATTCGGATTAAGTGCTGTGAACACTGCCATCAGAGCAACAAGTGCAAAAACAATAATTATATTCTGACTGAGCTTTTTCTCACGATGCGTATTTCCCATATCAGGTGTTCTCCTTTCTGAGCGTAGCATATTTCATAATTTCTTCCTGGGTGGCGTCCTTTATGTCAAGTTCTGCGGTAATTCTGCCCTCACA
This sequence comes from Clostridia bacterium, assembly GCA_045604905.1. Classification (GTDB taxonomy): domain Bacteria; phylum Bacillota; class Clostridia; order UMGS1883; family UMGS1883; genus UMGS1883. The sequence continues at coordinate 4,178 of JAZUOX010000013.1, forward strand.
CATCACAATAACTCTGTCACTGAGACGCTGTATTTCTGCAAGCTCTGACGATATCATTATGATGGATTTTCCTTCTTTTGAGAGTTTTTCCATAAGGTCGTAGATTTCGCTTTTTGCACCTACATCAATCCCCCTTGTAGGCTCATCAAAAATGAATATATCCGAGTTTTTTAACAGCCACCTTGCTATGACAACTTTCTGCTGATTTCCTCCCGATAGGTTTTTAAGTTGTTGTTTAACGGAAGTGCTCTTTGTACGGAGAGCTTCACGCATTTTTTCACTGTCACGGTCAATTTCAGAATCGTTTATAATTCCGCCCGAAACATAGTTTTCAAGAGATGCCAGAACAGAATTTTCTGCAATTGATTTGTCAAGCAAAAGACCGTAATGCTTTCTGTCTTCGGAAAGGTAACAAATTCCTGCACGCACTGCATCCTCGGGAGTTCTTATACTTGTTTTTTTGCCTTTTATATATATTTCACCCGAGTCTTTTATATCCGCCCCGTAAAGTGCACGCAGAGTTTCGGTACGTCCGGCGCCCATAAGTCCGGCAAAGCCGAGTATTTCTCCGCGATGCAGTCTGAAGCTGACATTCTTAACCTCGTGACCAAGATTAAGATTTCTTACTTCAAGCACTACGGGGGAATTTTCCGGAACCGTGCTTTTCTCTTTCTTTTCGCTGAAAATAGCTCTGCCAACCATCATTTTTACGATTTCGTCTTTTGTAGTATCTTTAGTGTTGACTGTACCTATATATTCTCCATCGCGCATAACGGTAACTCTGTCCGATATGCGATTTATTTCATCCATTCTGTGAGAAATATAAATCATACCTATTCCTTTAGCTTTAAGATCATGCATAATTTTGAAAAGCTCTTCAACCTCAGGCTCAGTGAGAGCCGCAGTAGGCTCATCAAGAATAAGCATACGACATTCGTCTGAAACAGCCTTTGCAATCTCCACCATCTGCTGCTTACCTACCGTCAGTGTACCCAAGGTTGCCGTCGGTTCAATCTTTACCCCGATTTTCCTGAAAAGTGCTCTTGCATCCTCAATCATTTTCCTGTCGTCAATCATAATACCGCGCTTAGGCTCTCTGCCTATGTAGATATTCTGTGCGACTGTCAGATGATTCATCATATTTAGTTCCTGATGGATAATGCTTATACCTGCCTTTTTTGACTCAGCTACACCGCTGAAGCATACCTCTTTTCCAAAGTAAGTTATCTTTCCGCCGTCAGGCTTGTGTATACCGCAGAGCACTTTCATAAGAGTGGATTTTCCAGCACCGTTTTCTCCCATAAGAGCGTGGACTTCTCCGCGTCTGAGCTCAAGTCCGCCGGACTTTAAGGCATATACTCCCGAAAAGCTTTTTTGTATGTTTTCCATTTTCAGAATAACTTCATTTGAATTCATTTCTTTGCCTCCCTCAAATGACCTTATTGAGTATTCTTTCCATAATTTTTGATTTAATACAAAAAAGACATTTTTCAAATTCATTGCAAGCAAAAGGGAAGGGAAAGTAAAAAAACTAAGTTTTTTACTTTCCCTTTTTGTTATTCACTTTTACAACTTTGTAATTATGATTTGTTATCAATACTCCATCATGTGTATCAACAATAAAAACTTCGTCATTATGGTCTAAATGATAAAATTCCCTGTATTCTTTCGGGATAACTATTCTACCAAGCTTATCAACAGGTATTTTCATTCCTATTCGTGCTATTTCATTATCCATTTTTATTCCTCCGTAAAGCAAACTATACAGAGCTTTGTGTAATTAAAAAATGCGCCGGCCGGAGCCGACGCACGAAAAACACATAGGCTCACTGTCGCCAAACAGAATTCATGATCATAGTAAAGTGATACACAAATAGAACCTATGTGCTTTTGCCGTAAAACAAAAGCACATCACTTTACTATGGATATTATTAAATTCTGTTTGGCATTCTTATTATAGCATTCAAGGAGGTAAAATGCAATATTTTTTATTTTATTCGACAAAAAAAGCTATATTTTTCAAAGCTACGGGATATTCGTGAATCGCCCCTACACTAATCTATACAATAAAAAGGGATTCATCGTACTGATGAATCCCTCCTTCATTTCGAACTTCGCACTTCGAATTCCGAACTCAATTTTGTGCTATTAACATTTTAACATTTCCAATTACATAGGATGAACTTTGTTTTCCTTATCTCCCAATACTGGGTCAATCTTATACTTTTCTGCCTGACGGAATTCAAAATACTTTGTAGCAACAGGTCCGAAAAGTGCATAGCTGAGAACATCTTCGTCCTGTTCGCTGTACTCGTTAATCTCGCTTCTGAACTTGTCAAGCTCTGCAGGAATCTGGTCTGCAGGTCTGCCTGTGATACGCTTTTCATCACCGAGAATCTTCTTTGCGAATTCATCGCTGATTTCCACGGGAGTTCTGCCGTATTCACCCTTAACAAGACCGCGGAATTCCTTAGTAACATTCTTATATCTTTCGCCAAGAACTACATTGAATACCGCCTGAGAACCAACAATCTGACTTGTAGGTGTTACAAGAGGCGGATAACCTGCATCCTCACGAACTCTGGGGATTTCTTTAAGAACTTCCTGGAATTTATCTTCAGCGTTAAGCTGCTTAAGCTGTGAAAGAAGATTTGACAGCATACCGCCGGGAACCTGATACTTAAGAGTATTAACGTCAACTGCAAGCGCCTTGGGGTTAAGAGTGCCGTTTTCAAGATATCTTTCGCGGATAGGTCTGAAATAATCTGCAATCTCACTAAGAAGATTAAGGTCAAGACCTGTGTCGTATGGTGTTCCCTGAAGTGTAGCAACCATAGGCTCTGTTGCAGGCTGACTTGTACCCATAGCAAAGGGTGACATAGCACAGTCTACAATATCAACACCTGCTTCAATTGCTTTGAGATAAGTCATTGAAGCTATACCGCTTGTGTAATGTGTATGAAGCTCAATCGGGATTTTAACAGCTTCTTTCATACCCTTAACGAGGTCATACGCATTGTAAGGGGTAAGAAGGCCCGCCATATCCTTGATACAGATTGAGCTTGCGCCCATACCCTCAAGTTCTTTTGCCATATTGATAAAGGTTTCGTTTGTATGAACAGGGCTTATGGTGTAAGAAATAGCTGCCTGAACATGGCCCTTTTCCTTAACTGTAGCTTCAATAGCTGTTTTAAGGTTTCTCACATCATTAAGAGCGTCAAATATTCTGATAATATCAATACCGTTTGCAATAGACTTCTGTACGAAGTATTCTACAACATCATCACCATAGTGACGGTAGCCGAGGATATTCTGTCCTCTGAAAAGCATCTGCAAAGGAGTATTCTTTGCCTTATCCTTGATTTTACGGAGTCTTTCCCAAGGGTCTTCCTTAAGAAAACGAAGACAACTGTCAAATGTAGCACCACCCCATGCCTCTAAAGCATTGAAGCCCACTTTATCAAGAAGCTCTACCGCACCAAGCATCTCTTCTGTTGTCATACGGGTCGCAATAAGAGACTGATGCGCATCACGGAGAATTGTTTCGGTAATTTTAACCGGTTTTTTATTTGCCATGATAATTATTTCCTTTCTGAATTTTGTATTATAAATCCAACGAATGTTCTGTGCATTTTTCTGTGCCCGTAGCGATTATTTAAATAAAGCTAAGAATACACCTGCCGCAACGGCACTGCCTATAACACCTGCCACGTTGGGTCCCATAGCGTGCATGAGAAGGAAGTTTGAAGGATTCTCCTTCTGACCTACTGTCTGTGATACACGAGCTGCCATAGGAACAGCACTAACGCCTGCGCTACCGATAAGGGGATTAATCTTACCGCCTGAAAGCTTGCACATAAGTTTACCGAAAAGAACACCTGCTGCTGTACTTACGCCAAAAGCTACAAGACCGAGACATATAATAAGAATTGTCTTAGGTGTAAGGAATGTGTCTGCAGTTGCAGTAGCGCCAACTGTAAGACCGAGGAATATTGTGATAATATTCATAAGCTCGTTCTGTGCTGCCTTACTGATTCTTTCAACAACGCCACTTTCCTTCATAAGGTTACCAAGCATAAGCATACCTACAAGGGGAGCCGCATCGGGAATAAGAAGAACAACTACGAGTGTAACAATTATCGGGAAAATAATCTTTTCACGCTTTGTCACTGTACGGAGAGTTTCCATTTTAATCATACGCTCTTTCTTAGTTGTAAGAGCCTTCATAATCGGGGGCTGAATAATGGGAACGAGCGCCATATAAGAATATGCTGCAACTGCAATTGCACTCAGAAGATGCGGTGCAAGTGTCTTTGTAACGTAAATTGCTGTGGGACCGTCAGCACCACCGATGATACCGATTGAAGCAGCTTCCTTGAAAATATCAAGAGCTGTTGCATCACCCGCACCAAAACCGCCGATATGGAATGCACCAAGGAAAATTGCACCGAGGAAAGTAATGAATACTCCAACCTGTGCCGCTGCACCGAGAAGGATACTTTTAGGATTTGAAATAAGGGGAGCAAAGTCTGTCATACAACCAATACCTAGGAAAATAAGCGGAGGATAAACACCAAGCTTAACACCTAAGTACAAAATATCAAGTAGTCCGCCCTTTTTCAGTACCATACCGTAGTCAATACTTTCACCGTTAAAGAACTCCGGATGCATTACGCCGCCAAGGGGAAGGTTTGCAAGAAGCATACCAAATGCAATGGGAAGCAGAAGAAGCGGCTCAAACTTTTTAACAATGGCAAGATACAGAAGCACGCAGGCTATAGCAATCATAGCAAGGGTTTTTATTCCGCCCAAATCTGCCATTTTAAATAATTCTGCTATACCGGTTTTAGCAAAAAAGTCGCTAAAACCTGCCAATAAACTTTCTAACAACTAAATCACTCCATTTCTCAATTTTTCTTTGTTCAATTAAGAAATAGATACAAGTACGTCGCCTGTATTTACTGTTGAACCCTTACTTGCAACAACTGTAACTGTACCGTCACAGGGTGCATAAATTTCGTTTTCCATTTTCATAGCTTCAAGGATAACAACAACGTCACCCTCTTTTACTGCCTGACCGTTTGATACCTTAATATCAAGTACGTTACCGGGCATAGGTGCCTTAACAGCTGTACCACCGGCAGGTGCTGCTGCCTTGGGAGCTGCAGGAGCTGCCTTAGGTGCTGCTACAGGAGCTGCCTTGGGAGCTGCTGCGGGTGCGGAAACTGCACCGCCAACTTCCTCTACCTCTACTTCATATGAATTACCGTTTACATTAACTATAAATTTTCTCATTGCAATTTCCTCCATTATAATTTATTATCAAGAATTTCCATACGACCAGCCTTATTCCAAGAGCCGCCGGGAACCTTTTTGTACGAACGAACCACAAAGTTTGACGTGCTCTCTCCTGTCATTGCCGCAATAGCCGCAGTAATTACTGCAACAAGTTCGAGTTCGTCAGTTTCGGCAACAGTCTCTGAAACTGTTTCAGTTGCCTTCTGTACGGGTGCTGAATCTTTAAGTGAGGTTTGCTTAATCTTCGGCTTTTTCTCACCACTAAAAAGTGCCATTGCTTTTATAACCATCATTATGATTACAAGGATAAGGAACACTATCAGTATACCCATAACAGTATAGGCGAGTCCCGCACCGATAAGGTCCGATGTACCCCACACTGTATTTAAATCTTTCATATTCTCACCTCTTAAGTTTTCGGCTTAAAGCGGCATATTGTCATGCTTACGGGAAGGTGCACCTGCACGCTTACTGCGAAGCATTTCAAAAGCTGCAACAATTCTTGCTCTTGTCTCTGACGGAACAATTATATCGTCTATACAGCCGAGGCTTGCTGCTTTGTAAATAGAAGCCTCATTTTCAGCATACTCTGCCTCAAGAGCTTCACGGCTCTCTCCTGCCTTGAGTCTGTCAGCATAAAGCATACCTACACCTGCTGCCGGAGGAAGCGGTGCCATCTCAGCCGAGGGGAATGCAAGGATAAGGTCTGCACCGCCCTGCTTTGAATTAAGAAGTGTATAAGCTGTACCGTAAGCCTTTTTAACAATAAGATTAACCTTGGGAACGGTTGCTTCTACGAAAGCGTACATAAGCTCTGCGCTCTTTCTTGCAAGACCCCATGCTTCCTCACTTGCACTTGCCTTAAAGCCTTCAATGTCTGTAATTGTGAGAATCGGGATATTGTAGCAGTCACAGAAACGAACAAATCTTTCCATTTTCTGTGCTGCACGGCTGCAGATTTCATCAGCTTGTGTTGCGATAACACCGACAGTTGAGCCGTTTACGCGGATAAATCCGGTTGAAGCCTCACCAACGAAGTCCGGCTGTATTTCAAAATATGCTTTGTCGTCAGCAATTTCCGCAATAACAACTCTTACATCGCCAACAGCATCCATATCATTAAGCACTTCACAAGGACGGTTAAGGTCATCTTCTGTAACAAATTCAAATGCATCTGAAAGATTATTTGAAGGAAGATATGTGAGAAGAAGCTTTGCAATTTCAATACACTCAACATCATCTTTTCCGATGAAGTGTGCATTGCCGTTCTCGTTAACATTACCTTCTGCACCAAGAGAAGGAGCTTTACCCTCTGTTGCTTCAATAATGTCAGGACCTGTTACGAACATTTTGCCGTTCTTTCCGTTCATAATAACAAAATCGCTCATTGCAGCAGCAATTGCACTACCACCGGCACAGTTGCCGAATACAATGCTTATGTTGGGAACAACACCGCTGATATTTGCAAAAGCTGAAAGAACTCTGCCCATAGCCCTCTGAACTCTGGGACCGTCAGAAAGTCTTACGCCGTTTGAATCAAGCATACCAATAACAGGTGCACCCATTTTTGATGCCATATCAACAATTTTGTTGATTTTGTTGGCGTACATTTCACCCATGCTGCCACCAAGTACTGTAACATCCTGAGAATATACATACACAAGTCTGCCGTCAATTGTACCGTAACCGGTAACAACGCCGTCAGCCGCTGTTTCCCCATCGCGTGCAGAAATAAATGCACCGATTTCCACGAAACTGCCACCGTCGAGAAGTGCGTCAATTCTCTCTCTTGCGGTCATACTACCGCCTTGTCTTTGCTTATCCTGAAATTCCTTGCCGCCACCGAGAGCAATCTCTTCTTTTTTAGCAAGAAGTTCGGATATTTTGTTGATTGAACTCATCTCTTTACCTCCTACATTTATTGTCAATCTCAAATTTTTCCCTATTGTACTATATTATACCTTATTTTTACACCAATTTCAATATATATTCGGTAAATTTTTATCGGAAAAATAATTATTTTTCAAATAAAAACACACCCCCGAAATTTTTCGGAGGTGTGTTGGAATAAGTTTTTGAGAATTGGTTATTTAAATGATGTGACCCCACTTTTTTAATTCAACAAAACCTCACAGTTATCCAGCAATGGAATAATATTTGTCATCCCATTCCAAAGCATAACTTTTACCTTATTTCCGTCATCGGTTTCAAAATCTTCCAAAACAATATCCGTAGTGCCGTTATTTATATCAGTTGTTTTTGTTTTTAACTGAATCAGCTTTTTATTGTCGTCATATAGTGCGATAACCAGAGCAGAGTTTTTGTATTCTGTATCGCTTAAAACTCTTATAGTTCTACTAATATTGTGATAGTAGATTTTATTTTGTGGAATATTTAAGGGTATCATCCCGACATTTACATCTGTTTGCGGTGGCGGAACCTGCAACCATTCGCTATATGCCGTCTCATAATCAGAGTGTTCGTACTTTACCTGCCAAAATCCTTCTGGGACATCCCATGCATATTTTCCATCTTTATCTGTATACAAAGGGTTCTTCTGTGAATATTCACTTGCATCCCACAAAATAGAAGCGGATTCGAGAGTTTCTTTAAAGTAAACAGTTGCTTTTACTCCTTGAATACGTTCATTTGTTATTGAGTCATAAACATATCCACTGGGGTCAATTGCCCAACGGAAATCAAATTTCATATTTTGAATCGTAAACATATTATTGTTCTGTCTTATCATCGCTTCATTTTGTAAGCTTTTAAACAAAAAATCACACAGTTTAGCCTCAATCTGAAGTGCTTTTCCAATAGGCTCAAGCACTTTAGATTTTTCAGCTATTGAACCAGCTATTTCAACAGCACCACCAAACCATCTTCCGACAATACAAATTCCATTTAACGCTCTGTTCCATGATAATACTTCACAATATTTGTCTTTTTCCTCTTCAGACAGAACAGCTGAATTACGGATTTCACGTTCCATTTCTCGGTAAGCTTGTTCTGTGGAAACGGTATCATCAATAAGCTCAGCATATTTAACAACACCAAGAGACTTTCCTGCCACTTTTATACCTATTGAATCAACCTCATAACTAAACAGCGTATATCCGGTTTCAACCGCAGAAGAAGTCCCTTCTTTTTCCAAGAATACAAGCGTTTCAACCGTCGGATCCTGGTAGTTATATATTTTTGAAAAGACCATTTCCTTGTCAGTTTTGGAAACGCACACAAAACCATGTTCTTCGGCGTTATCAACAGTAATATTCTGCGTATTCTCTTTCTTTTTTTTCGTATATCTTATTTCCGTAATTGAACCATCCTTCTCTTCTACTTTCACAGTAGCTCCGACAGAATCATCATCAACATTTTCTACCTCTATTACAGGATTTTTCCAATCATCGGGAATGCTGTTTATTACTTCATCTGCTGAAAAATCAAAAGGTGTATTCAAATCAATACTTTCACTTGTGCGTTCATAAGTTACACCAATTGTTCCAGGAACGTAAGATGTATTTTCCGGTTCAAAAAAACCTTTGGCAATATATGCTTGTTCTTTTTCGTCCCATTTAGCTTCCATATACTTTTTTGTGTTATTTCTTGTACTTATAATGAATACCTTGTCAATCTTATTTATAGGTTCAAACTTTACCGTAAATTTGAAATCAGCTCCACCAGTAAACGTAACAATAGGCTTTTTATCAACAGTATCTTCCAAAGTATATCTTGCTCCATTATGCTCCATTATAAAAGTGGTAAGAACGGGGGTTGCCTCTTTATATATAACCCTTGTTTCTGCAGTTATAGCATTTCCGCCTTTATCCGTAGTTTTTGCCATTAATACATATTTTTTACCTGAAGACGGATTAGCCAAAGTAAGCTTTGCTGAATAATCCCCTGCTTTATTGGAAACAACTGTTGATTGTTTCACTCCATCCACATATAAATCAACACTATGATTTGGTAAAGTAACACCTTTAACCTCAACCATGGACTGTCCGGTCTCTCCTTGTGTTGTTATGCTTAATATAGGAATATCTAAGTCTATTACACCTATAATATTTTCTCCACACACATCTTCTCCATTTTTTCCTATTTCAACAAAGAAGATTTTTGCATACGAAAATATCGGTTCATATGATAGTGGCTTTAACTGAAATTTCAAATCGCCCTTTTTTTCGGTTACAGGGATTGTTAGTAAATTAGATTCATAATTGTATTGAACGCATAACTCACCATTAAGATACAAAGTTTCCTCAACAAGTTCAACGTTTTCCGGAATTCGCACAGTGATTTCTACACTTTTAGGGTTTACCCCGCTTTTAAACTCATAATTTAAAACCATTGGTAAATATCCCGATGCAGAAATCCCTTCGTTGTTTACTTTATAATATGTGTTTTTTCGTTTTACGGAAAGCATATCGTCGTTAGACCCTGTTCCCAAATCATGTATGGGGATTTTGTTTTCAATAGCATATATAGCAGCATAACTGTTCATATTACAATAGAACTCAACATTATTTGATTTATAGAACGCATCTTGCTCTATATTAGTTACGCTATCTGGTATTTCGACACCTAGAAGGCTATTACATTCTCGAAATGCACTATTTCCAATACTTGTTACATTTTTGGGTATATTAATGCTTATTAAACTACTGCAACCAGAAAATGCATAATCTTCTATGCTTTTCACATTGTTAGGAATATTTATATTTTTTAAGCCAGTACAGCCAGCAAATGAACTACCACCTATACTTGTCACACTATCTGGTATTGTTATACTTGTTAAACTTATGCAATCAGTAAATAAATTATTTTCTATACTTTTTATTCCGTTAGGTATGACTATATTCGTTAGGCTTCTGCAGTCTATAAATGCTCCATATTCGATATTTGTTACACTATCTGGTATATCTATACTTGTTAAGCTTTCACACATACCAAAAGCCCAATATCCTATGCGTTTTACACTCTTGGGCATAGATACAGCCGTTAAGTTGCTAAATCCCCAAAATGCATTTTCACCTATGCTTGTTACACCATTTTCTATAACTATATTTACAACATCATAACAGAAATTAAACCAAGGATTACCTTCGCCATAAGCTCCAAAATCATACATTTCTCCCGTACCACTTATAGTCAATGTTCCATTATCGTCAAGTTTCCATGTGAGATTTTCACCGCAAGCACCACTTTTATCAGTGGGGACAGGCACAGGCTCTTCAGTTTCTTCATTCTCTATAGAATCTTCTATATCCGAGAAATCGCTACAACCATAAAAAGCATCTTTCCCTATACTTTTTACACTCTTGGGCATAGATACAGCCGTTAAGTTGCTAAATCCCCAAAATGCATTTTCACCTATGCTTGTTACACCATTTTCTATAACTATATTTACAACATCATAACGGAAATTAAACCAAGGATTACCTTCGCCATAAGCTCCAAAATCATACATTTCTCCCGTACCACTTATAGTCAATGTTCCATTATCGTCAAGTTTCCATGTGAGATTTTCACCGCAAGTACCACTTTTATCAGTGGGGACAGGCAATACTTCCCATTCCTCTACAACATCTTCGTTAATGTGCATTTCGCCATTTTCTGCCAGTGATGTAATAGGCATATGTGGAACTATGCCTAACAATATGCAGATTGTAAGCATGATGCTTAATCCTTTTTTTCTCATTCCCATACCTCTTTTCATTTAGCAATAATTTATTTGCCAAAATAATCTTACCATTATTTTCCTTGTTTTACAACTGTTTTCCTAAAACAAAGCCAGCAACTTCTGTTAAAAAAGTTACTGATTTTTGTTACATCGTTTTTATTATGTTCTTACAATACTTATACCTGCTACACCTAAGATGACAAACAAAGCATGGTCACTAATAGCAGATATACAAAGACAAGACTGAATATGGGTGCCATACAGTCAATTAAGTCTTAATGATGACAGCAAGGTTTGAAAAACTCTTTTATAACTACCTCTGCTCTTTTTCCGTTTTCTTTAAATCCAAGTTTTTTAAGTTCCGGAAAAAGCTTCGTGTCATAACAATATGCAACTGTCACACCATCAAGGTCCATTCTGTTAAGTGACGCTCTGACAAGAAGTTCAAACACATTGTCACGGTCTGTTATTTCCAGTAATTCTCCGCTTTCCGAAAATATACAGAAACCGGGGCTCTTTTCATTTTCTTGTGCCCAAGCCATTAAAATTCCGTCTTTTACATCATTATATACAGATTTTATAATCAATTCATCTTTTATTATGTTTACCCGAATCATTTTTTCTACCCCTTAATTTGTTGATTTCCGCATCAGAAAGCTTTCTCCACTTTCCCTCCGGGAGATTTCCAAGAGTTACTCCTCCTACAGCAATTCTCTTAAGTGAAAGTACATTTGCACCAACGGCTTCAAGCATTTTCCTGACCTGACGGTTTCTACCCTCGTGGATGGTGATTTTAACTTCAAACCCTTTTTGCGGTTTTTTGATATTCTCCGCCTTCGCAGGTGATGTCATTACTCCGTCAATCCTGACACCGCTTTGAAGCCTTTCAATATTCTCTTTACTTATTTCCTTATCTACTCTTGCGATATAGGTTTTATTAACAGTATTTCTCGGATGAGCAAGCTTATTTGCAAAATCACCGTCGTTTGTCATTATAAGAAGACCGGTTGTGTCAAAATCAAGTCTTCCGACAGGATATATTCTCGCATCTATATCTTCCACAAGATGCATAACAGTCGGTCTTCCAAGGTCATCCGACACTGTGGTGACATAATTTTTAGGTTTATTAAGTGCTATATAATATTTCTTTTCTTCGGGAGATATTGATTTTCCGTCAACTGTGACAGTATCCCTATCCGGGTCTACCTCACATCCCATATAGTCAACAAGCTCCCCATTCACACACACTCTTCCGCTTTCTATTATTTTTTCGGCACTGCGTCTTGATGCAACACCACATTCTGCCATAAATTTCTGTAATCTCATAGACTTCCTCCGAATATACTTTGTTAACAGTTTACCACAACACAACTTAAATTGTCAAATAATGTTTTGGGATAGATTGACATATCTTGACATATATGTTATAAATAAATTAGGTATATTCAATTTTGAGGAAAGGTTGAGATAATCAATATGTTAAAAAGATTCTTCTGTGTTTTTATGATTATATTGATTCTTCTGTCCGCGATGCCATCATTTGCTCAATACGGTGACACCCCTGTGAACTTTGTTGTAAACGGAAAGAATGTCAACTTTGCCACAACATCTGTTATCCGCAACGGAGTTACTTATGTGGATTTGTTATCACTTGCAGATGCACTTTCTCTCTCCTGCAAATCTTATCCCGGTCACGACAGTATAGTTGTCAGCAGTTACAGCAGGTCTATCTGTCTTGTCCCGGGTGATGAATACGCAACTGTGTCCGATCTGACCGGATATAGCGACAGCGAGTATTATTACCGTATTCTTGCAGCACCCTGCATATATATTAAAAACAGACTTATGGTTACCGCCAGGGATATGGCAGATGTTTTCAGTTATTCACTTACATATAAGCCGGATACAAAAACAGTGTATTTTGGTTTTTCCCCCGACATGCTGTCAGCTGCAACAAAAAAGACAGCATATGAAAAAACATATTACTTTCAGAATCAGGCAGACTACAATCTTCCGGAATTTGGCAGTGGATACTGCTGGGCAACAAGTTATGCAATGCTTATGACTGATGTTACAGGTCGAAGCATTACTCCTGCCGATGTGGCAGCAGTGAATTTGCAGAAGTCGTCAAGCGGAGCTTACTGTCATCACAGCGACATAGTAAAAGCATATAACCTTAAGTTTGTAAGTGCACTTCCGGAGAACAGTCCGTATTACGGTGGCAGAGACGGTGTATCCGGTGGAACGCTGATCAATAATCCGACCTACGACAGAGCAATTGCCATTGCTGCTCTTAAAGAGGCTCTTACCCTTCATCCTGAAGGCGTTATGGTAAGATACGCATCTTTCCCGCATACTATGGTTGCAGTAGCTTTTGAAGATGATGTAATTCTCTTTAATGACCCTGCACCTACTTCCTCTTCTTCATATTCTGAGGAAGGCAGATACAGATGTGTTCCGTTTGAACAGACCTGTATTCCTTCAAGAGGAATTGCATTTGAAGAAATTACATTTATTCAGGCACTCGGTTACTGAGTTTCATATGCATTAAAAACAAAAAGGGGTGTAAAGAAATTCGATTTCTTTACATCCCCTTTTCTCATGCCAGTATTTCTTTAACTATTGCATCCATCTCAGCCATCTTAGCCTGCATCTGAGATGCAAGTTTAAACTGAGTGCGGCATCTTACAAGGTTATGCTCCGGATATTTCGTTGCAAAATATGTGTCACCGTCAAGATAATCTGCAAGGAAACGCATACCACATTCCATTGTCATAAGATATGCACTGTACGAAACAAGCTTTGTCTCTTCATCTGTAATGCTGTTCTTAACTGCTCCCAGAAATCCCTCTGCATAAGCTCTGAAAAGATTAATGTCGAAGTTCACCTTTGAAAGATCCTTTTCATCCTCAGCCGCTGTGCTTGCACCAAAACGGATTGAATCACCAAAATCATAAAGCATTGATCCCGGCATTACGGTATCAAGGTCAATAACAGCCTTTCCTTTCTGAGTATCCCCATCCATAAGGATGTTGTTAAGCTTTGTATCGTTGTGTGTAACTCTGAGAGGAATTCTCTTTTCAGCAAGAGCTTTCACTATTTCTCCGTAAGTATTTTCTCTTTCAAGAACAAAGCTTATTTCGTCAAGGCAAGTATCTTTTCTGCCGGACTTATTATTTTCAAGCGCTATCTTAAAGTCATTGAAACGCTTTGGAGTATCGTGGAAACGCTCAATGGTTTCAAAAAGAAGACTTGCATCAAATTCTGCGAGCGAATTCTGAAATTCACCAAAAGCATAGCCTGCATTTTTGAAAACCTCTACACTCTCCGCTTTCTGATATGTAACAGAATCTTCGATAAAATCATATACTCTGTAACAACCGTCTTCTGTGCGAAGCATAGGCTCATTTTCTTTAGTGTTTACAACACTAAGAGAAAGAGTACCCTTATCTGCAAGGAACTTTGTAACAAGTACAATGTTATTCATAACATTTTCGGGCTTTTTAAATACGGTTGTATTTATTTTCTGGAGAATGTAATTTTTAGCTGTTGTATTAACAAGAAAAGTGGAGTTTATATGGCCTTCTCCGTAAGGTGCGATATTTGTCACATCACCTTCTATAATAAACTCTGTTACCGCATTATATTCCTTTGTATAATCCTGCATCGATATAACCTCCGATTGCTTCTTTAAGTTCGGGCAAATCTTCTCTGTATGTAATGCCGTACCACTTATCTTTATTTCTGTAAACCTTAACGGTTGCAAGCCCCTCGTCTACCATTCTGCCGATTGACACAGGAATGAGGAACTCATCCTTAAGAGTATTCGCAGTCTGAAGAAATTCCTTATACTGCTTTTCAAGTGTGTCAAAAATGAAGGGTGTTGCACCCCAGAGATTCATTGATACCGGTGTGTCGGGAGCAAGAATTCCCTTTCCGTCTTCCTTTTCGTAAGACATATCGTTATATATCTTAAGAACTTCTTCTATACTTGCAAGGTTGCCGTCCTTAACACCACAAACACCTCTTGAAACTGTGCCGTTGGGGCTTACCGTTTTCTCAAGCTCGTATGCAACCATACAGAAATCGCCACCCTCGGCATTCTTAAGATGCTCAGCAATTTCAAAGAATGCATTTGCACCGTAGTAATCGTCAGCGTTAACGATTGCAAAAGGCTCATTAACAGTTCCTTTGCAGCAAAGGATTGCCTGACTTGTTCCAAAAGGCTTCTTTCTGCCCTCTGGAATATCGCTCATATCCTGATATACATACTCAACCTTGATAGTTTTTTCTACTCTGTTACCTACAAGCTCCTTAAAATCGTCAGCCATATCCTCACGGATGATGAATACAACCTTTGTAAAGCCTGCCTTTTTAGCATCGAATACAGTAAAGTCAATAATAGCCTTTCCGTCGGGAGTAACAGGCTCAGCCTGCTTAAGACCGCCAAAACGGCTACCCATACCTGCTGCCATAACAACCAATGTAATATCCTTCATACAAAATCACTCCTGTTTTTTAAAAAGTCTTTACTTTTTTTATTTTATGTACTACACTTTAATTATAACTATTCAAAACAATAAGTCAATACAGTTTTGTATACAATTTTTGCGATTTTGTTTACTTTTCGGAGGTTTTTTATGGAACTTTACAAACCGTGTCGCGATTTTAGGATAATTTCAATCAACAGTGCATTTATAAGAAATGCCTATGAGAACTTTTATTACGATGGTGAAATCCATGATTTTTGGGAAATGATTTATGCAAAAGACGGCAGCATAACTATTTCCGAAGACGATAAAATATATGAGCTAGCTGCAGGACAGGCTGTTTTTCATAAACCCATGGAGTTTCACAGACTAAAATGCAGAAAAGGTCAAAGGGCAGAGCTTATAATTATATCATTTTCGGCAGAGGGCACACTGATAGACCCTCTCGGAAATGGTGTGTTTGAGCTTAATTTGTATCTTCAGCAAATGCTGACTGATACCTTAAAACAGATAAATTCTTCGTTTGATTGTTCGGAAATACCACTGCGATCATCGGGTAAAAACCCCATTGAGGAAAACTTGTCTATGTCAAAGCTTGAATCACTTCTTCTTTCTGTACTGTCAGAAATTTCTCCCAGTAAAAAGCAATCATACAGCGTGGGAGCACATAATTACAAAAAAATTATAGATGTTATGAATGGGCATATTGACGAAAATCTGTCTGTTGATGAAATTGCTTCGCTTTGTTGTCTGAGCACAAGCAATCTAAAAAAAACTTTCAAGACATACGCAGGATGCGGTGTAACAGAACACTACAACAGGCTCCGTATTATAAGAGCAACAGAATACCTTAAATCCGGAATGAGTGTTACCGACATAAGCAGGAAAATGTCCTTCTCAAGCCCCGGATATTTTTCTAATGTATTCAAGAGGGAAACGGGGCTTTCTCCTCTTCAATACAGGTCTGAGAAAATGTAGTTTTGATTTTTTTTGTAGTTTTGGAAAAAAAATGTATACAAATGATAAATTTTATGCTAAAATAGTCATATATGAAATAAAAGGAGTTTTTGTTATGGAAAAATTGTATCAAGGCAAAACAAAAGATGTATATAAGCTTGAGAATGGTAATGTTCTTCTTAAGTTCAAGGACGACTGTACAGGCAAAGACGGTGTATTCGATCCCGGTGAAAACGCAGTAGGACTTACTATCGAGGGCATCGGTAAAGCTAATCTTGAAACTTCTGTGCTTTATTTTGAACTGCTTAAGAAGGCAGGCATAAAAACTCACTATGTAAGTGCAAATGTTGAAGATGCTACTATGGAAGTTCTTCCTGCTACAGTTTTCGGTCACGGTCTTGAAGTTATCTGCCGTCTTGTTGCAACCGGCAGTTTCATCCGCAGATACGGAGAATACATTGAAGACGGTACTCCTCTCGAAGGCGGCTATGTTGAATGTACATTCAAGAATGACGAAAAAGGCGACCCACTCGTAACAGGTGAAGGTCTTGCAGCTCTTGGCGTTATGAGTCCTGAAATGTTTGAAAGCATGAAAGAACAGACGCTTAAAATCACAAAAATTGTTGCTGACGACCTTAAGTCAATCGGTCTTGACCTTTGGGATATTAAATTTGAGTTCGGTTATAACAATGGTGAGGTTATTCTTATTGACGAAATTGCTTCAGGTAATATGCGTGTATATAAGGGCGACAAGATTGTTGAACCGGTAGAACTTACAAAGCTTATCCTTAACAGATAAACTTTGTTAAAAACCGTTGGAATTCATAATTAAAGTATGGACAGTTAAAACAAATGTTTTAACTGTCCATTTTATTTCCTTTTAATAACAATAATTTACCCGGCAACATAAAATAATACGGGAGGTGAATTTATGAATAATTATAATTGTGGCTGTACAAACGGCTGTGCAGTTCTTTCCGTAATTGCCGCTGTAATAATCGGTGTTATAACCACAGTTCTCAGAATAACGGCAACAATAACTGTAACTCCCGCATTTTTGTGGGTATTGTTCGGAATTGCTATTGTGTATCTTATTGCAACACTTGCGGTTTCTCCCTATTTGAAAGCAGTAACACACGGACGTTGTCTTTGCTCAGTCCTTCCGCTGCAACTTTTAGGAATTCTCGGAACAATTCTGACATCAGTAATTCTTCTCGGTATCACATTCGTAGCAACAAGCATTCCGGGTGCAATTATAACAGGACTTCTTCTGTTATTCTTTACCCTGATTGTTACTTCGACAGCATGCCTTATCAAATGTATTACAAATTGTGATAGTATTGATTGATTAAATTCAGATAGAAAAGGGGGTGTAAAGAAATTCGATTTCTTTACACCCCCTGTCATTGGGGATAGGAAAAAATGCGGTCTGGACTTTTTTTACATCCCCTATTTTTATTATTCTTTATTTATTTTAGCATTCCCTTTTGGACAAACTCGCATACATACACCGCATACCGCACCTCTGCCGATATGTTTATACTTTTCTTTCATATAATCACTGCAGGCTTTTGCATCAAATATATCTTCTCTTGTCATACCATCCTCATAGTTTGCATTTTTTATTGCCATTGCTCCGCAATGATTTGCACAAATATTACAGTCCCCGCACTGACTTTCCTGCTTTTTGTTTACAGTTTCAAGAGGTGCATCTGTAAACACAGTGCCGATTCGTACTCTGGGACCGTGTTTTCTTGATATAAAAAGGCAGCTTTTCCCTATATAGCCGATACCAGCCTTTACAGCTGCTTTTTTGTGCGAATATATTCCCTGAAGTCCTTCAACAGACTGACTCGCAGGAACAGATGCCGCATTATATCCCTTCTCCTGAAGTGCCATCACAAGCTGAAGCATTACGGAATCGAGATAAGCGTTTACAGTTCTGTAATGCTGAAAATATGTGTGAGTGGGGCTACCCTCAATCTGATCAATTACTGCATCGGAAAGTCTGACGACAATCGATACAGCGTTTTCAAGACCGTTAAATGGCGTATCTTCGCATCTTGCGAATCCCACATCTGCTATAAATCTGTCTTTCAGAAATTTTTCAATAAATTCGTTCATTATACCGTCCTTACAGAGCTATACTGTCAATCATATTAAGCTCTTCTTTTGTAAAATTGATATTTTCTGTCATACGGACATTTTCCCTTATCTGTTCGGGAGTGGAAGCCCCGATAAGAACACTGGTGATTCCCTGTTTACTGTATATCCAGGAAAGGGCCATCTGTGCCAGGCTTTGTCCCCGTTTTTTTGCAATTGCATCAAGATTTCTTATTTTTGAGATTATTTCCGGAGTAATGCTTTTTTCGTTTAAGAATCTACCGTCACGTTTTACACGACTATCCTCCGGAATCCCGTCCAGATACCTGCCCGACAAAAGCCCTTGTGCAAGAGGGCTGAAAATTATCATACCTTTTTTCTCACTGATTGCAGAATCAAGAATGCCGTTTTTTTCAATGGTTCTGTCGAAAATCGAATAGCGGTTCTGATTTATTACAAACGGACAATGCAGTTCTCTGAGTATTTTTGAAGCTTCTGTCATAGTTTTTCCGTCATAGTTGGAAAGTCCGGCATAAAGTGCTTTTCCACTCTTCACTATATCGTTAAGTGCCCACATAGTTTCGTAAAGCGGGGTTTCCGGGTCAGGTCTGTGATGGTAAAAAACATCCACATAATCTACGCCCAGGCGACTGAGACTATCGTCAAGACTTGAAACAAGATACTTTCGGCTTCCGAAATCACCGTAGGGACCATCCCACATACGATATCCCGCTTTGGTACTTATAACCATTTCCCTGCGATAAGGCATCATATCACTTTTCAGAATTTTTCCGAAATTTGCTTCTGCACTTCCCGGTTCGGGTCCGTAATTATTTGCAAGGTCAAAATGTGTTATTCCGCAATCAAACGCAGCAAAACACATTTTTTTCATATTCTCAAAATCTGAATTATCTCCAAAATTATGCCACAATCCAAGAGAAACTGCCGGAAGCTTAAGTCCGCTGTCACCGCATTTTCTGTATTCTGTGCCGGTGTAACGGTTTTCATCTGCAATATAATTCATAAAACCATCTCTTTCTTATAAATCAATTCCGAGAAACTTCTTTGCAAGAATACCTACTCCGAAAGAAATTATTGCAACCCCAACACTGATAAGGGACATTTCGAGAAATCTGGATTTGAATTTTTCGTCTTTCGCCACCGATATATAGTATGTAAAGCCCGCAATAATAAGAATAACCGTAACAAGCATACATACAAGTGCCCATAAATACATTTCATTGCTGAAGATAAGGTACGGCGCTATAAGAAGTACAACTGTTACAAGATATGCAATACCTGTGTACATACAAGATTTCATTGCATCATCCCTTCCCTCACTTCGTGCGGAAAGAAATTCGCTGGCGGCCATAGAGAATGTTGCTGAAATACCAAGAATCAAGCCCGAAAGAGCAACAAGGCGTGTATCCTGCATTGCAAATGTGAAACCTGCAAGAGAGCCTGTAAGTTCAACAAGGGCATCATTCATACCAAGCACCATACTTCCAACATATTGCAAAAGTTCTTCATCCAGCATACCGAGAAGACTTGCCTCGTGTTCCTCCTCCTGACTGCGTATCGTGGCACTTTCCTCAACCTCTTCAAGCAAAAGAGCATATTCCTGCTGTGCGAGTTCTTCGCCTCTCTCCATAAGTTTAACCGCAAAAGTAAATCCAAATACTCTTGCAACAAACTTATATTTAAGAATTTTTCCCTTTTGAGGTTTCATCTCAACACCTGTATATTTCTTCCATATTTCGTAATGAGCTTTTTCCTCATCTGAAAGTCTTTTTAAAACATTCTTGTTTTCCTCACCCTTTGCAAACTTTGCAATTTCACGGTAAATAACACTTTCCGTAAGTTCATTCTGCTGCATTCTCATTATAATTGCAAGGGCTTCCTTTGATAAAATTTTATTCACATAAATCGCTTCTTTCACAAATTCATATATATGTACAAAAAGGGCAAAACATAAGTTTTACCCCCCTTAATACTATCTTTCTTCTCTGAAGTACGGTAATCCCAGCGCTGCCGGAGGTTGGTTTTCTTTCTTATCTCTTATGCTTATGATAATAAGCACAATGATTGTAACAACATACGGAAGCATTTCGAAAAGTTTTTTCATATTTACGGTTATGTCGGGGATATATGTTGGTATTACATATAGGAATCCGAACAGAATAGAACCGAGAATACTTACAGACGGTCTCCATACAGAGAATATAACAAGAGCTATTGCAAGCCAACCTCTGTCACCAAAACCGTTATTTGACCACACTCCGTTAGCGTAGTCCATTACATAATAAAGACCGCCAAGCCCTGCGATTGCACTGCCGATACAGGTTGAAAGGTATTTATATTTTGTAACATTGATACCTGCTGCATCTGCAGTTTCAGGACTTTCGCCGACAGCTCTCAAGTGAAGTCCCACTCTTGTTCTGTTAAGCATAAAAGATGAAATCACAGCAACAATAATTGCTATATACACCAAAAAGCCGTAGGATAGGAATATATCTCCAACCCAGCCAAGCTTCTCTGCTATCGGAAGCTGTGTCTTAAAAATAACACTTGTTCGAGAAAGAGCGATAGAAGGAACATCAGAATCCACAAGTTTTATAAGAGAGCCACCAAAAAAGTTACCTATACCTGTACCGAATGTAGTAAGAGCAAGACCTGTAACATTCTGATTTGCACGAAGTGTTACCGTTAAGAAACAGTAAATAAGCCCCATAAGTGCTGAACCGACAAGACAACAAACAAGCGGAATTATTATTGCCAGAACCGGGTTAAGTTCTGCAGCTTTAAGCTCATAAATAAATGAGCCTGCAACACCGCTTATAGCTCCTACATACATAATTCCCGGAATACCAAGATTAAGATGCCCTGATTTTTCAGTAAGTATTTCACCTGTGGAGCCAAAAAGCAAAGGAGTTCCCTGCATAACTGCACGCTGTATAATCTGTATGATTGTAGTTATCATAAGTACTCCTCCTTTTTATTGCCTTTAATGGCGTAATTTATAAAGAATTCTGAACCGATTATAAAGAATATTATTACGCCGGTAATAATATCTGAGAAAGACGAATTCAACCTGTAAACTTCAGAAATTTTAGATGCACCCTTCTGCAAAAATACAATCAGAAGTGAGGTAAGCACCATATATATCGGATTGAATTTCGCAAGCCATGAAACCATTATCGCTGTAAAGCCTCTGCCACCGGCTGTATCACTCTTAAGAGAATGGTCGGTACCTGCTACCAGCAAAAATCCTGCAATACCGCATAATGCACCTGAAATTGCCATTGTTCTTAAAACAACCTTTTTTACATTGATGCCGATATATCTGGCAGTTTTTTCACTTTCACCCACAACTGAAATTTCATACCCTTGCTTACTGTATTTAAGATATATGTAAGCAACAACAGTCAAAACTGCAACAATTATAATGTTGCAAAGATATTTCTGCCCGAAAAGAGAAGGAAGCTGACCAAACTCCAGAACTCTTGGTGTACCTGAGCCCTTGGGCACTGACCACTCAAGCGTAAAGTATGCAACAAGCTGTATTGCAATGTAGTTCATCATAAGAGTAAACAGTGTTTCATTTGAATTAAAACGGGTTTTAAAAACTGCAGGGATAAGAGCCCACACTGCTCCCGCAATGATACTTGTAATAACCATAAGAATCATCAGTAAAGGTGTAGCAATTTTACCTCCGAAAAAGAGCATACAGGTTGCAGTAGCAAGACCACCTATAAGTACCTGTCCCTCTGCGCCGATGTTCCAGAATTTCATTTTAAAAGCCGGGGTTACAGCAAGTGATACGCAAAGAAGCATTGCTACATTCTGTACCATGTTCCAGGCAAGTCTCTCACTGCCTACTGCACCTTCGAACATTGTCACATACATTTTTACAGGATCAATATCCGTAAGAGCAACAGTAATAACACCACATACCACTAAAGCGCACAAAACAGATACGATTCTTATAATCCACGCTTTCCACCAGACGATATCATCTCTTTTTGCTATGTGGAATTTAGCCATTACTGCTCACCCCCTTCTGAATAAGAAGACTTTGTCATAAGTAAACCGATATCTTCTTTTGTTGTGTTTCTACCGTCAACGATACCTGTTATTCTGCCTGAGCCGATAACCATTATTCTGTCGCAAAGCTCAATGAGAACATCGAGGTCTTCTCCGACAAAAATTACAGCAACGCCTTTTTGTTTCTGCTCGTTTAGAAGATTGTATATGGTATAAGCAGAGTTTATATCAAGACCTCTAACAGGATAAGCCGCCATCAGAACAGTCGGAGACGATGCAATTTCTCTTCCGACCAGAACTTTCTGTACATTACCGCCCGAAAGTCTTCTTACAGGGGTGTTTGCAGATGGAGTCACAACATCCAATCTTTCTATAATTTCCTCTGCAAGTGACTTTGGAGCTTTTCTCTGTAAAAATACAGATTTACTCTTTTTATAGCTGCGGAGCATCATATTATCTACGATATCCATATTGCCGACAAGACCCATACCGAGTCTGTCCTCGGGAACAAACGCAAGTCTTACGCCCATATGACGAATCTCAAGTGGGGTCTTATCGCGAAGATTTTCTGACTTGCCCGTTTTGGGGTCAAAATAAATAACTGAGCCCCCATCAAGTTTCTGAAGTCCTGCTATTGACTCAAGAAGTTCTCTCTGACCGCTGCCTGCAATACCTGCAATACCAAGTATTTCTCCCGCATTCACGCTGAAAGATACATTATCAAGAAGTTTAACTCCCTCTCTGTCAACACAGCTTATATTGCTGACACAGAGTCTTTCCGTAGGATTCTGCGGAACACTTCTTTCGATGTTAAGAGAGATTTTTTTACCTACCATCATCTCAGTAAGCTCTGCTTCATTAGTTTCGGCAGTTTTTACCGTACCTACATATTCGCCTTTACGGAGAACAGCAACATTATCCGAAAGAGAAAGTACCTCGTGAAGTTTGTGCGTAATGATAATAATAGCCTTTCCTGCCTCACGCATATTTTTGAGAACTTTGAAAAGTTTTACCGTTTCCTGCGGAGTAAGAACCGCAGTAGGTTCATCCAAAATGAGGATGTCTGCACCGCGGAAAAGCACCTTTATTATTTCAACAGTCTGCTTTTCAGAAACTGACATTTCGTATACTTTTTTATTTGGGTCAAGTTCAAACCCGTACTGTGATGTAATTTCTTTGATTTTTTCTATGTAAGAATTCATATCAAAGCGTTTTTCATCATCAAGACCGAGTACAATATTTTCTGCAGCAGAAAAAACATCAACAAGTTTGAAATGCTGATGTATCATACCGATTTTATGGTCAAACGCATCCTTGGGAGATGCAATTACCACTTCTTTCCCATCTATGAACATCTGTCCGCTGTCAGGATAATAAATACCTGAAACCATGTTCATAAGAGTTGTCTTTCCGCTGCCGTTTTCACCCAGTATAGAAAGGATTTCTCCTTTGCTGAGCTTAAGACAAACATTTTTGTTTGCAACCACACTGCCGAAAGACTTATTGATGTTTTTCAATTCAAGAGCGTAGTTCTGTTCCATATCAATCACCATAATAAAATATTTCTAATACTCATTCATAAACACATTTTGCTTATGAATAAGTACAAGCTAAATCTATTAAATATAGGGCGGGTTAAACCGCCCTATATTTAAATAAGTTCAAATTAGAACATGCTGTTAAGAAGTGTGATACCGTCGATATTGATATCAAAGTAAGGAGCTGAGCGGAACTCTGATTCGTGGAAGTAACCGTCAGAAATAACTTCTGTATCCTTTTCGTAGTTAGCATCTGTATCAACATCTGCAAGGTAAGAGTCAAGTGTCTTTCCTTCAACTGTAAAGTTTGCTGTATCAAACACATGAATTTCACCGGCAATAAGCTTAGCCTTTGCATCAGCGATAGCTTCAACTGTACCTTCTGCTGCAACTGCTTCGTTTACTTCTGTAAGAGCTACGGAACCAGCCTCAAAACCTTCGCACCAGTCATAAACGATTTCTTCGCCAGCCTGAGCAGCTTCAATTATGTATTTGAAGTAAGGAGACCAGTCGATTCTTGAAGAAACGATGAATGTGTTGGGGCAAGCAGACTGTGTGCTACCATTGTAAGAAACATTGGGAACACCTGCATTTTCACAAGCTGTGGGAGCACCCATAGAGTCAGCGTGCTGGCTGATAAGTACACAGTTATTACCTAAGAGCTTTGTAGCAGCTTCTTTCTCAAGTGCTTCGTCATACCAGCTACCTGTGAACTGTACTTCCATAGTAACAGAAGGACAAACCGACTTAGCGCCAAGGTAGAATGATGTATAACCTGAAATAACTTCAGCATATGTGAAAGCACCTACATAACCCATCTTTGCTTCTTCAGCAGAGATTTTGCCTGCATCAATCATTTCATTAAGCTTCATACCTGCAGCAATACCTGCAAGATATCTGCCTTCGTAGATAGAAGCAAAAGCGTTATGGAAGTTAGCAACCTTTTCTGTGTGAGCTGTTGTACCTGTTGCATGACAGAACTGAACTTCGGGGAATTCCTTTGCAGCCTTAAGAATGTAAGGTTCATGGCCGAAGCTGTTCGCAAATACAACATCGCAGCCCTGGTCTGCAAGGTCTGCAGCTGCCTCGTAACACTCGTTACCTTCGGGGATGTTTGTCTTGAAAATTACCTGGTCTGCAGTAAGACCTAACTCAGCTGTAGCAGCTTCTGCTGCAACGATAAAGTTCTTATCGTATGTTGAGTTTTCGTCGTGCAAGAAAATGAAACCGATTTTAAAATCAGCATTGCTTGCAGTCTCTCCTGCTGGTTCCTTGTCGCCACATGCTGTAAACATACAAGCTGTTGTTATAAGCATTGCAGCAACGATGAGAAGTGAAAGTATTCTTTTCATTTCAATTCCTCCTGCCATTTGGCAAAATATTTATGTAAATTTCTTTACACACAATTTTATTTGCGGAACGTAAGGGAATTTTCCGTCATTGACTCAATAATCGCCAAAGAATCAACCCTTATTCCTTTTGCTCTCAGTTCGTCTCCGCCTCCCTGGAAGCCTTTTTCAATTGCGATAGCACAGCCCGCCAGCTTTGCTCCCGACTGGTTTATTATATCCATAAGACCTGTCAGCGCATTTCCCTTCGCAAGAAAGTCGTCAATAACAAGAACAACATCGTCGTTTTTGAGATACTCCTTGCTGACAACAGCATCATAGATATTTTTCCTTGTAAACGATTCAACTCTGGAAAAATAAAAATCATCAGATATGTTGCCGGATTTATCTTTCTTTGCAAAGACCACCGGAACGTTCATATACTGAGCAGTTGCGAAAGCTATCGGAATACCTGAGGTTTCAATAGTAAGGATTTTATTAACACCTGTATCTTTATAAAGTTCAGATATCTCCCTTCCCATTTCCATAAGGAAGGAAACATCAATGCGGTGATTCAGAAAGCAGTCCACCTTCAGAATATTTCCCGGAAGCACTTTGCCATCAGTCAAAATTCTTTCTTCAAGTGCCAACATAACAAGTCACCTCAATCTCAAAAGCAGTAAAAACCATTGTAAAAATCATATCATAATGCTATGTAAAAGTCAACAGATTTCTGCTTTTTGTTGCATTATTTTACAAGGTTTTCCAAAACAAAAAGAAGCTGCTATAAGCGGTGTTCACATAGGGATGAATTGGTTTTAGGGCAAATAATCCGCATGTGAACACTGCTAAAGCAGCCTCTTAGTATAAATTAAAGATTATAATATTTTTCAAACTCTGCCGGATGAGGGATTGCGGCAAGCTCTGCAAGTTCTTTACGCTTTGAAGCTACAAAATTCTTGAGAAGCTCTTCCGGGAACACACCGCCTGCAGTAAGATAATCGTGGTCTTTTTCAAGAGCATCGAGAGCCTCGTCAAGCGATGTGGGAAGATGGCTGAGTTTTGCCTTTTCTTCATCTGAAAGATGATAAAGGTTAACGTCATAAGGTCCCCAACCGTTTTCATGCGGATCGATTCTATTGATAATACCGTCAATACCTGCCATAAGGATAGCCGCATAACAGAAATACGGGTTACAAGTTGCATCGGGATTACGAAGCTCGAATCTTCTGAGCTTAGGCTCTTTTGCATATGCAGGGATGCGGATAACCGCACTGCGGTTAGATGTTGCATAGCCGACAGTGACGGGTGCTTCAAATCCCGGAACAAGTCTCTTGAATGAATTTGTGCTGGGATTTGTAAGAGCACAAAGTGAAGCGATATGGTTAAGAAGACCGCCCATAAAGTAGTGAGCTTCCTTGCTGAGGTGAGAATAGCCGTTATCATCAGAGAATACCGGCTCACCGTCTTTAAGAAGAAGCATATGGACATGCATACCGTTACCTGCCTCACCCATAACGGGCTTAGGCATAAATGTTGCCGACATACCGTATTTTCTTGCAGTATTGTGAATGATGTACTTGATCATCATTGTAGCATCTGCCATTTTTGACATTTTACCAAGCTCAGGCTCGATTTCAAACTGACCGCCAGCGCCAACTTCGGGATGATGATAGTTAAGAGCAATGCCTGCATCGTCAATAAGCATACACATTTCACTTCTTGCCTCGTAAGAAGTATCAAAAGGTTTTGCAATGTGATAATTCTTCTGTTTTGAAACCACATTTCCAAGTCCTTCGACAGCACTGTTCCAGTGTGCCTGGTTTGCATCAAGAGTGAATCCGATTGAATCTGCCTTTACTTCCCAACCTACCTGGTCAAAAAGATAAAATTCAAATTCCGGAAGAATAAGCATAGTATCTGCAATACCGGTATCTTTAAGATATTTTTCTGCAGCAACAACAATATTTCTGGGATACTGACTGAGAGGACGATTCTCTGGGTTGTCAATAATCATTGCATTACCTGTCATAGAAAGAGTCGGGATTTCGCAGAAAGGGTCTATAAGAGCTGTGTCAGGGTCGGGAATAAACACCATATCACTCTTCTCAACAACTGCATAGCCGTAGTTCGAAGCATCAAAACCGATACCGTTTTTCATTGTTTTTTCAGAAAAGTTCTTCGCCGGAATGGTTACATGGCGGAACTGACCATTTATGTCGACCATTTTAAAGTCAACCATTTTTATATCGTTTTCCTTGATAATTCTCAAAATATCTTCTACTGTTTTTTTCATCATTTTTCTCCTCCTGTAAAGTATAGGATAATTATACCATTACAGCTAATAAAAATCAATATTTTTTCAGTTAACAGTATTAAATTTATTTTTTCTGTAAAGCTCGTAACTTATAAGTGAATCTGCATCAAGATTTTCTTTATTCATACTTACTGCATTTATGCTGAAATTATTATAGGTCGTGAAATAACATATTCCTTTGGCAGCATTATAACAGACAGAGTAATTTGTAATCTCGTCCATACCGTTAACTTTGATGCATCCTTTCTGTTGATAAACGCTGTAAAGAATATGAAAAAACTGATTCACCTGCTCCTTGTCGTCACCTTTGAAATCGCTGTTAAGGCTGACAAAAGCTGCACGAATAAATCTTGAGACAGAGCTGTTATCTCCCGGAAGCCCCAATGCCCCCATTCCGCGACTGTATAAAGAAAGATTGATTTTATCCGAAAAAGTGTTTTCGGGCTCTTTAGCAGAAAGCGAAATGTAATTATTAAGATTAAAAAGCTGCATATCAAATGACGGACTGTTTGATAAAACACCTACATTGTTGTCAAATGTTTTCAAGCCGTTTTCTGTCTGTTCAACTACTATACATGATGTTTTATCGGCAATAATCCAGTGTAGGGGTGAAGGCGGTAATTTATCAGAAAACGGAGTATCTGTTATATTTATGTCACTGAGAAGCCGTTTTACACTTTCGATGTTACTGCATTGAGAAAGCACATAGGTTACAAATTCATAGGACGCCACATTATCCTTGCCTGTCGTTTCTTTAAAATAACAGGCATATCCCGGAAAATTGAGTCCTGCCACAGAAAGCCCTTTTTCGTTTATTGCATCAAAATATAGAGGATAACCGTTTTCTGCTACGGCTATACCCATAATAGCATAATGATTTGAAAGTGTTTTTCCGTTTGTGAATTTAAAAGTGTAGTTGCGCGGAGTGATACAGATTTTTTCTCCGAAAGCATGCTCATAGTCAAGATTTCTTCCGAAGTAGTGGCAAGTGCAAACTACCGAAACTGCTGTACACATAAATATTCCTCCTAAAAACTCTTTACTTATCTTCCCTTTTAATATATAATATATCCAGATTTTTAAAGGAGTAATTATATGTTCAGACGATTTTCTCATTATTATAAGCCTTACATCGGACTCATTATTCTGGATTTGCTCTGTGCTGTATTCACCACGGTGTGTGAGCTGGTTTTTCCTTTGATAGTCCGTAAAATCACAAACACAGCAATGGACGGTGCAACCGAGCTTTTGCTTAGCACTGTGCTCCGCCTTGGAGGTCTTTATCTGTTTCTCAGACTTTGTGATACTGTTGCACAGTACTATATGGCATTTGTCGGTCATATGACAGGAGCAAAGCTTGAAACCGATATGCGCCGTGACCTTTTTAATCATTTGCAGAGACTTCCTTTCAGTTATTACGACAATGCAAAAGTCGGACAGATTATGTCAAGAGTCACAAACGACCTTTTTGATATAACCGAATTTTCCCATCACTGCCCGGAGGAGTTTTTCATTGCAGGAATAAAAATAGTCGGTGCTTTTATAATTCTTGGCGGTATAAACATCAAGCTGACTTTACTTATATTTATGTTGCTTCCGCTGATGTTTGTTTCCATTCTTTTATACAGAAAGAAAATGAAAAATGCTTTTAAGCGTAACCGAGAGCAGATTGGTGAGCTTAATGCAGAGCTTGAGGACAGTCTTCTTGGAATAAGAGTTGTAAAAAGTTTTGCAAATGAAGATATTGAGAGAGAAAAGTTTTCAAAAAGCAATCATAAATTCCTCGAAACAAAAAAAGACTCCTACAAATATATGTCGCTGTTTCAGGCAGGAACAAGATTCTTTGATGGAGTTATGTATGTGGCAGTAATTGTTATCGGATCTGTATTTATGATTAACGGGCATATAAATGCCGCAGATTTAATTGCATATCTTCTTTATATTCAGACGCTTATTGCCTCTGTAAGACGAATTGTGGAATTTACTGAGCAATTCCAGAAAGGTATGACGGGTATTGAACGCTTTATGGAAATTATGGATGAGCCCGTGACTATTGAAGATTCTCCATCCGCTCAAGAAGTCGATTCAATCACCGGTGACATAACATTAGAAAATGTTACTTTCCGATATACAGAAGACGGAAGCGATATTTTAAATAAAATAAACATACATATCGCCCCCGGAGAAAATATTGCTATTGTAGGGCCGTCAGGTGGCGGAAAGACAACGCTTTGCAATCTTATCCCCAGGTTTTACGACGTTGCGGACGGCAATATTCTCATTGACGGAAAAAACATAAAGGATATTACACTTAAAGCTCTCAGAAATAATATAGGCGTTGTTCAACAGGATGTGTATCTTTTCTCAGGCACAGTTTATGAAAACATACTCTACGGCAAACCCGACGCAACTAAAGAAGATGTTATTGAAGCTGCAAAAGCTGCAGGTGCTCATGAATTTATAGAGGGGCTTGCAGATGGCTACGACACCTATGTCGGAGAAAGAGGTGTAAAACTTTCGGGCGGACAGAAACAGAGAATTTCCATTGCAAGAGTATTTCTTAAAAATCCGCCTGTACTTATACTTGATGAAGCAACGAGTGCTCTTGATAATGAAAGTGAGCTTATCGTACAAAAGTCACTTGAGAGACTTTCCAAGGGAAGGACTACTTTTACCATAGCACACCGTCTCACAACAATCAAAAATGCTTCCCGCATATTGTACCTTACCTCCGACGGGATTACAGAGGAAGGAAGCCACAATGAGCTTATATCAAAAAACGGTGATTACGCAAAGCTTTACGCTATGTATTCAAATTAAACAGTTATCCCTGTTTTCATACAAAAACGCCATATAAAATGCAAATTGTATTTTATATGGCGTTTTTGTTGTCTGCATCTTTATTTACCAGATTGATATTCTTTTTTCAGGAGCAACATACATTCCGTCGCCCACTTTTATATCAAATTCGTCATAGAATTCATCAATATGCACAAGAACTCTGTTTATTCTTGCCTTATTATCCGCATGAGGATCGCTCTGCAAAGAATATTTGGCATATTCTCTGGTATAAGTGCTTGCAAAAGTATTTGCCATTGCATAGAAAAGCTTTTTGTAGTCAGGGTTTTCCTTTTTTCCAAGTAGCTCTGTTATGCACGACGCTGCACCCATATCCGATACGTTTTCAGAAAGAGTGAGAGTTCCGTTAGTAAGTATTCCCGGAGCAGTTTCATAACCTTCGTAAAAGGCTACAACATGGTCACAGAGTCTCTCAAATTCTTTAAAATCCTCCTCTTGCCACCAGTTGCAGATATTTCCGTTTTCGTCAAAAAGAGCACCATTATTATCAAAGGCGTGTGTCATCTCATGAGCGATAATATACCCTATACCTCCAAGATTTTCTTCATACGTTGCATTTTTGTCATAAAGTGGTTTCTGCAGTATTGCCGCAGGAAACACGATTGAGTTAGTGGTCAGGTCATATCCGGCATTCACCGTATAAGTTTCCATCTGCCAAGCAGCCCTGTCACGCACTGCAAACTGAAGCATCCCACGGCTTTTAACAGCTTCTTTTGCTATAGCAAGCATATTCGCAAAGAGAGTGCCGCCGTCTTTGGGAGAAACTATCTCCACTCCGTCAATATAGCTGTCAAATCTGTCCGGATATCCAATCATTATCTGCATGGAATCGAGTTTTTTTATTGCTTTTTCTTTTGTAGTTTCACTCATCCAATCAAGATTTTTTATGCGCTGTTTAAACATTTCTTTGATATCCAGTGCCATACGCTGTACATCCTGTTTGGACTGCTGGTCAAAATACTCATCAACATAAATTTTCCCGAGATAATCAGGCATAACATTTTTCAGCATAATCTCTGCTTTCTGACTTCTCGTATATGAGCCCTCGACTCCAAAAAGTGTGTTTTCAAACTCAGTTACTGCATTGTCCACCCGTGTGTCAAGTTCTGCCCCCCACATATCCATAAGAGTAATTTTTGCCACAGTTTTCAGTATTTCGATATTAGACTGATTATACATTCCGGAAAAAGCGTTCATAAGCTGTGGCTCAGCCACTAAAACACGATCGTTCTTCCGAAGATACATATTATCAAGAAGCTTTTCAAGGTCACAGTCCGGAAAAAGTGATTCAAGCTTTTTGAATTTGTATACATTGTTTATTTTCTCTACATCGTATCTTTCCTGGGATGACAGCATATTTTCTGAAAGCTTTTTTTCAAATTCAAAATACTCAACAGCTTTTTTTTCTGCATCCGACTTTGTTTCTCCTGCCACACTAAGCAGTGTTTCAAGATACTTTACATACGCTTTTTGAGTTTTTTCATCTTCTTCGAAATAAAATTCCTTATGCATCAGCGGAGTAAATGATGAAAAACAAAGCATATACTTTGAGCTGTTCTCCATATCTGCCGTAAGACCAAACTCCATAAAAGGATTTACGCATAAATCTTTTGACAATCTGTCCTGCACAATAGAAAGTTCTCCCATATTTTTTACATCGTCAATTTCTTTTATATAGCTTTCTATCGGCTTTACAGAAGTTCTGTTTATTGCATTTGTATCAACAAAGCACTTATACATATCGGCAATTTTCTGTTCAGGAGTTCCTTTTTTGTTTGTTCCGTCAACTGCTTTTTTGATAATGTTATAAACCTGTGTTGCAGAATCTGCCTGTACCATATAAAAAGTGCCGTTCATATATTCTCCATGAGATATGGTCATATTCT
Source organism: Clostridia bacterium (assembly GCA_045604905.1). Classification (GTDB taxonomy): domain Bacteria; phylum Bacillota; class Clostridia; order UMGS1883; family UMGS1883; genus UMGS1883. The sequence goes on from JAZUOX010000013.1 coordinate 36,681, forward strand.
CAAGAATTTCCTTGTTTGCCGTAGCATAAAAATCATCACAGGGATTTTTTCCGTAAAGGGCGTACATTCTCTTCACAAAAAGCTCAAGTTGTTCAAGCGTTACATTGTCGTCAGGTGAAAATATATTCTTTCCGGTACCTGCCACAATTCCACTGTCAAACACATCCTTAAGCTCTTTCCTTGCCCATTGTGGTACATCGTTAAAGTCCTCTGCTTTAAGCGCGACTCTTTTGTTGTGCCCCTCAGGCTCAGGAATATCCCCGAATGCTCTTTTGAGCATTACAAGTGCCTCTGCACGAGTGACACTCCGTTCCTCATGAAGGGAGCCGTCCTCGTATCCTTTGATTATATCATTTTTTACTACGCCAGGATTATAAAAATCCGCCGCAGAAAGAAGATAATCTGCCACTTCGCCCCGCGTAGCGTAGCCATTTCCGGCAAAAGCCGGCAAAACATGCACCATACACAAAACAAGAAAAAGTGCCATTATTCTTTTTAGTTTCATAAAACGGTCCCCCCTTTTTTCAGAAATTTTCAATTAATCAGCAGCACTCGCCATCTGCTCTCTTTATTGCTTCCTTTGCAAGTTCAAGTGTAGGGTCAACGGACGGATAGTCAAGATTATACATTTCTTTGGCCAGGGGAAGCTCTGTACAGCCAAGGATGAGCGTTTCGGCACCCATATTGATAAGTGCCTCCATCGCCTTTCTGACATCAGTTGTATTAAAATCCCACTTGCTTGCCTTTACGCCGCCGTATATCAAATCCATAACTGCTTTTTGTCCCATTTCATCGGGCTTTATAAGTTCTATACCGCTGTTTTTAAATATTTTCTGATATATACCGCTTTGTATTGTTCCGTCAGTCGCAAGAAGCCCTGCCTTTTTCACTCCCTGTTTTTTAAGAGTATTGCAGGTTATTTCAATCATATGAAGCACAGGAATACTAACTACCTCCTGTACTTTTCTGTGAAAATAGTGTGCCGTATTGCATGGCATTATAAGAAGGTCCGCCCCCATATCCGACAGTGCCTTTGCACTTTTGGTAAGTTCGGGCACCGGGTCGGATCCACCGTGAAGGATCGCCCCCGTACGGTCAGGGATATTTGTATTGTTGTCTACAAGTACTCTGATATGGTCCTGATCTTTTTCTGCCTTTGTATTAAGAACTATTTTCTTAAAAAGGTCAGCAGTTGCAAGAGGCCCCATACCGCCTATGATACCTATAACTTTTTTACTCATAATTCTATTCCTTTATAGTTATTGTCTCGCCCGATTTTACACAGTACACTTCACCATTATACGATCCGCCGACAGTATCATCGTAAAACCATACATCTACTCTTGTGGGATTATATATCATTGTGCCGTCAGCGGAAGTTTCAAGCGACCTGTACGCCTCTGTGTAATCGTAAATTTCAATATTTGTGGCATACCAGATATCGTCACGGTTGCCCATAGTTTTACAGAATTTTTCAATTCTGTCCCAGTTGTTGTCATTGTCAAACTCATAGCTGTGACCCCACAGATAGAAAAGCCATGGCTTTCTGATTTGCTTTTTATGGTTTATGAATTCATCTGCAAGAGAAAACAGCTTTTCGTCGTTATGGTGACAGGTTGCAGGCATACGAAGCCAGTCTTCCGGCATCTTGAAACCATGAGTAGTTTCTGCTGTTCGTGCATACTTAATTTTGCAAAGCTTAAGTATTTCCACTACCTGATCACTGTATGTGCCGAAAGGATAAGCACAGCCTCTCACCATACCACCCCATATTTTTTCAAGGATACGCCTGTTTTCAATAATCTCATAAACGGCATGGTCTGAGTCAAGCTCTTCAAGATACGGATGTGTATGACCGTGAATTGCAATTTCGTGACAACCGTTTTTGTAAGTGCTGACAATATCTTCTGCACTCATAGCGTGACTTGCGGCACCGGTCTTTCCGATCATATCACTGCTGATATTAAAAGTGCCCTTTATACCGTATTTATTCATTATTTCTACAAGTCGCTTGTCCTGGTCAACGCCGTCATCATAGCTTAAGGTAAGAGCCTTCTCTTTGCCGTCCTTAAACCGCATAAAACGCATACTCATTTTTATTACTCCTTGGTCTTTGCCTTCATTTCACAGTAGACACATCTGTAAACTTTATTATCTTTGTCTGTAAGCTTGAAAATATGGTCAATTTCCTGTTCAACGGAAGTGATACATCTGGGATTTTTGCATTTAACGATATTGACTATTCTTTCGGGAAGTTCAAGATGTTTCTTGCCTGTCTTGACACCGTTTTCTATGGTGTTTATAGTAATGCCGTTGTCAATATAACCGAGAGCTGCAAGATCAACATCCAAAGCCTCGTCAATTTTGATTATATCTTTTCTTCCCATCTTTTTGCTGGGAACATTTTTAATAATAGCTACAGAACACTCAAGTGCATCAAGATTAAGCAGCTTGTATATTTCCATACTTTTACCTGCAGCGATATGGTCTATAACGATACCGTTTGTAATTTCATCAATATGCATAACCTTACCTCCTTATTTAATACCAAGCAATTTAAGAATAAGTGCCATTCTTATGAATTTACCGTTATGTGCCTGACGGAAATAGCAGGCGCGTTCATCATTATCAATTTCTACAGAGATTTCGTTAACTCTGGGAAGTGGATGAAGAATACGCATTGTGCTTTTTGCACTTTCAAGCTTATCCGGTGTAAGGATATATGTATCTTTAAGTCTGATATAGTCCGCTTCGTTGAAGAATCTTTCTTTCTGGACGCGTGTCATATACAGAACATCAAGATCTGCAATAGAGTCCTCAAGGCTTTCTGTTTCGACAAACTCGATGTTTTTCTTGAGAAGAACTTCGTTTACGAGATATTCGGGAAGTTTAAGTTCCTTAGGTGAAATCATAACGAATTTCACATTATCATATCTTACCATTGCCTGAATAAGAGAGTGCACTGTTCTGCCAAACTTAAGGTCACCGCAGAAACCTATTGTAAGGTTATCGAGATGTCCGATTTCTCTCTTTATTGTAAGAAGGTCTGTAAGTGTCTGTGTAGGATGATTGTGTCCTCCGTCACCTGCATTGATGATGGGAATATCTGTTTTCATCGCTGCAACGGTAGGGGCACCCTCTTTGGGATGACGCATTGCTATAATATCGGCATAGCATTGCACTGTTCTTACAGTATCGGCAACGCTCTCACCTTTTGCCGCAGAGCTTGACTGTGCCTCAGAAAATCCAAGCACATTACCCCCCAGTTCGTACATAGCAGCTTCAAAGCTGAGTCTTGTACGGGTTGAAGGCTCAAAGAAAAGTGTCGCAAGCTTTTTATATCTGCACTTTTCTCTGTAGTTGTCAGGATGTGCAATTATATCCTTTGCAACTTCTATAAGTTCATCAATTTCCTCGGTTGACAAATCGAGAATATCTATAAGATCTTTCACATCAATCATCCTTTCGTATTTTTATTTAATAGAAAAAAGTTCGAAATTTGAAGTCCTAATTTCACTTTAATTCAGCATTCCGCACTCCGAATTCCGCATTTAAAATGGTCTGGGCATTTTTAACATCCCTATCATAAGGATAGGAAAAAATGTTCAGAACGGACAAACTAAACCCCGAAGGGGATTCCCGAAGGCGTATGTGATACGCCGAGAGGTGAAGTTTGTTCGTAACAAAGGACATATAATCCGAAATTCGCTAGGCGAATTTCTACCAAAGCCAATAAAACCCACATTGTTGTAAATTTCACTTAAATTGCAAGCTTAAATATGTTTTGTCCTTTGTGGTCTGGGCATTTTTAACATCCCTATTACTTAATCCAGCTTTCGTCTGATGGGTTATTACGGAACTTGATAAGTCTTTCCTTATCCTCTGCCTTAATGTAGTTTTCCTTTGCAGCAACTTCAACGATTGTGTCAAAGTCTGTAAGGCTTATGTTCTTTACATTAGCTTCAGCCATTCTGTCAAGGCCTTTTTTCATACCGTATGTAAAGATTGATGCAATACCGAGTACCTCTGCACCTGCTTCGCGAAGTGCATCTACAACCTCAATAACGCTACCGCCTGTTGAGATAAGGTCCTCGATAACAACAACCTTGTCGCCCTTTTCAAGCTTACCTTCAATCTGGTTCTGTCTGCCGTGGTCCTTTGCACCGCTTCTTACATAACCCATAGGCATATCAAGAAGATGCGCTGTGATTGCAGCATGTGCAATACCTGCAGTTGATGTACCCATAAGCACCTCTGCATCAGGGTAGTGTGTCTTTACAACTTCTGCAAGTGATTTTTCAACATCGTTTCTTACTTCGGGAGCTGTAAGTGTAAGACGGTTATCGCAGTAAATAGGGCTCTTAATACCGCTTGCCCATGTAAAGGGATCGTCAGGGCTCAAAAATACTGCCTTGATTTTAAGTAAGTCTTTTGCAATTAATTCTTTCATTTTTATTTTCCTCTCTTTATAAATTAGTCTGTAATATTAGTCCACAAATTCTTTTACACATCTTTCGTAAGCTGCAACCGGATCATCTGCCGCAGTAATTGGGCGACCTACAACAATGTAGTCACTGCCTACGCTTTTTGCCTTTTCGGGAGTCATAATTCTTACCTGGTCATCTGCAGCACTGTCAGCAAAACGGATACCGGGAGTTACTGTTACAAAGTTCTTTCCGCAAACTTCCTTAACGCGGGATGCTTCATGAGGCGAACATACAACGCCGTCAAGTCCGCTGTCTGCGGCACATTTAGCATAGTGTTCTACAACCTCTGCAAGAGGTGCATTTATAAGAAGGTCATCTTTCATTCTTTCTTCGCTTGTGCTTGTAAGCTGTGTTACTGCGATGAGAATGGGACGTGTGCCGTCTTCACGAGTTAAGCCTTCAATAGCGGCTTTCATCATTTCCTTTGTGCCGAAAGCGTGAAGATTTGTCATATCAACATCAAGGTTTGAAAGAACCTTCATTGATTTTTTTACAGTGTTAGGAATATCGCAAAGCTTAAGGTCAAGGAAAATCTTGTGTCCTCTTTCCTTTACTGCTTTAACGATTTCGGGGCCCTCTGCATAGAAAAGCTCCATACCGATTTTTACGAAGGGCTTTCTGCCCTGAAACTTGTCGAGAAATTCCACCAAAGCTGCCTTTGACGAAAAATCACATGCTACGATTACATCCTTACCCATTAGTGAGCACCTCCGATTATATTTTCTAAACTATCAATTTTATACTTATCCATTACACGAGGAAGATCCTCAATAATGTTTTTGCACGCATAAGGCTCAACCAGGTTCGCTGCACCTACCTGTACTGCAGTCGCACCTGCAAGCATCATTTCGATAACATCCTCAGCAGTAGTAATACCGCCCATACCGATTATCGGAATTTTCACCGCTTCATAAACTCTGTAAACCATTGAAAGAGCTACAGGAAGAATTGCACTTCCCGAAAAGCCGCCTGATTTAATAGAAAGTATCGGTTTTCTGTTTCTTAAATTGATTCTCATACCCATAAGAGTATTTATCATTGAAATACCGTCTGCACCTGCCTCCTCGCAAGCCTTTGCAATAGACACAATGTCTGTTACGTTAGGAGAAAGCTTCATATAAACAGGCTTTGTGGTAACTTTCTTGACTGCCTTTGTAATTTCAGCCGCACTTTCCGGACTTGTGCCAAAGCTCATACCCCCGTGCTTTACATTGGGGCAACTGATATTTACCTCAAGGATACCAACCTCGTCCTGCTTGTCCATTTTTTCGCAGGTGTAAACGTAATCCTCTAACGAAAAACCGCTTACATTGGCAACTGCTTTCTTATTGAAGCACTGGCGGAGTTTCGGAAGTTCCTCCTCGATTACTTTTTCAACACCAGGATTCTGAAGTCCTACGCAGTTAAGCATACCGCTTGAACTTTCTGCAATTCTGGGAAGAGGATTTCCGTAACGGGGGTCCTTTGTAGTTCCCTTAAGAGAAATACTGCCAAGAATATTTATATCATAATAATCTGCAAATTCATAACCGAAACCGAAAGTTCCGCTTGCAGGAATTATGGGGTTATCAAGTTCGAGTCCTGATAAATTAACATTTAATCTGCCCATTTTACTTCCTCCTTTACAAGGACGGGACCGTCCTTACAGATACGCTTGTTGCCGTAAAGGGTTTCGCAGGTACATCCCATACAAGCACCAAAACCGCAACCCATTCTCGCCTCAAAGCTCATCTGACCGCTGACGGTTGTATTGTCGTATATCGCACGAAGCATCGGCTCCGGTCCGCAAGTGAAGAAATATCCGTAATCAAGGGATTTCATAGCATCTGTTACAAAGCCTTTTACGCCGTAGCTGCCATCTGCAGTTGCAACAATCGTTTCTATTCCTAGAGCCTTGAATTCTTCTTCATAGAAGACCTCCGACTTTTTGTTGAAGCCAAGAACTACTGACGGCTTTTTTCCTGCTTTAATAAGTTCTTTTGCAAGTAGGTACATAGGTGGAACACCTGCACCTCCTCCTATAAGAACAGGGTTATCTGTAGTTTTTGAAAGGTCGTAACCGTTACCGAGACCTGTGAGGATGTCAATCTTTTCCCCTGCCTGCATATCTGCCATAGCCTCTGTCCCGTGTCCTACAACCTTGTATATGATTGTAAGCAAATCGTCCTGACAGTCACAAACTGAAATCGGTCTTCTTAAAAAGAATCCATCCAGCTTAAGATTAACAAACTGTCCGGGACGAGTAATGTCACTGCAGTCGCCACGAAGCACCATTTCGTATGTAATATCTGCAATGCATTTATTTGAGACTATTTCAAAAATACTCTGTTTCATATTTCCCTCCATACGATTTTTCCGTTACAAACGGTCATTTTACATCTACCAAGAACTGATTTACCCTCAAATGGGGTAGTTTTTCCCATTGACAGAAATTCTTCCGGATTTATAACATAATCCTCATCAAGGCTAAACACTGTAAAGTCAGCTTTTTCGCCTTCTTTAATCATCCCTTTACCGAGATTAAACCGGTTTCTGGGATTTCTGCACATCAACTCTATAAGCTTTTCAAGAGTGATGATCCCCGTTTTTACAAAGTGAGTATACATAAGCGCAAACGCCGTTTCTATACCGACAATGCCCATCATACTCTTCTCAAGACCCCTGCTCTTTTCCTCAATGCTATGAGGTGCGTGGTCTGTGGCAATCATGTCAATTGTTCCGTCAAGAATACCCTCGATAAGCGCCTCCCTATCCTCTTTATTTCCCAGAGGCGGATTCATCTTGAACTTTGCATCTTCACAAAGATTATCTTCTGTAAGAATAAGATAATGGGGGGCTGTTTCGCAGGTGACATTAACCCCTCTTTCTTTTGCATCACGGATTAAAGCAACGCTTTCCTTTGTGGAAATATGGCATACATGGTAATAGCAACCTGTTTTTTCAGCAAGTTTTATATCTCTCTCAACCATCTTCCATTCACTTTCGGGAACAATACCGCGGTGATTGTGAGCTTTTGAATACTCACCCTCACGGATATAACCCCCGTTAAGAAGGTCATTAACTTCACAGTGTGCGGCAATGATTTTGCCGGTTTTCTTAACCTTCTCCATTGCGCTTGTCATCATAGCATCTTCTTGCACGCCTTTGCCGTCGTCAGAATATGCAACTGCAAAATCTGAAAGTCCTTCTATATCGGAAAGCCCTTCCCCTTTCTGTCCTACGGTAATTGCACCGTAAGGATGCACACCGATAACCGCATCACGCTCAATGATATCAATCTGAGCTTTTATATTATCTATGCTGTCGGGTACGGGATTAAGATTCGGCATTGAACACACATCTGTATAACCGCCTCTTGCACAAGCCATTGTTCCTGATTTAATTGTTTCTTTATACGAAAAACCCGGCTCTCGCAAATGAACATGAACATCTGCAAAACCGGGGAATATATAACAATTATTAAAATCATAAACCTCGGCATCGGAAACAGTACCGCTGCCGATAGAAACAACTATCCCATTCTCAACAAGCAAGTCAGTTTTTGTAAATCCGTTTTCAAGCAAAACGCTTGCGTTTTTGAATAAGTGTCTCATGATTTCCTCCTATCAATCTAACTCTTATAAGTATACCACAAAGAGAATGAAGTGTCAAATGTTTTACGGCATTTTTTCTTTTTATTTGACACTTTATTTTCATAGTGTTATAATATCTTTGATAATGTAAAATGGAGGAATATTTTGTGGCGAGGGTTACAGATTTTATAAAAAAGAATATTGTGCTTTGTATAGCTTTTCTTGCAGCTCTTGCTACAAGTATAATTATAGAACCGGACAAGGAATATATCGGATATTTTGACTTCAAAACACTGACCTGCCTCTTCTGTGTTCTTGCAGTGGTATGTGCATTGCGCAATGTTAACTTTTTTTACATACTTGCGCAAAAGATTGTTCACCGCTTCAAAACCACAAGAGCTTGCGTGTTAGCTCTTGTTTACATAACCTTTATCGGTTCAATGCTTATTGCCAACGACATGGCTCTTCTGACATTTCTGCCACTTGGGTACTATGTGCTTTCTTCCACAGACAAAGGCAATTATATGAGTTTCACTTTCATAATGCAGAATATCGCCGCAAACTTAGGAGGTATGCTTACACCTTTCGGTAATCCTCAGAATTTATATCTGTATTCAAAATTCAATATTCCGACACTTGAATTTATGAAAATAATGGTACTGCCGTTTATTATATCTATCGCAGTTATAACAATTTGCTGTATGTTTGTTGAAAATGATCCTCTGAAAATAGAGAATACTCTCCTTAACACAAGTAAATGGAGGATAGTCATATATCTTCTTTTGTTTGCGTTTTCAATAGCCATCGTTTTTCGCACAATTCCATATCATCTCGGTTTCATTATAATTCCGGCGCTTTTAATTCTTGACAGGAAAGCTTTAAAAGATGTTGACTATGCACTGCTTTTTACTTTTGTGTTTTTCTTTATTTTTGCAGGCAATATGTCAAGAATAGACATTGTAAAAGATGTTTTCTCATACTTTCTCAATAAAAGCACACTTATTTTCAGTGTCATCTCCTGCCAGATTATCAGCAATGTTCCGTCAGCAATACTTCTTTCTCAGTTTACTGAAAACTATCCAGACCTTCTTATAGGTGTCAACATCGGCGGAGTGGGCACTCTGATATCGTCTCTTGCAAGTCTTATAACATTCCGCGAATATTCAAAGCATAATCCTAACAAGATTTTAAGCTATGTGGGGAAATTTTCGGTGTACAATTTCGGTTTCCTGTTTATATTGGTTTTAATCCAGCTAATTTTCGGATAAGGAGCATTTATTATGAAAATCATAAACATTCTTACAGAAAAAAAGCTTACTCTTTCTTTCGAGGTGTTTCCGCCTAAGACAGAAACAAGCTTTGAAAGTGTAAAAAGCGCTACGGAAGAAATTGCAAAGCTCAAACCTTCTTTTATGAGCGTCACCTACGGTGCAGGCGGTGGCACAAGCAAATATACTCTTGATATTGCAAAAAATATAAAAGAGCTTTACGATGTTCCTACCCTTGCCCATCTTACCTGTGTTTCATCCACAAAAGAAACAGTCAAGGAAAAAATCCGTGATATTATAAACGCAGGTATACAGAATGTTATGGCACTTCGCGGTGATATTCCGAAAGAACTTATGGACGAAGACCGATCAAAGTGGGATTATATCCACGCAATTGAGCTTGTAAGAGAGCTTAAAGAGTCAGGGGTTGATTTCTGCATAGGCGGAGCTTGTTATCCTGAAATACATCCGGAAAGTCCGAATCAGAGAGACGACATAAAGTTTCTCAAAGAAAAAGTTTCTGCCGGTTGCGATTTTCTTACTACGCAGATGTTTTTTGATAACAATCTCTTGTATAATTTCCTTTATAAAATCCGCGAAGCAGGCATCACCGTGCCGGTTATTCCCGGTATTATGCCCATAACCAATTCAAATCAGGTAGAGCGTGCAATAAAGCTTTCCGGCTCATTTATGCCACAGAGATTCAGGACCATTGTGGATAAGTTCGGGTCTGACCCTGATTCGATGATGCAGGCAGGAATTGCGTATGCTACGGACCAGATTATCGACCTTTATGCAAACGGAATCACAAATATTCATGTATATTCAATGAATAAGCCTTTTGTTGCAGAGAAGATAAGGAATAATCTTTCTTCGATTCTCGGAAAAGAATTTTAAGCTTTTCTATTGACAAAATCTCAAATCAGTGCTATTATAATTTCAAATTAAAACAAACCGTTGAGGCAGAAAAAAGGTAGAATCGGGCCTTTTGAGCGAGTGGATTACGGTGTGAGTTCCACAGGTCTCTCTACGCAATATGGACTGCTGAGGGCAGTGTTAAATGCACTGACGTATGGCTCGCGTGAGTAGCCGGGGATATGTTTGTATTCTCAGAGTGTACGGATTACCGTAAATCAGGGTGGCACCGCGGATAAAGTTTATTCGTCCCTGACAGAGCAAGTATGTTCTGTCGGGGATTTTTATTTTCCGACAATGTGGAGGTTTTATTATGGTTTTACTTACTATGCGATGGCGACACTTCTGATAATTTCTAATATACTTTAAATATACGGAGGTAATAAATATGAATTTTAACGGAATTGACTTTAACACTTATTTTAAACACTATCCTAATAACGAAGGATTTTTCGGCAAGTACGGTGGAGCATACATTGCCCCGGAACTAAAGAAAGCTATGAAAGAAATCACCGAAGCATATCAGACAATCTGTAAATCTCGTAAATTTATTGACGAGCTTCGCAGAATCCGTAAGGAATTTCAGGGTCGTCCCACCCCTATTTCTCATCTTGACCGACTTTCTGCAAAGTACGGAAATGTTCAGCTTTATGCAAAGCGTGAAGACCTTAACCATTCAGGTGCCCACAAGCTCAATCACTGTATGGGAGAAGCACTTCTCGCAAAATATATGGGCAAGAAAAAGGTTATCGCAGAAACAGGTGCCGGTCAGCACGGGGTAGCACTTGCTACTGCTGCAGCATATTTTGGTCTTGAATGTGATATCTATATGGGTTCTGTAGATATTAAGAAACAGGCTCCCAATGTAGCCAGAATGAAAATCTTAGGTGCAAATGTTGTAGAAGTTACAGAGGGACTTCAGACTCTTAAAGAAGCTGTTGACGCAGCTTTTAAGGCTTACGCACAAGAGTATAAAGATGCAATCTACTGCATAGGCTCAGTTCTCGGACCGCATCCCTTCCCCATGATGGTAAGAGATTTTCAGAGTGTTGTCGGAATCGAAGCAAGAGAGCAGTTTATTGATATGACAGGCGAACTTCCCGATGCGGTTGTCGCTTGCGTTGGCGGTGGTTCAAATGCAATGGGTATGTTCTCAGGATTCCTTAATGATCCCGTTGACCTTTACGGGGTTGAACCCCTCGGAAGAGGCGAAAAGCTCGGCGATCACGCGGCAAGCCTTAAGTACGGTACTGAAGGTATTATGCACGGTTTCAACAGCATAATGCTTAAGGATGAAAACGGCGAGCCTGCTCCTGTTTACTCCGTTGCAAGCGGCCTTGATTATCCATCTTCAGGCCCTGAACATGCATTTCTTCACGACCTTGGCAGAGTTACCTATGATGTTATAAATGACGATGAAACAATTGATGCATTCTTTGAGCTTTCAAGGATGGAGGGTATTATCCCCGCTATCGAAAGCGCTCATGCCGTTGCTTACGGTATCAAACTTGCAAAAACTCTCGGTAAAGGCTCTGTCCTTATTAACCTTTCAGGCAGAGGCGATAAAGATATGGACTATGTTATTGAAAACTACGGAATAAGATAAGAACTCTCATTCATGGCAAACATAGTCTGATAAAAAAGTTTGCATTATACAAAAAATACTGTTAAAAGTTTTTGCTTTTAACAGTATTTTTTTGTTTGAAATTCATATCATATTAACGGCTTTTTCCAATGCTTCCACAATTTCTTTTGAATAGTCAGCCATCACGACTTCGTTTTCTTCTCCTGAAAGGAATTTGACAACTTCAACAAGCTGCCTTTCAATAAGGCTAGGATAGTGGTCTCCATCATTATCCATTCTTACGAAATCACCCTTATCTTCACTTACCCATAACTGATAACCGTTCCGAATCTGCGCAATGCCATCTGTAAAATAGAAATTCACTTCATAACGGTCATTGATATGTGTGCCACAATATGTAAATGCTCCACTTACGCCCTCAGAAAATTTAACAAGAAGCTGAACACTTGCTGCAACATCGTGGTCTGTAATGAAATTATTTCCAAGCGCTGTTATATCTTCAATATGAAGTCCTGTTGTATACATAACCTTATCCAGGGTATGTGCACCGAAATTTGTGATTATTCCCCCGCCGGACTGGGCTTTGTCAAGGAACCACGCAGGGCGATTCGAAAAATAGTCCTGATTTCTCACTTCTGTAACTGAGCAAAGTTTCCCAAGACGACCTTCATCTATCATCTTTTTAAGAGTTCTGTAGCAGTCATGATATTTCTGCACATGACCGATAAGAAGTGCAGCACCACTTTTTTTTGCTGCATCAATCATTATATCACATTCCTCTTTTGTGTTTGCCATAGGCTTTTCAACAAGTACGTTGATACCTTTTTCGAGGAAATATACAGCTACATCCTTGTGCAGGAAATGAGGCAGGTTGATTATAACAATGTCAATTTTTTCGTTCTCTGCCATTACTTTATAATCAGAATATACTCTTGCATCTGTGCCTTCTGCTACTAAAAGAGCGTTTGCTTCATTTATGTCGCATACTGCTTCCAGAGAACAGGCTTCATTAGAATCAATGGCTCTTCTATGTGTTTTACCGATTGCACCGGCACCAACCATTCCTATTTTAAACATACCAAACATCCTTTCACTTAGTGTTTATAAGCTTGAATATTTCGTCAATACTCTTTTTGGTAACAATGCAGCCCATACCGTTATCTGCCTTCACAACACAATGTCTGTCATCATAAGAATAATATCTGAAAACCTTCTCCGTTTTATCGTTAAATCCGATTTTTATTGCGCAGTATTCTTCACCACCGGTTGCGTCGTTAACAAAACTGTTTGCAGTAATACCGATTATTGCAGTATATATAGGAGTGAAGTTATCCTTGACTTTGTTTTTGCCATCAACTTTATAATCATACTTATCTTCTGATTTTTTGATTACTTCAATAGAATGTGACTCCTCGCTGTTTCTGACCTCAATTTTAGCAACAGTACTTATATTGAAAAGATGTACAAATCTGTCAACAAACTCATCGGGTTTGATGTTCTTAACATTCTCATAGAACGAACATTCAGCACTGTACACAACAGGAACGTCGCCATTCATCACATAAACTTCACCGTTTTCTGCGTAATTGCCCATTTTGATTACGGATGTGCCGTTTTCATCGGTAACGGTAAGAATATAGGGTTTATCAAGTCCGTACTTTGCAAGATTCTTCGGATTTTCTTCCACAATTGCTGTAGCAGTAACAGAACTAAGGCTCTGACAGAATATTGCTATACTGTCAGCATTTGCTTTAACACCATCATAAGGATATTTAAGCATATGCTCGTGAATATTCTGTCCTGAAACTGTACTGGTGCTTATATATTTCACATCAAGAAGCTTTGCATTTCCTCTGCTGATTGAAAAATCCGATACTGTTTCGCCTGATATTTGGGCAACTTCCTTGTTTCGGTACTCTTCAGGATGTACAAGAAGCGGACCTGCAGTATTTGCAGAGATAACATAGACCTTATCGGATACATTACTCGAAGCATAATACTCTCCGCTGAGATTTGTCGGATTACCGATATAAACTATTTTTTCTGTACCGTCTTTAAGTTTTACCGACACATATTTTTCAGCATTTTCAAGACCGTAAGAAGAAAGCTCTTTCGGATCTTCTATAATTCTTTCTGACATAATACTCGTTCCGTTGAACAGCGCCATATAAAGGTCTTTTTCGTTTATGATATGACTGATGTACCCCTCTATAGCCGGAATTTCACCGTTTATAACGGAGTAAGTTATTTCTCCTGTACTGAAAGTGATCCTTTCAACATCATCGGTTTTTTCATTGATTATATAACCGGAATCCGAAGAGCCTGTTGTTTCGGAAAAATCTGCCAAAGGTTCTTCTTTTCTTTCCGGCATAAGCTCAGGAAGTATATAAAATACCCCTAAAAGAAATGCAAGCACAAGAATTGCTACCAAAAGCGTTTTAAGATTTTTTTTCATTTCATCAATTCCTTACTTAAATCTTCTCTTTATCCAGATAAAGAAGCCTATAAGAATTATTGCCGCGGGAATTACCCAAAGAATAATAATGTTTATAACATTTTCGTTTTCTGTTGTCATAACCATTGCCTCAGGAGTTATCTTCTTTGCTCTTATATCGCTTGATACATTAACGCCTGACATATAGCTTACGCTGTTAAGTATAAAGTCACCGTTAAGGAATGATCCGGACTGTACAGTTGACGGCACACATATTGCATCAAGAGAACCTGCAACCATCACCATTGAGTTGTTTTTTCCTGTTTTTTGAGATATAGCTGCAAGGCAGACAGGTCCACCAATATCGCCCTCTTCTTTAGAAGCAGTATAAACCTCTGTCTTTCTGTCAATTGCCTTTTCACTTGTTGTTAAAAGCTCTGTAACATCTGCACCGTTAGTACTTTTTGATGTGATAATTCCTGAAGAATTTGGCATCACCAGAGGAGCTGATGAAGATGTGAGCTTTGATGTAATAGTATGCTCTCTAAGTTTTGCAATCGGAACCGGAAGTCCGTTAACATCAGGCATACTACTTGCCTTATCAAATTCAATTACATATCCTCCGCTGAGTTCAAGTCCCCACTCTTTAAGATATGTGTTAAGATTTGTCAGGTCATTCATACCCTCTGAACCTACAAGAACAAATCTACCGCCTCTGTCAAGAAAAGCATCTAGCTTTTCAATTTCTTCTGATGTATAATCCCTAGCCGGATATATGCTGAATACTATGTTTGCATCCTCGGGGAATTCATCTGTAACGCTGTTGAAAGTTCCGCATACATATCCTTCCTGAGAAAGCATAGGCTCAAGTGCATAAGCTTCTATAAACTCATTCTGATGTCCCGTATTAAAATATATCTTAGCATCTGAAACAAGCCCTGTAACAGACATTATTGCATTTGTAACGTGCTTTTCCACTTCGATATACTGTTCGTCACTAAAATAGCTTTGCGTGTAGGATTTGTCTATCGGAACAACCTTATACAAACTGCCACACTCTATAATCACAGAACCTATCTCGACATTTTCTCCTGTTTTTGTATAATTATTCAGAAATGCAGTATCTACATAAGGATCTACAAACTCAAAAGAAAACTTTTTACTCAGTGCTCGATACTTTTCAAGATAGCTCTTTATATAGTCAATATACTCATGATCAAGTCCTTCGGGAACGATTGCATATGCCTTTATTTCGGAATCGAGATTTTTCATAACATCTTTTGTCTGCTGTGAAAATTCATAAATTTTATCCTGCGTAAGGTCAATTTTCATCGGATGTCTTTCGGTGAAAGTTCCGACAAGGATGTTAAGTATTATTACACAGGCAATAACCACCGCTGTTATAACAAGCGATATTGTTCCCATTTTGTATTTGATATTTTTCATTGTTCCTCCTCCTCTCAGCTGTATCTTCTCTTATCGATAACTCTTACCGTAAGGAAAAGAAATACGAAAATGAAACTCAGATAATATATAATGCCTTCTATATTAAGGATACCGTTCTGAAATTCTCCATATCTTGACATAAGCGAAAACCAGCCGACAATTTTCCTCAAAATTTCATTTTCTATGCTTGTTTCAATTATCTGAACGAATGAAATTGCAACAAGTGATAAAAATGTGAAAACTGCTGCAATAACCTGACTTTCAGTAAGAGACGATATAAATGCACCGACAGAAACAAACGAACCCCATAAAAGAATAAATCCGATATATGACCCGATTATTTCACTGATAGCAGGATCGGCATACATACACATAATCACAGGATACATAAGGGATACTACTACCGATACTCCAAGCACAGTCATTGCCGCAAGATATTTACCGAGCACCATTTCAGTTACACTGATAGGTGCCGTAAGAAGAAGCTGGTCTGTACGCTTATTCTTTTCTTCCGCAAACATTCTCATGGTAAGAAGTGCTGCAAGAAAAAGATATATCCAATTGATATTTGAAAAAACGACACTGATATCAGCACGCTTTGCCATCATAACACCCGTGCTGAACGCTATTGAAGAAAGAAAGGTTATTACGCCTACAAATATGTAGCCTATCGGTGAAACAAAGTAGCTTTTTAATTCTTTTTTCCAGATTGCAAACATTATTTGGCCTCCTTTTCTTCAGCAAGCTTTTCTGCAGTAAGTCTTATGAACATCTCCTCAAGAGATGGCGTTGCACTGCGAAGAGAAGCTATGGTGATGTTATTTGCTGCCAATACTTTTGTCATATCTTCTCTTATATCAGTACCGGGAAGTTGTTCTACAATAAATTCTGCACTGCCACGCTTAGCATCTGTCGTCTCAACACTAACAACAGACTGTATGGAATTAAGTGCATACAGGGCTTCCTGAGCATTTCCCAGAACATTGAGAATGAATTTATTCTCTCCACCGATTTCACGGGTAAGTCCTTCAAGAGTATTCTGAGCAACAATTTTTCCGTATGAAATAATTGTAACACTGTCGCATACAGCCTCTACTTCCTGAAGGATATGTGTGCTCAATATAACAGTGCGTTTCTTACCGAGTTCTTTTATAACATTACGGATATCTATAATCTGTTTGGGGTCAAGACCGACTGTCGGTTCGTCAAGAATAAGCACCTCGGGATTCCCTATAAGCGCCTGAGCAAGACCTACTCTCTGTTTATAACCTTTGGAAAGGTTACGAATCATTCTTGAACGGATATGTGATATTTTTACAAGTGCTGTTATTTCATCAAGATGCGTTTTTTTGTCAAGTTTTACCTTTTTCAGTTCATATACAAAGTCAAGATATTCGTCAACTGTCATATCAAAATAAAGCGGAGGTTGCTCCGGAAGATATCCAATTTTGCTTTTAACAAGCTTCGGATGTTCAAGAACATCGTACCCGCACACAGATGCACTACCGGAGTTTGCACTGATGCATCCGCATATAATATTCATTGTTGTACTTTTACCCGCACCGTTAGGTCCGAGAAATCCCATAATCTCACCTTTTTTCACTGAAAATGAGATATCATTCAGGGCCTTGTTTTTTCCGTACATCTTTGTAAGATTTTTAATTTCTACAGCATTGATGTTCTCAGCCATAAAATTACCTTCCCTTCTGTATGCCTTTTTCTATTATACACCTTTTGATTTTTTATACAAATAAACAAATTGTAAATTTTAAAACATACAATATATAATTTACACCAAAACAGCGATATAGTCAAGAAAACTCAGTGCATTTTTTTCGATTTCTTTCAAAAAAATTATTGACAACCGCCTCTTTTCGTATTATAATAAGCGAGTAATTTAATTGGCCCCATAGTCTAGCGGCCTAGGACGTCGCCCTCTCACGGCGAAGACCGGGGTTCGATTCCCCGTGGGGTCACCAAATAGAACGAATTACACCTTTAGGTGTGGTTCGTTTTTTTATTGTCTGTCTTCGGGGAATCTACCTGTGTGGGAAACTCGCGTTAAAAAGCTGAAGGAGTAAGCTGACACGGTCGCTTACTCCTTTAGTAATGTACCTTTTGTTTTTAAACTTCATACTATACCCCCTCTCGTTTTTTATGTTCCGGTTAATCCGGAATATACCTATGTAGTATATTATGGATATAATATATAATTGAAAATTTTAATTATACGTTTGAATATTAGCTGTAAAAAAAGGAGAAGGACGCTACAGAATAAACTGTAACGCCCAACTATGTATATAAACTCATGGCATAAGCTTATACCTTAATAAAATTATAGCAACAACTCCGATTTTGCAAAAAAACTTATGGCAAGTTTGATTATATAGAGGAAAACCGGAGTTGTTGTGCAAAAGCCTCTTGCGAAGCTAATTGCCTAAGTTATCTTTTAGAAAGAACTTCATTAAGACTTTCTTTTTAACATAAAATCACAAATAAACAGAGTGCTGTGCATATTTTATATGTCTATTGCCTTTCGGGTATTGTAGAGCTCTGTATTTATAACATAATCAAGTTGACGGATTTTCCACCTGAGGTGTTCTTCATCTGCCATATATTCCATACTCGGTTCCCACCCGAGCCGTGAATCCTTTTGCGCAAATGTAATGGCTTTTTCTGCATTTTCACGTTCTTTTTTCAAAAGGATTTCCATAGCATCAACAACCTTTACAAGTTTTTCACGGCTGTTTTCATAATTAAGCGCAGCCTTGAGAGTATACCATTCCTTTGCATTTATTCCTGTTGTGATTGCACATAACATATACTCTCCCATATTAAGAATACGCTCTATATTTTCATTTTTATTTTCGATACCACGCATAATTTGCAAACCCTGTTCAAACGAAGTCTTCATTTTTTTCAGCGATGCCTTTTCTTCCTCAAGTCTCAGAGAATAGAAGCTTTCGCTGCGTTCTGCATTATATTTTGGTACGGGCATAACAATACGACTTCCGAACATCGCATAACTTTTGGGAATAAGGTTTGCTTCTTTATACAGACAAAACGGGAATGCTGCCCCCACCCGGAAAGCACCATACTGATCCACATCTGTTGGGGTAAAATATGTAATTGCTTCGCTCCATTTTTCAAAAGCCCTACACATTTTTTTATAGTTGTCTTTACCATACTCGCCTTCTGCAAGCATTTCAAAGATTTTTTCAGGTTCTGTTTCATCATCACTGAACACCCAATTTGATAGCTTACCAATTATGGACGGATAGAAACCGTAATGATGCGACTCCATAAGTCCTGCCAGGCCCCATTTATTTTGGGCTTCTTTTATCGCTTTATATCTCTTAATCCATTGGTAAGGGTACGGTTGAAAAGGTATTACCCCCATATCCCATGTTGCACCGCCGGTGTTTGCCATTGAGTACAGTCTGATTCCTCTTTTTTTGGCCGCTTCGGCTTCGGTTTTAAAATAAAATTCTCCATACTTTGCTCTTGAAATCGTGTAATCAGCGCGTATCATTCCTGTATCTTCAAGTTGATCAACCTCAAACATTTCAAAAGTTGCCTGAAGAGTAATATCAGTAGGAAGCGATTCAATCAGTTTTATTCTGTCTTCTTCAGGCTGATATCCCCAATTATATGTCCAGAACACAATATCTGCATCCGGGTTATGCTTTCTTACCACTTTTTTTATTAAATTTAACCATTCAGGATAATCGCAGCAAGGATACCATCCGGGGCTTGTTTTTCCCGTCGAGATACCATCTATAACATTATCATAGTGATGATGTCCTGATACATGAAAGTCTTTACTTGGAAATTCCACGGATTCTCCGACCAAAGTTACACCTTTTAATTTGGGACACTCTTTGAATAATCTTCCATAGGTTGCTTCATAATGTGCTTCCGCATCCGGGTCGTCAGGATGTTTATCACTCTTAAGATAACTGTAAGCATACACATCTATGCCGTATTTTGATGCTCTGTAAATAAGTTCATTGAAGTCCAGGTATCCATAGGGTGTAATATTTACATCTTTAACAAAAACCAGAATAGCATCTCTGCCCTGATGTGCTATTGCATTAAGATGCTCATCGGGATACTCATCAAGTCCGTAACCGGAATGAACCATCTGAGGAGAAAAAGCAGGTTTTCTCAAAATTCTTCTCTTTTTCAGGAACGGGGCATGCCTTATTGACATTAAATCCTCAAGATGATAAAGTGCCTGGGCGCATCCGCGCTCGTCGTAGCCATAAATCATAATAGCATCATCTTTAACATCAATTCTGTATCCTCGATAGCCTTCAGCATCTTCAAGGTCTATTTCGTTTTCGTATGCAAGAGAAATAACAACAGAATTTGCCACTCCATCATATTCTCTCTTCAAAAGCATAGAAGGAATATTCATTGAAGTAAAAAGATAATCAGAAAAATCCTTTGCAGCAGTCAGAACCACTTCTCCTGAGTTTTCCGGAAAATATATCCTGAATTCATCACAGATTTGAAATTCATCATATTGCTTTATCAAAGTTTTGTCCCAAATGTCTTTTTGATGGACATCCAGCATTCGTTTCCTGAACTCATAATTTTTCTCAAGTTTCAGCATATATTCTATCCTTTCGTTCAATTTATCCCATTTTCATCTGTGATAAATACTGAAACAATCTGTCAGGAAAGTTTACGGTCATACCGTCAACTTTAAAATCACACATATTTTTCATAAGTTGCACATTAAGTACACCCCATGCCCTTACACCAAGTCCGGCACTTCGCCATTCATTCATAAGTTCAGAGGTAACATTTTCAGCCTGCGGGCATATTTCTTCCCCACCAATGGAAAGAAGTTTTTCAGTTGCACTTTCCTCTGTTGTAAAAATAAGCCAACCTACCCTTGCACTCTTGTCAAGCTCCTTGATTTTCTTGATATAATCAAACTGAAAGCTTGTAAAAACGGTCTTTTCCATAAGATTGAACTCTTTTATCATTGCAAGCGTATCTTCTTCTATGCCTTCACCTTTCAATTCAATGGCAAAAGTAATGTCATAGCAGGAAAACTTTTCAAGGAACTCTCGAAGGGTTACTACACGGTCGTGAAATCCGGTAGTATTATTTCCGAACACCTTCAGTTTCTTTAATTCTTCAAGGGTAAAATCAGAAAGCTTTCCACTACCATCTGTAACTCTGTCAACAGTATCATCGTGAAACAATACCAAAACGCCATCTTTAGTTCTTCGTACATCTGTTTCAATACCGTTTGCCCCTTGCATTAAGCCAAGATAAAAAGATGATAAAGTATTTTCAGGTGCATATTCACTGGCACCTCTGTGTGCATAATCTATCATTAAAACAACCTCCTTATATGATCTATAAAGCTATTTTATTTGAATTAAAGAAAACACCTCAATCCAAATGAAATACATTCTTTAAATCGATACTTACGGGGCTGTTATCTGGATTTGTTTCCATAATATCAGCCATATAATCCCACCATTTTCTGCAAATTTCAGTATCAGCACTCTTTGACCACTTTTCTTCACTTTCAATTTCTATGTATCCAAAAAGAGTTAAAGTTTCCTTGTCAAGAAAAATAGTGTAGTTTTTTCCGCCGTATTCATGAATCATATCTTTCATTTCGGGCCAGAGAAGATTATGACGCTTTTCATACTCCGCTTCTTGTCCGGGGAAAAGTTTCATTTTAAATCCTTTAATCATTGTATCTCACCTCAACACATCCCATTTCCTGCGCATCAACCGTTAAATAAAGTTCTGCATATCCATCTTTTATCTCAACCTTAAGCTCTTTTTCGTTCCACGCATCATAATATGTTGCACCATCAATATGCTTAACCTTAAGAATTTTACCGCGGTATGTAGAATAAGCACGGTTATATATTGTATAAATTGTTCTGCCATCACCGGGGAATCGGTTTGCGCAGATTGCAGGAGATAATGTATCAACAAATCCCTCAGGCGTATCAGATGCAAAGCAGTCTGCATACTTTTTCTTTAATTTGAACGAATCGATATTGAACTTCTGTCCAACGGATTCTTCACAATCCCACATTGAGTCATACACTGCATCACCGTTAAAGAATATAAACTTCTGCGGATGCCAGCTTAAGTGACGCATACCTGACGGAAGTGCAAGCTGTACTATTTTCGGGAATGCAAATTTATACATATTGGGATAGATTCTGCTGAGTCTGTCGTCACCGTCTCCGCCCTTCCACGAAAATTCAATCATATCAATTACATTATCCGTAAGGTAGTAAGAAATGTTACAGTCTATATATTTTGCATAAATATCTACTGCGGCATATTCTCCGTACAAAACAACTTCTTCAGGCATTTCGTGTTTAAGCTCTGTAATGAAGTCGTAGTCGGTTTTCAAAAGATTTGACGGAATTGAATGTCCGTGATTATCTGCATAACAACGGTTTTCACAGCGAAGGCTGAATTCATCTATATACATAAGCGGAATTCCGAGTTCCTTATATACTCTGGGATAAACACTTATTGCATACTTTCTCCAGTCCTCGCTGGCATGGCACATACGGTAAGCATACGGTCCGCACTTGATGGTGTCACCGATATCATTTATCGCCTTGTGGTCCTTTAAGAAGTGTGTAAGATTCTCGTAGGTATCCGAAAGAAGTGTCGGATGGAAATAAAGAGATATGTTAATACCCTTTTCGTCCTGAATCTTATGAAGTGCATCTCTCAATCTATCCTTACCACCGTAAGGCTCATAATCTTCTTCTCCCCATTTACCCCAATGATTATAGAGTTTTCCATTTAAAATTTTATGTGCCCACGATGCCCACAGATGAAGAATGTCAGGGTAACATCCAGAAATTTTCTTTTGCTCTTCCAATGCTTTTTCAAATCTGAGTTCTCCCGTCTCCGGATCATTCCAGTAAGGAAGCTGTCTGATAGGTTTTTCCTCAACTATAAAATCACAGTATTCCGTAAACAACCAGAAGCATCTCCTGTACCAGTCCTTATTCTGACAGTTATAAGGTTCATACCAAGAATCGAGCCAGTTTTTATAAATCTCGAATGATTTTCTCCAGTCTCCCTCGTGTGCAGTCAGAACAGTAGGTGAGCCTGTAAATTCTTCTCCTGCCTTGATTTCTCCGTACATTTCGGGGTATTCAACATAGAACTCCATACCGCGTTCATTTTTCTCGAAGCCGTATTTCCTTGTTATTACATTTCTTTCCTCTGTTGTAAGGCTGAGACCACCCTGTGCTTTGGGACTGAAAACATCCATAAACTGCATCGGGAAGTTAGGTGATGATTCCTCATAAATGAATACAGTTTCATTGCTCAGAATATTCTGATACTTCGGCACAAAATACCAGTTATCCTCCCAAGAAGAATGGTTCATTCCTGTAATACACGGAAAAACAATACCGCATTTTATGCTTGTTTCTCCCTGATTTTCTGCCTTTAAGCACCACTTTACATCGTTATTCTCACCAAGAGAAGCAACTATATTTATGTGAAGCCCTCCACCCAAGAAGAGAAGCTCTGCTGTACTACCGTCAGTACTTGCTGATAAAAGTTCAAAATCACAGTTGTAATCGTTACCGTATCTGAGTTTGAGCATATCACTTTCTACAACTGTAAACTCCTTAATGAATTCATTTTTCATTTTAAGAAGCTTCATACCTCTTGAAATATCAATTTCCATCGCAAGAGCGCAGTTTTTAACTGAAAGAATATTTCCGTTTATCTCTATTTCCTTTTCGTTTCCGATAATATGCTTTATTTTTTCCTCTTTTTCGGGTATAAGCATTTCATGACGAAGTCTCTCCTCTGTTTCATTAAGAGTAAGAGCCATAAGCGATATATCCGTATCAAGCAGGCGGTTATGGAAAATAATCTTTTCAATTTTATTTCCGTTTGCAGGAATTCCGTAAACACTGACATCGCCTGATACACCATGTCTTCCGAGAGAAAGATTAAGCGGAAGGTGTGTATCTCTTTCTCCGTTTTCGTAAATAACCTCTGTAATAAAGCCTACAGTGTCTTCTACAAGAAGAGGCATATACACTTCACCTGTTATTGTACCGAGAACTGTTCCGTCCTGCGCAAAGCCCCATCTCTGATGGCGTTTTCCCGATAAAGACATAATGAAGTATATTTCTTTTGCATTTGTAGAAACGGGAATTTCAACCACACTGTCACGGCTTATGGGTCTGCAGAGTTTTCTTACTACGGGGACTCCAAAGTTATCAATTACATCATCGTTTTCTTTTGGTGCGGGAGGCGGTACAATCATATTGTTTCCTGTTGTTTTTATGCTGAAAGGTATTTCATAAAGAGAAACATTCTCTTCTTCAAAGAATCTTCCGCCATCTACTATACTGTCGGTTTCTGTATATGTAAATTCTCCGTTGTAATACAAAGATAAATCTACCGTTTTAAAATCTTTTGAACTTTCTGTCTTGCCTTTACTGCAGGCAAAAGGAAGTTCACCCAAAGCACATGTATACATTTCTTTTATCGTGAGGTGTGCTTCTTTTCTTCTGTCTATTGAATATTCTATTTTTATACCCTTATAATTTTTGCCCTCTGTCTTAACTGCAACCATATGCTCACGGTTATCTAAAATAACATCGTCAAAGCACAAAATAACATCGTCACCATCTTCAGTAATTCCGTAAAGAAGCGGAAGTCGGTTTACATACTGTCGTCTTAAGCCTTGTGCTGAATATACCATTACAAAATAATCCTCTGCTTGAAAATCTTTTTCAAGAACATAGGAAAACACCTTCTGATCCCCATAGAATTTCTGCGAAAAAGCTTTGCTTTCAGACAAAAGCTTAACAGTATTATCGTCGTATTCAACTTTGGCCATTTTACTGTCGGTTACAAATTTTTCTGTCAATAAATTTATCATATCAATACTCCTCTTCAAATAGTAAGGCGAATCTCACTACCACAAATATGTTTATTAAGATTCGCCTCATTTATTTAATATTATTCGTAGATAATCATAGTTTTGCCGTCGCCGTCTTTGTCATAAATAATCACCTTACTTGACTCACTGTTGCCACTGTTTACATGTGCAACTATGTCATTCTGACCGACAACTGTAACACATTTTTCCTCTGAATCGTATCGTAAAATAGCATAGTTATCTAAATTTCTCATTTCAAGGTACTCCAGATTACTCTGTCGATACTGAGTTCCCGGAATAAGAGGTGTTGTTGTTGTAAGAATATTATTTTTATATTTCTGAAAAACAAAAGCCTGCTGTACCCTGAGATTTGACAAAAAGCTTGATGTGCTGGGGTTTGAACCGTTCATAGAATCTTTCTCTCTTGAATAAAGCAGTTTACAGTTTGATATTTTTCCGCGTATATCTACTGTCAACTGAACCACGTCACCTCTTCCAAGCGAGTATGCCTCTCCGTCAAGGGTATAGCCTTCTACAAGTTCATCTGACAAGGTAAGATATTCTCGTTGCTGTTTACCGGTAAAAACTCTAAGCTGATATGCCGCATTTCCTTCTTCATCAAAAGTTCTTCTAATGCGGTCGATAACTGAAACCGCTCGCGCTGAAGGAACAGAGTCGATTGCTACATTCTCCTTGTGAAAAAGAATCACTTCTGCTGTTAACGAATCTGAATTTGTTCTGTATGCCTTTATACTCTTTTTAGCATTTTCTTCTATATAACTGATATCGTAAACCCAGTAATCATTGTCTTCTGCGTTATCTGGATCTTGGGGAATTTCGAAGAAAAGTGTATTTGCAGATACTGCAATTTTACCGCCAAAAACCTTCGGATTATATCTGTACTGAAGAATAGTTCCTTCACTTATTCCGTCATAATAAAGACAAAGACTATTGCGGTAATTTTCTGAAGTTGCAAGACCTGATATTTCTCCGTCATTCTCTGTATACGGAATATCGATATAATTAACTAATCCGTTAAAATCAAGTCCGTATATTACTACTCCAGGTGTCAAAGAAAGCAATGCTGTTCGAGCTTCATCTTTTCTGATATTCACCGCTTTACCGTTAAGAACAACTCTTTCAGCAAATTTCGTAACAATCTTTTCCGACTTTTCAGTCATAAGTTTAACTTCTATATCTCCATGGAACTGACTTGTCGGAGCCAGGGCCATCAAATAGCCAAAGCTATGTTCCTTATTAGAATTAAAGTTTGCCGCTGCGATACAGCCTTCGTTATCAAGGTAATAAAGTCCCTGTGCACCTTTTTTTAGTTCATGCAACTGATTATCAACAAAGAACTTAGAAGCCTTATAAGGGATTGAATTTACATAAATTAAAGATTCTTCACCGATTTCATAATCAGAAAGTTCTCCTTCTATAACTCCAACGGTATAAAGCACAGTAAGTGCAAAAGCATCTTTACTTTCAGCCACCATCAGGACATCCCACTCTGCCAGTTCCATTACATCCATCTTACTGCCGATTTCTGACACAAATGAAACACGGTCATATGCGTTAAAATCAACTGCACCCAATCCCCATTTTCCGTAAACTCTTCCATCCTTTTTATTTACAGTATCAACAATAAAAGTTTTGAAGGCTAATATTTTAACGACATCATAAGTTCCATCATTGTCGTTATCAATAACTGAAACTGTACCTTTTTCCATTTCGAAATTCTCTTTTTTAGGAGATACATCAATCCTGTTATTGTATATAACATCTACATTGGCAAGGTTAAACTTAACAGAAACAATTTTACCATTATCATTTGTGTATTTAAGCTCACCGTTCTCATAACCGACTACGTCCTTAGCACTGATGTCAACTGCTTTGTTTCTATATGGATAAGCACTTAGAACCAAACCGCCATTAACACCTTTTCCGCCACTATAATATACACTGGTATTATATCCAAGAAGTTCTTCAGCATTGGTTTCTCCTGCATCCAGGAATAATTCACCTATTTTTATCCAGCCTTCCTGTGTTTCACTTTTTTCTTTAAGATAAGTAAATCCGTTTCCGTCTATAACACCTGTTATTTTATGTATTCCTCTATATTTTTCAAGAACAGTTTCCTCTCTGAAATGGTAATCTGCTCCATCCTGGCTAATGCTGTCAATATCAACTGCACGAGCATCCGCAGTACTTATCAAAAGCTCTGCTGCTTCATTTACAGTTATAGCAGGATATGTATGTGTTTCTGCAAAATTACAGATGTCAGCACGCCTTGCAGCGGTTGAAACTGCCATACCCGACTCAATCAGGTCTTTAAATCCTACTACATAAACAAGCAGTCGAACTGCATCACCTTTTGTCATCGGTTCGTTTTCTCTAAATGTTCCGTCCGAATATCCGTTTACATAACCAAGAGAGTATGCAGCGCAAATACTATCATAATAAGGGCTTTGCAAAGAAAGGTCTGTCAAAGGAACCGGAATTCCTGATGCTTCAGCACCCATAAGGGTCATCAAAGCATCTAAAAATTCGCCTCGTGTTATTACCTCTCCTCCGCGGCTAAGTGCAGAATTAGGAAGTAACCCTAATTCCACAGCTACATTAAGTTCAACAGATGTTTCAGACAAAGCTTCTGCATAACTATTAAACGAAAAGAAGGAGATTGACACTATTAAACACAATAACAAACTAAAAATTCTTTTCATATAGTTTTACCCCCTTCTGATAAATTCATAAATAGCCTTTGCCGCCTGAGCACGGGTAACGTTTGCATTTGGTGCAAACATATTATTTCCCATACCTGACATTATGCCTTTTTCTTTAACATATCTTACAGCACCTTTGGCATATTCACTGATTACTTCATCATCTGAAAATCCGCATACTGTCGCATCAATATCAGAACCGTTAGCAATACGAGCAAGTATTACTGCCATATCCTGACGGGTAATGAAGCTTCCAACACCAAACTTACCTTCGCCTGTTCCTTTTATATAACCGGTTTTTACAGCACTTGCAACATAGGAGTAGTACCACGCATTAGCATCAACATCTGAAAAAGAAACTGTAGCACCACTATTTTCTGAATTGGTTGCCAAAACTATCATTTTAACAAATTCTTCTCTTGTAACAGAAGATGTAGGGTCAAAGATAGTTGTACTTCTACCTGAAATGATTCCCTTTTCCTTTAGAGAGTAGATTGCTTCTTCAGCCCAAACTACAGTTGCAAGATCAACAAATCTGCTTTCCTTAATAACTGTGTCGGAATCTTTTTTACCATCACTTACAGCACCTGCGGATTCTCCGATGCTTTCACCGCTGTTTAAAGAGCTTCCGCTCAGAGATGACGACCCACCGCCTCCGCCGCCTCCGCCTCCGCCACTACCGCTGCCTTTTTTAAGACTGCTTATAGCTATATCGACTGCTTTGCAGAGCTCTTCCAAAGTGGGATAAAGAGTATTATTGCTGTTAATTTTTGCACAAACCTCAAGCGAATCATTTGTCTTAAGTTTATTGAAATTCTTTAAGTAATCTGCATTAATTCTGTCTGACTTTGTAAGAACAGATTTGATAAGATGCTTGCTTCCGCTTTGATAACAAGCATAAAGAACTGTTTTATCGAGGAAATCTTCAACAAACGAAGATAAGGTTTTATAATTAGCTTTATTTACAAAAACAATGTCATTCAATGCCTTTTTCTGTTCTTCACCAAGCTCTCCGTCAACGAATTCATTACGACCGAGATATAAGTCGTATGAATTACTGTCATTGAGTCCATATTCTGCACACAATGAAATTATGTTTTCCAGTTCTTGCACATTTTTCGCAAGCTTTATTTTTGTAAGCAAAACAAAATCGTCAAAATTTTCAAGGACGTCAATCTGAGATGCAAATACTCCGCCTGGCTGAGAATTTCTGAATTCCAGATACTCCTCCCAGAAAACAGGTTTTTCTTCTTCAGCAAGCATAGAGTAATATATCATAACTTTTTCGGCAACAAATTCAATGCCCATTACAGCCTGTTCAAGTTCGCCGGCAGTAGTTGCTGAATTTACTGTTTGCATCAAAGCAGGACTATGATAATAAATTTCATCGTTTCCTATACGTACACGAATTTCAGGCTCATCAGTACGCTGATAATCCTTTACAACAATTTTGTAGGATTTACCCGAAACTCCGTCAATCTGTTCAAAGAAAGTAAGGTAATTAAGGATGCTGTCGTTTTCTGCAAAATCATATTCAGATACACAAACCTTTCCCGGTTCAGCATTTTCCAAGCTCCACACGGCATTTTCACCGAGGACCTCAATTGTGATGCTGTTATCAGAATTTTGCGAAACCGTACCTGTAAGTGTAAGGGTCTTTGCAGTCGTATCGACAACAACAGAATCTACAAGGGTCATTCCCGTAGGTTCTGTTATATCTCCGTTAAAGGTGCCACCTGCCTGACAATAAGGAATCTGTGAAGAAAAATCATTCCAGATATATGCTCTTACTGAATCATAATCAATCTGGATACCTTCAAGACTGAACTCAACATTTTCTCCTTCGCGACCACTTACATATGCTGTAAGCACACGCACATCTTTCAATATACCATTTTTATAAAATGCTGCATACAATCTTGCCGGCTTTTCTCCCTCATAATAACTCTTGATATGCGAAGTAATCTTTGTGGTTACTATTTGAGGCTTCGTTGCTTCCATATACACCGGTGCAGTAGTAAATCTGTATATAGCATCATCTGCTTTCATACCGGCTGCAATAACATCTGAAACCTTTATATCATAAGTTGTTGCCGGCTTCAGATCTGAAAACTTAAGAGAAAGCACATTTGCGTTTCCCGA
Organism: Clostridia bacterium; assembly: GCA_045604905.1. GTDB lineage: Bacteria > Bacillota > Clostridia > UMGS1883 > UMGS1883 > UMGS1883. Next base: position 66,173 of record JAZUOX010000013.1, read on the forward strand.
AAGAGTAAATGGTGTTTCCACGATGTTTCCTTCAGTTGAAACTTCTACCTTTGCAATTGACGCAACATTTGCCGTAAGAGAAGCTGTATATTCCATTTCTATTGTTTCGTCAAGATTTGCAGAATTTTCAAACCCACTTTTAACAGATGCCACTGCATACGGTGGTCTTACATTTTCATCTGTAATATGAGAATAATTATCTATATAGAAATCTTTTTCTGCAGTGTCTAATTTGTGATAACCTATTCGAATCTGCGTAAGTGTTGATGACGATGTTAATGATTCAAAATCGGAAATTTCCCCAACAAAGGCAGATTTCCATTCTGTTTCTCCGATTTTTCTCATACGCAATTCCATATAATTACGTTCCCAGTTAATTCCTAATTCTATGTTATACCAGGTTTTGTAGCTGTATGTGATATTTTCTCCATTACATTTAAACGGAGAAGCATTTTTACGATAAACTATACCGTTATCAAGTCTTAAAACTTCTATATTTGTTGCTCCCCACAGGAATCTTATACCTACACATGATTCCTGTTCTGCATAAAAATCAAACTTTATTAAAGCCGGCCCTTTTGCATCAGTTGCCACATAAGGCATAGCAAAAACAGAACCGCCTCCGCTGCCGCCAAAATGCAGTTTCATTACCTGATTTTCAGAATTTGTCGGATCGGGAGCAAAACTTGCATCTGAACCGTTTGTTTCATTCGCCACAGTTACATACTGTTCTATACTTCCTGCTTCAAAATAACTTGTTTCAGCAAATCCATTCCACGCCGAATACAAAGTCTTTGTCGGGGGCTGCATTGGGGTGTCAGGAGTATACGGACTATTTGAATTGGGTTCATCGGGATTTGGTTCATCAGGATCGGGTTCATCGGGATTTGGTTCATCGGGATCGGGTTCGTCGGGATTTGGTTCATCAGTAGTTCCAACTATAGAATGGGAATAATTATCTATACCCATTGCATATGCCCCTGAAAACTGTGTATCTATTCTGAGCTGTGTCAAAGCAGCATTTTCAACGCCATCAAATATTCCGTCTGAAGTTACTGTCGCTTCTCCCCATTCGGTTTCTCCGGCTTCTTTTACTCTGATTTTCACACTATCTTTTGCTTTTTCAGTAGAAATCTCAAAATTATACCATTTTTCAGGCGAATATGTCAGCCCTGTTGCACCAGCAGCAAATGCTTTTACTGCACCAAAGTCAAGTGTAGCAAGAATTTTACTTGATCCACCTATATACGCATTTACTCTGACTTTTGAAGAAGCACTGTAAGCATAAAAATCAAACTTTACAGTAAGGTCACCGGCACCCGCATCCGTACCATTCATATACATTGCAAACCACGGATACTGACCTGCTGCTTTTGTGATTTTAAGAATACTGTTACCAGCTTCTTCGGTAATAGCAATAGTACTTGTTTCAGAAGTATTTGCTACAAATATATCAGCACCTACAGCCAATCCATCAAAAGTAGTTGTGGATGCATAATTACTAAAAATTGTATATGCTTCACCTTTTGCGTGTGCAGGTATTACACTATAGAACTGAAGCAAAACTATCGATGCAGTCAATATCAGAGAAATTATTCTTTTTCTACTCATGAGCTACCTCCTCAATATCTATAACCAAAATCAAATCTTTATTCTAAGACATCCTTGCCCTATTTCTGAATCGGTGAACATTGACCATCCCAAACATAAGCCTTAATATGTGTATAGGACTCCTCTACATCCTTAAGGTCAATAAAAAGTTCTTCCTCTTTTTTTGAAACAGTAATTTTTTCACACAATGCTGTTTTAAACTCATCTCCGTCATACAGTGCAACAATTAAAACTGCCGTCTTTCCTATCGGATTTTTTCCTGCAATTACGGTTGAAACTACTGTACCATTCAGCACCGGTATAGTTGCCTGTATATCATTTTTTGGTATCTCTCCATCGGGAATTGACCAGTCTTCTAGTGCGGTAAAAGAATGTGCCAAGTAACTTTCATTATTATATTCACTAAAAACAACAGCAATATTTACACTTTCACAGTTTTTACGATGTATAGTAAGCTTTTTAATACCTTCGTTGGGATTTTGTCCTTCCACCTTGGGAGAGGTTTCAAAAGGAACTGCATCCATTACTGAAAAGCACACATCATCTGTTTCGTCTTTAGTCACTATATAAGCATAAAGCTTTGCTCCGTTAAGTGTAAGAACAGCTTTTCTAGGATTATTTTCATCAATCTCTATTTCTGCCTCTGTATGTGCAAACCAATAGTACTCAGAAGGGTTCCGCATAACTATTTCATCCTGCACTGTCACTGTTCTTCTTTCATCGTCAAGCTTTACACCGCGCCATGCACTTATTACATCATCCGTATAAACCTCTGTAAGGTTGCTTTTTGCAAAAGCACCGCGTTCCTTCATAACGCACTGATCAATGGTTGCATCAGCACCATAACACTGGTCATAGTAATTCACAGTACCATCAGAGTACTTTTCTGCTTTTGGATTTATAACAAAGGTATTGTGACCTTCAGCTCTCGTTCTGTAAATTCCACCAGAATAATTTTCAAGATTGTAATCATCTGCACCTAAATCAAAGAAGAAGTTCTGCCCCAAGGCATCAAGTACAAAACTACCTGAATCGTTATGGGCATGGGATGTTCCCGGAATAGGATCGTCTGCGTGAAATCCCACCCATATATCGTCTGCTTCAAATCCGCTTCTTGAGGTAAATACACCAATTTCCTTAAACAGGGCATCAGTTTCAGCCTTGGATTCCTGAGATGTAGCAAAGCTCATATCGTAATACAGAAAATCCTGAACACCGCATTGTGATTCAAGAATAAGCTTTCTTCTGAACTGCGCATCGGAGTCATTGTTAAAATGCTTCGCCCATGCCATAATCTGAGCAGGAACACTTGCCGTTGAGCGACCTGAATCATGATAGTTGAAGTTGCTTACAGCACCGGTTGTTGCAAGCAGAAATGCCGCAGTTTTTTTGAGTCCCGGTGCATCTGAATATCCAAAATCTGTTCCCGTTGCAGTTTTTAATGAGTAAAGCTCATACTGATAATACTGATTTGCAAAGCCCCAGTATCCCAGTCCTTCGCTATAAGCACCGTTTGGCGCAAAAAGGCTGATTGCCGGTCTTATGTCAGTAAGAGACCTTGAAAGAACAGTCTCTGCCATAAGAAGACTTTCACCATCAAGTTCGTCTGCAATTGCCAGTGCGGAAATACCGAGACCACCGCTTACTACAAAACGCCAGTTATTAACATTTTTTTCTGCGTTCCATAAATAACTTCTCGCAGAGCCGTTGTTTGTGTATTTACTTGTATGGTACGAAACTCCGTTATAGTCATTCATAACCGGCACAAAGGCCTTGTCTACAATTGCCTGCCGTATTATTTCCAGTTCGTCCGTATGCCCTTTTTTCACCATCCAGTCATAGAGCCAGTCATATCCGAAAGCAAGACCTGCGGACATAATTGAAACATCTAAAAAGTGATATGGGTTCCAATCTGAAAAGCTTGCCGCCGCCAGCATATTCCCGCGTGCAGCCTCGGCATATTTATTTGCCAGTGCTACATTTGCATCTTTAATAAGATTATACATCATAGCAAGGCACATAATATGTGCCTCATACTCACCTGCTGTATCAATTAAACGAATGCCGTTAAGCTTATACTCAGGTGGGGTAAGTGTAAGATAAGAATCTGCATCAGCCTTGACTTTTGCATATATTTTTGTAATTGCGGGATCGCGCTCACTCTGAGGCTTTGCCATTTCTGCTCGGATTTCAGCAAAGCGCTCTTCTGTCATCAGCAATCTTGGATGATTATCTCCTCTCGCGGCATTTTGCATTTTAATCATCTGCACGATTTCTTCACCGGACACATCATCGTAGATAAAGCTTTCTGTCAGTTTTAGAATTTCTTTTTTGTCGCTTTCCCACGACACAGGCTCTCTGCCACTAGTGTAAATGGCAAGCCCAGATGAATCCAGAAAAAGGTCATAGCTGAAGCTGTCACACAGGTCGCAAAGAGGAAGAAAAATAACTTCGTTCTTTATTTGCACAGATGCGGATAAGAACTTTTCTTCTCCATCTACAGTAATTTTGTTTGTGCTTATATCGACAGAGGAGGTCTTACCCTCTTTGCTGAAATTTACCGTGCTACCATCGGCATTGTACTGAGTTCCAATACTGTTTGCAAAAAATTCTGCCGGCACCATAAGCACATTATTGTTATAGTATGGAACAGTCTCTTTACTGTCTCCTATTTGTGTCTGTTTTCCGTCAACAAATGCATATGGTTTCCCTGCATATACACCTGCAATCTCCGTCGCTCCCGGACCCCCTACTCTGTGCATATAGTTATCAATATACACATCTGAAGGTTTTCCGGGGCTTACATAGTAGCCTATTCGAATCTGAGACAAAGAGTCGTTTTCAGCACTATATGACTTAAGTTCTTCCATATTTTGCATATCAATCTCTGTCCAGGATTCATTTCCTGATTGTTTAATGAGCATATTGATATGGTTAGTTTCCCAGTTCACACCTATCCGTACACTATACCATACATCCTCGCTGTAGGTAACTTTTTCACCGTTTACTGCCGTTGCAGGCGTGCGAGAGCCTTTTAATCCGTAGTTCACTGTTCCGTTTTTGAAGGTAAAAATTAAGGGTTGTCCGTTTGTAAGAACCAGTCTGACAAACAGCTCCAGAGAATCCGCAGCATAAAAATCAAAGCTCATAAACAGCGGATGTGCCGCACCTGAAGCCTTGTAATATGGCATAAAATACACCATGCCGTCAGAGTTGTCTCCCCCGTGATGAAGATGCAATGCACGGTTTGTACCGCCCTGCGGAAAGTTATCTATATTTGCATAAGAATTTCCTGTTTCGTTTACTGCGAACACATAGTCCTTTATATCGAAGTTTGCATCGTCAAAATCACACACCTGACTGAATCCGTCAAAATATGTGTACTTCGGTGGTTTTATCTGAATATCACGCTTGTGATAGTAATTGTCAAAGTAAAAGTCTGCACTGCCTGATGAGGGCAGCTTGCGGTATCCAATACGAATCTGATACAATTCAGAATCGTTTGTTAATGAAGAAAAGCACGAAGTATCTGTAATAATTACTTTTTCCCAATCGGTTTCATCTGTTTTTTTCATCCGTATCTGCACATAACGTGCATTCCAGTCTATCTGGAGTTCTATATTATACCATGTTTTGTCAATATAACTTAATTCTCCCAGTTGCTTATCGTTATGATATACCTTGCCATCTGAAAGAGCCAGAACTTTTGCATACACACCTTCTATCAGAAGGGTGATGCCTATATCTTCTCCCGATACATTTTCCGCATCGGTATAAAAATCAAATCCGATTTTAAGAGGGTTAGCCTTAACACTACCCCCGTAATAGGGCATAACGTATGAATATCCACCGCCATTTTGTCCGTGAAGCTGTATTGTCTGCCTATGATTGCCGTCTGAGTGCGGGTCTTCTGCAAGAATTACGGTGCTGCCATCTGTTGCATTCTGAACGGAAAACAAATCATCCACTGCACCATTTTCAAACCCGTTAATGTTTTCATAGCTTTCAAAAAGCTTATATACCGGAATTTCCGATGAGAAGGACGTCACGGGCAACAACAGAATTGCAAGGCAGAAGCTTATTGTTTTCATAAAAACAGTATTCTTTTTTTTCTGCATATTGCCCCCTCCTTTTTTATCTGCCCGCAATCCCGGACTTATGTCCGGGATTGTCAGACGTAATGTGTTTTTACCAGAGGTCACTTTCTACTATATCAACAGGGCTGGGACCTTTATTCGCATCCCAAACAAATGCACGCCAGGTTGTAAAGATTTCACCTGTTAAATCAACATTAATAGAATTACCTACTGTCGAGGATGTACTTTCCTCACTAACAAGAATTTTTGTCAGACTGCTGCTTTCATCATAAAGAGCTACTACAAGGTTAACCTTCTCTTCTTTTCCGCTTAGTGTTGCAATATAGCTTGTAATACCGGTAACAACATCATCTGTTTTAACAGCCTTCGGCTTAATAGCTAAAATTACATCGTCTGTTTCAGCTACTGCATCTGATGTAGTATGAGAATAGTTATCAATGTAAAAATCTGAGCCTTCAGAAGCAGAACTGATATAACCGATTCTTATCTGATTAAGCTTTTTGCCTGCCTCTGTAACAGAAATAAATTCTGTGAAAAGCGGCATTGTTGAATATGTAAAGCTTTCTGCATCCTTTTCCTTAAGACCTACTCTAAGGTAGTTTGTGTGCCAGTTTGCTTCAACAGAAACTGTGTACCATACGTCTTCCTCGTAAGAGAGATTGCTTCCGTCTGCATCACTCACAAGAACGCTTCTGTCATTTGATATTCTGAGAGCTCCTTCCTGGAAAATAAGAACCAGCGGTTGTTTACTTGTTCCATCTATGACGATACGCACAAATTCGCTTGCAGCTGCACCGTTTGCATCGTTGAAGTCAAATTCCATTTTCAGTGTATCGGAACCATCACTACCCATAAAGGTACCTGCCCAGAGAGCGCCACCGCCTGCTTCAGTGCCTGCATTATGCAAATTAAGAACCTTGTTGTTTGCATCAAAGGGATCTTCTGTTATCTTGGCTGCACTGCCGTTTGTATTGTTTGCTTCAAATACATAATCACTTACAAGAGAGCTTTCGTCAAAAGCACTTGCATTTTCATAACGGCTGAATGCTTCCTGCCTTTTGTTGACCTTTTCGGTTGTGTTAACATTATGAGAATAGTTGTCAATACCTACAGAATATGCACCGCTGTACTGTGTATCTATTCTCAACTGGCTAAGCTCAATGTCTTCTTTTCCATCAAAAAGACCTTTTTGTGTTATCCATTTTTCCTGCCATTCAGTTGAGTCAGCACTCTTAAGTCTGAGCTTAACGCTATCTGTTGCCTTTTCTGTATAAAGCTCAAAATTATACCATGTTTCAGGCGAGTATTTAATGCCTGAAGATGCAGAACCCGGACCTAGTAATGAACCAAAGTCAAAGATAGCAAGAACGGCACTTGAAGCACCATAGTATGCATTGATTCTTACTTTTGAAGTGGAACTGTAAGCATAAAAGTCAAACTTTAATGCAAGGTCACCCGTGCCTGCACCTGAACCGTTGTAAAGAGCAAACCATGGATATTCGTTTGCTGCCTTAGTTATTTTTACAAAGCTGTTTCCGTCCACTTCTTCAAGACCGATAGTACTTGTCATTGACGGATTGGTACTGCTTTCGTTTGCTACATACACCTTTGTTCCATTTTGACCAAATGTCACGGGATAATCAAGTGATCCTTCAAAACCATAAGTCTCATT
>JAZUOX010000014.1:0-1523 GCA_045604905.1 Clostridia bacterium
GTCCGTAAGCAATCCCGAAAGTGTGATTTCATCACCGACCTTAAACTGTGTCATATTGATTGCATCCGGATCGTCATACTCTGCAGGGATAATTCCTCTTAGTATCGTTCCACCGAAATCTTGCTCCGTTATTTTGTATGCAGGAACACGGAGAATGACTTCTTCTCCCGACATTAGCTTGTCTATGTTAATTTCACCCTCAATGACAGATGCTTTTAACTCTTCCAAGCTTTGTTGGCTGTACCCTACAATCTCACTGCATATCAACACATCGTCATCTGCATATTGGAATGTATCCCAAATGAGATCATAATTGTTGATTTGCATAAATGTTTCCATACTATATCTGCCGTCGGGCATCGAGTCGGAAGCATCAAAATACGTGTCAATGCTGCCGGCTTTTACAAGGAGATTCATTTTTTGATTCTCTCTGTATGGTAAAATCTTTGATACGCCCGGAATGGATGCTACGGAATCAATAAATTCTTGATTTGCCCCGTTCTTTTCATAATTGTTTGTAAAAAGTAAGGGGGTCAACTGTGCTCCCGTGACTTTATCTGTAAGAGGCGGTGCATTGATTAGCTTTGAGGAAAACTGAAAGTCATAATCATTTTCTACATAGTTTGAATTAGTTTCCGTTACATCCTCGGTGAAATAGTTTTTATATGCGATTCCGTAGGACAATAACGTACATGATAATGAAATCAGCAATACAATCGCTATAATGGCTTTTCGATTTTTGAACATATCCAATTTGAATATGCTGACTCTTGCCTTCGTGTTTTTGTAATGTTTTCCGCTTATCTCACTGTCAAGTGCAGTCTGTTTTACGATGTATGCTGCATAGATTGTAAAAGTGATAATTAACCCTACGCAAAGGGAAAGTATCAGTGCCGTGTTCAACTGCATATCGAAATCAAACACCGGATAACTGTATTCGTTATTCAGAAGAAGGTGCAAACAAGCTTTTGATACAAAGAAACTCAGTACACTTCCCACCGCAGCGCCAATGATCAGAATGCAAATCATTTCGAACATAAGAATAAAGAAAATACTGCCTTTATTCATACCGAGCAAGAGGTAGTTACGGATTCTTGCAAGAAGCTTCGTCTTGTTCATAATCAAAATCGTTGTTATGATCAATAACGATATTACATACATCAAGACCATAAAGCTCTGAGGGATGGAGAAATTCTCACTTACATCAAAAGACTTGTTGCTTGAAAATAGCCTTGTTGTATCATCGTTGGAATTAACGATTCCCGTTTCTTTAATGATAACAATTTGTTGTGTGATGCTGTGGGTTTCTTCAAAAACTTGTTCAAGACGGTTTTGGGTGATAAATGCATTGACAGGCGTAATGTTGTCCTTTATCTGCAATTCACCACGGGGCCATAATCTTCCGAAGTCATTTACGATTCCGCACAGAGAATACGTTTGATTTTCAATGGTAATTTCCTGCCCGACACTGTAATCGCCTAATTCTTGTGCGATACCTTCAGTCAACGCAATTTCATTGTCGG
>JAZUOX010000015.1:0-1716 GCA_045604905.1 Clostridia bacterium
GACCGTCACGGTCGTCACCATCGTCACGCAAGACGGTGCATTTGTACCGTCTTGGTGTCCCTCGGAGAGCGCAACAGCATCTTTTGATATACAAAGTGTGTCAAAAGTGCTTTTGCGTTACTTTTGACAAAAGTAACAAAACCGTTTTTAAGGTTTGTAGATTTTTAATTTTAAAGGAGCTGATTAAATTAAAAGAACGATAAGTGCAATGGTAGGTAAAGGCTCGGTCAATCACAACAGCAGAGTGTTCAATGCGAAGAACACAGACCCCGAAAGAACTCACAGAAACATTGAATACTGCAATGAAAAAATAACCGATGTGTATCATCAGCTTTTCGATGAAGCACAGAAAAGATACAACGCAAAACAGAAACGTGCCGACAGAAAAATCGAAAATTACTATGAGAAAATCCGCACGGGTAAGCAGGAAAAAACTTTTCACGAAATCATTTTACAGATTGGTGACCGTGAAGATATGAGTGCAAAAGATGAGAACGGCGAGCTTGCCGAGAGAATACTCGACGAATATTTTCAGTCGTTCCAAGAACGCAATCCGTATCTGAAAGTTTTCTCCGCACACCTGCATATGGATGAAGCGACACCGCATCTTCACATTGACTTTGTTCCATTCACGACGGGAAGCAAACGAGGAATGGATACAAGAGTTTCACTCAAGCAGGCACTCGCCAATCAGGGGTTTGTCGGCAACTCAAAGCACGAATCCGAATGGAGTCTGTGGATACTTTCCGAGAAGAAGGAGCTTGCAGCCGTGATGCAAAAATACGGAATAGAGTGGGAACATAAGGGCACTCACGAAGAACACTTATCCGATTACGATTACAAAAAGAAGATGCGAGCAGAAGAAGTTGAATCACTGACGAAGGAATCCGAAGAGCTGAACATAAAGGTTGATGACCTCAGAGAAAGAGTATCAAATCTGATGGAGTTCGAAGGTGAGATGGATGAAATCTCAAATCAATTTTACGACGAAGAAGAGTTCCAACTGCCTGAGCCGCCACCTTTGATGTCAGCAAAAACTTACAAGACGAAGTTCGTTGAGCCTCTGATAAAAAGATTACTTGCAATCGCCAAGACAGCGGTGAAGAGATGTTTCGAGATGAAAGAACGACTTGATAACATTAGCTATGAGTTGCGGTGTAAGTACGGCGATGAAGAACGGTACAGAAAAGAAAATCAGAAGCTTTACCGTGAAAACGAAAAGCTCACTCACGAAGTTCAGGACTTCCGGCTGGTAAGAAGAATCTTCGGTGATGAACGTGTTGTCGAGTTGATTAACGAAGCAAGACGAGCCGATTACGAACAGCGCACGGCACGTTACCGAAAACCAAAACGCACTGTTCACAAAGATAAGGACAAAGATGTCCGATAGAAAAGATAACTAAATCGTATAGCAACCTTAAGTATGAGGAAAAATATGTAAGGAAAGGAGGCTAAAAGTTGCTTTTGGATGTATGCGACAAAACAAAGATAGCTTATTTTTGGTTATCTCAGGAGGAGCGAAACAATGAGGAGTTCTATGAATCCCTCAGACCGCAATACAGAGAATGGAAAAACAAAGGCTATGTGGTTTGTGTTTTTGTTTCAGGCAAGGAGAGTCTTGTTGAAAACACAAAGGAGCTTCTCGTACACAACAAAATGGTTCTCGCAAAAAAGAATTTGAGAGAGCGTGACAGAGATGCACGGTGAGTGCGGCTC
>JAZUOX010000016.1:0-2734 GCA_045604905.1 Clostridia bacterium
CAACAACACTCACAATTACTGCAGTAGTTGACGGCGTAACCTTCTCGCGCGAGCATAATATCGTTATTCCTGCTATAAACACATATGTGTTTAAGACAGAGGATTTCAACTATCCCGAAGCTGTAGGACAGAACATTTCAGAAGTCGGCTGGGCTTGTGAATCAGACCCCGACCGTTTCACAACAACTATTGAAAACGAGTCCGGTGAATATTATATCAACGGTTTCGTTCCCAAGTCAGACGGTAGCACAAGAAGACCTTCATTCACATTCCAGAATGACCGTGACGTAAAGAATATCAGCGTTGAATTTACTGCAACATACAATGAAGATACAAGCGTAAACGCAATTTACGAATTTGAATTCTACGGCGGTACAACGGGCAGTGCCCTCGATTCAAAGAATACTATCGCAAGAATTCAGACAAACGGCAGAAATATGTATATCTGCGGTCATGCAAGTGATTCTACATATTACTATGGAAAGACACTTTATACAAAGCAGAGAGGTGCTATCGGAACTTCTGACAGATACCGCTTCGACTTTGATTTCGAAAATCAGGGTTATGACTTCTACCTTAACGGTGTGAAGCAGAACACAGAGCTTATGCCCTTTAAGAGTGGCATTACTTACGACAGCTTCAGGAAATTTAACTTCGCAGCATTCAGAACTTCAGTCGGTGCAAACATCCTTATTGACGACTTTGTAATTCAGGCAAGAGATGTAGAGTTTACAAGCGATTATGTATCAGAGGCAGGTCAGCCCCTTACACTTGAAGTTTCATTTGAAGATACAAACTACTGGGATTCAGTTTTTATGTATGTTACAAGTGATTACGACGAGGAAAATAACCTCCGTCAGCTCTTCAAGGTAAATAACGCCGGCAGTGAGCTTGAAAAGAACGTTATCTTTGACTACAGAGGAGCAGAGCTTATAAATAAAGTATCAGGTAGCTCAAAACAGCTTGTAAAGACTCCTACAGCTGACGAAACTGCACCTCCTCACTTTAGCACAACATACCTTGGCGGTAACCACGGTGTATCCTTCGGTGTTCGTATTTCTTCACCAGGCCACGGTAAGACTTACGGCGACATCGGTTCAGTATGGACAGATTCAGAGGGTATTCAGTGGACACTTGTAAGAGTTCTCAATGCAAACGAGCTTATTTTCCTCTCTGATGGTGATAAGAACTCTGTAGGTAACTGGACCTTTGCAAAGACTATTACAGGTTCAACTCTTACATATAATCCTTCTTACGACAACAACTTTGCACTCAATACTGCTGCAATCACTGTAGCTTCTGTTCTTGAAACAGGCGTACAGCTTCAGCCTGCAATCGGTAACCGTGTACAGAAAATGTTTGTTTATCGTGACGGTGAGGTAGAAGAATACGTTGATGTTGATGATATCAGAGAGGGATTTTCAGTAAACTGTAATAAGGTTGTTCTTCAGGAAACTTATGACATTATGGACCCCTCAAAGATTGGTTATCACCTTCGTCAGTACCGTCCTGAGGGCGGCTACACAGCTCCTGCGGATATAGCAGAAGGCGGTACACCCATAATGCACTACAAGCAGACAATTACAATTCACGAAGACGGCGATGTTATCATTGACTTCGACCACCAGCTTCTTGAAACTACACGTAACTTCCACTACTATGGTTATCAGTACTATGAAAAGGCTGATGTATTCGGTGGCGGTGTATACAGATACATCCCCGGTGTAAAAGACCTTGTTCAGGATGGCACAACATACGAATTCACAAAGCCTTACCTTATGACCAATAACCACTTCCCGGGATACACCATTAATACAAAAGACTGGGCAGATGAAAACTTTGCTCCCGACAGAATTATTGAATACTATGCTGACGATAACGATCAGTTCAAGATGGCGTATGCAGCAGGTTATATTCCGATTGGTCTTGCAGCTCCCGATGTAAGAAAAGACAATGTTTCAACAGCTTTCACAATGTTTAACAGAACAGGTATGAAGGTTTACCCCATGTTCGTAAACACACAACAGTTCTGGCAGGAAGGTTCAAGAATCAATGGTGTGGCATTCCGTCACTACGACAACCTTGACCAGAGTACCGATAAGGTTACTGCTTACGACGTAGAGTATAATGACGATGTTTACTACTACATTGACTTCCTTCAGGATGAGGACGAATTTGTTCTTGAACTTGACAAAAAGACAGTTGCAGCGGATTTTGAGCTTGTTTATAAGTCTGCAGATGTTACATACAGTATCGAAGGAAATAAGCTTATTGTAAGCGGTAACAAGTCAGGCTATCTTTGTGTAAAGGGTAAGAGAAATGCTGAAATCGCAACAGTAGCTTACGACAACGCTACTCATAAAATAGGCGTATGGCTGAATAACAGAGGCGAAGAAGCTTTCGGCGATGTTGTTATAGCAGGCTACAAGGAAGGTCAGTTTAGGAGTATTTCTGTTAAGAAGAACCTCACTCTTGCAGCAAACGACTTCACAAGACTTGATATTGAAGATTTTGACGACAATGGCGTTGATGAAATCAGAGTATTCCTTGTAAAAGAGGGAACGCTGACTCCATTAAACTATGCAAAGATTGTAAAAGCAGAATAAATATAAAGAGAAGGGGCTGCAGCAAAATGACATCATTTTGCGACAGCCCCTGGTACAATAAAAGTGTAAGTAAATTAACTATCGATGTAGTTGATTGCTTGCACTTATTTTTTTATAATAAGAGAAGA
>JAZUOX010000017.1:0-2502 GCA_045604905.1 Clostridia bacterium
TTTTTCATACAAACCAATGTATTCTGTCGGAATATAGGTCTTTCCAAATCCAGTATCTTTGGCATATTGATTGGCAAAATCAATGAGTTTTCCACTTATTTTATTGCCACGATAATCTTCGCTTACAAATAAAGTCGATATCCAAGGATATATCTCTGGCAATGGATAATAGTCGGATTTCATGATAGTTACCATTCCAACAATTTGTCCATTTGCCATTGCTACGAATGGTGTTTCCCATTCCTTAAATTCCCAGTTTTTAATCACTCTCACTATATGCTCTTTTACGTCCAACCAAGAGAAGTTTTCTACAAAGTTCAATAACTTGTCTGCCAAACGAGTGCCTTTGTCAACTTTTTGGATTCTCACTAATTCTATTACCATTTTCTTTTCCTCCAGGCGTTTGTCAAATTCTTATTTATCGAACTCATTATATCACACCCTTACCACAAATTTCAATCCGTTTACATACACCTGTTACTTTAAAAGTAGCAGGTGTTTTTTTATATTCAAAATTCAAATGAAAGGAGTATTTATCTTCAACATTCGTGACAGACCCATTTTTCACCGCACCCGTAAAGGGTGCTTTTTTTATGCCCAAATTCATAATTAAACAAAATTTTAACCTAATGGAGGAAAACAAATGAAAAAAATTAATGATGTAATAATCATTGGTGTTGACCACGGTTATGGCAACATCAAAACTGCAAACCACTGCTTCAGAACAGGCATCACGGCTTACGATTCAGAGCCGCTTTTCACAAAGGATATGCTTGTTTACGGTGGTAAGTTCTATCTTATCGGTGAAGGACACAAGGAGTTCCTTCCCGATAAAATCAAAGATGAGGATTATTATGCCCTCACACTTGTGGCTATTGCAAAGGAGTTAAGTGCCGAAGACTTAACGGAAGCCACTGTTCACATTGCGGCAGGCCTGCCCCTTACTTGGACGGCAGGTCAGAAAGAGAGTTTCAAAGCATATCTAACAAAGAATGAAGAGGTAACTTTCACTTGGCAGCATACCGAGTACAAAATCAAAATAGCAGGTGCAAGTATCTATCCGCAGGGGTATGCGGCGGTATCTCAGTTTGCAACCAAAATGAACGGTGTAAACCTTGTAGCTGACATTGGAAATGGCACAATGAATATTCTCTATGTCATAAACGGTAGACCGCAGTCGGAGAGGATGTACACGGAAAAGTTCGGTACTCATTTCTGTACTGTTGATATCCGTGAAGCCTTCCTCAGAAAAACGCAGAGAGAAATCAATGAGCATATTATTGATGAAGTTCTCTGCAAGGGTACTGCCAACATTGTTCAGTCGGATATGAAGATTATTAAAGCAGAGGTACAAAAGTATGTAGCTGAAATCTTCCACAGACTCCGTGACCACGGGTACGACGAAAACACTATGCTTCTGTATATAACCGGCGGTGGCGGTTGCCTTGTTAAGAATTTCTACAAATACAATGCAGACCGTGTGCGTTTTGTTGATGACATCTGTGCGGCGGCAAAGGGTTATGAGTACCTTGCCGAAACTATGATGGGTATGGGTAGGATATGAACAGCCGCAGACTTAATGTGAGATTTAATCTTGATAACCCTGACGAGAAAAATGCCAGTGACTTTTTAGAAGCCTTGGCACAGAGTAATAAACAATCCCGCAACAAATTTATCATTGAGGCAGTTATTGAAAAGATTAGGTTTCAGAATAACCCAAGAGATTTTACACTTGAAGACATCCGTGCAGTTCTCAGAGAAGAATTGCAGGATGTTTCTTTTGTTTCTTCGGCACAGCCAACAGCACAGAAGCTTGACACAGAACTGACAGAGGAAGAGAAGCTGAAAAACAATGCAGAAGCGGTATCGTTTCTTGAAAACTTTATGTGAGCCAAAACCTTGCTTTTTGGCTCAAAACAGAAAAAGGCAAAAAAATATGAGCCACTTTGGCTCAATGATTGGAGGTGATATTTATGACTGATAACGAGAAAAAGCTGATACAAGCCAAGCACAGACTTGAGCAGGCTGAAAACCGCAACCGTAAAAAGGAACGCACAGAGCGAAACCACAGACTTATTGTAGAGGGTGCGATTTTGGAGAAGCTTTTACCTGAAATCAAGACGATGAATTTTACTGATATTGAGGGGCATTTACTCGAAAAGCTGAACTAAAGGCTAATATATTTCCCTTAAGGGCGCACTTACTCACCACCTCGTCGTCACAAGCTCCGTATCACTCGTTTCCGCATAACTGCGAAACTCATTCACTTCACTGCTCCTCCTCTCCCCAAAAAGTCTATGACTTTTCGGGAGCCCCTTGTGTGGTGTAGTGCGCTCTCCGAGGGTTTAAGAGCAATTAAGCACAGAATAAACAGCCACCCGTCAAACGGGTGGTTTTTCACATGCGGGCATAGCCCTCTATTCCTCGCAGGACGCGTCAACGCGTAAGTACGACTGCCAACTGCGTAGGATTGTTACTTGCTACCCTTAAAAGGGCTCATTC
>JAZUOX010000018.1:0-1923 GCA_045604905.1 Clostridia bacterium
ACCGCGAACATCCAATTTTCTGTAATTGACGGTAGTGTCAGTTTCGAAAATGTATTCACCTAAGTCAATACGTGCAAAGTTGTGGGGCGCTGCACGTTTTGATAAGGGGGGCTCGGGTAAATAGTTGGGGCCGTAGTCAAAGGTAAGGTAGTTTGTGTAATCCTCGGGAATGGGTGCCATAAAGCCCTCATCGAAAGGTACACGCTGAACATCTTCAAGACCCTGGATACTGAAGGGACCCTTTTTCTGAAGTTTACCTGTACTATCTATTACGTATTTAGCGTTCTTTTTATGTTTGTAGAGTTTTAATACAAACTCGAAAATGCTGTGATAGAAGCCGATGGGGAATATACGAAGGAAGGGTAACATAAGAGTTTCGCGGATTTTTCTCTTAGGACCTTTTCTGGGTTTATTGTACCAACGAAGTTCAATAATCTTTGAAAGAATATGAACGATACGGCTATGAATCATACCAACGAGTTTGATATTACTTGTCTGGTCGTATACAAGAACGTCAATGAATAAACCGTCGTCGTACTCGTGAACTGAAGAATAACGAGTTGAGAAGTAGGTGTTATTAAGACGAACTTTATCTACAATATAGTGGCTACCACTCTTATTGTAGTTACTTGAGTAGTTGTATAATTCGTGGTTCTGGTCTTTGAGTGAAACCTTACGGAATTTGTCAAAGTCCTTACGGAGCATACCGATATCAAGGTCATCGTCCCAAGGGATACTGTGACCGTAACGGACTGCACCGAGCATTGTACCGCCACAAAGGAAGTATTTGATGCCGTTTGCCTCGCACAAAGCATCAATATCCTTGAGCATCATAAGTTCAAGGTCCTTGATTCGGGGAAGTTTACCTGCGTAAATTGCAATATTCTTTTCGTTGTTATCGGGTTCGCCCGTAACATCACAATAGGTTCTGTATAAAGCGGTTTTCAAGCCCATATTCTTGTTCTGAGCCCAACCGCACTGGAAGAATTTGAGAGTGTTAAGAGTGTAATAGTTGATTTTACCGATATTGTCACAATCGCTCTTAAGACCCAAAGACGCTTTAAAGCTTTCGTGGATGCTCTGCTTCATTTTTGCTATTGAGGTGGAATGAGAGCAGAAGTTATAAATATGACCCGTTCTTCCGCAATATAAAATCTGAGTAGCAAAGTTGAAAGCGTCTCTGATATATGACACGGAGATTACATTTGCCTGGTCTTCGGTAGTAATATTAACTACACCTGAAGCGTGGCTCTCTTTTATAAAGCCTTCTAAGTCGAAGTTTCTGATTACACAGGAATCGGGACCGAAAAGGTTGGCAACGCGGGAAATGTTGATGTTTTCAAAACCGTCGTTTACTATATTTCGGCAAAGTTTTTCGATTTCAACAAAGAAACTCTGTTCCGCAGTGGGATTTTCGAGCTTTCTTTCCATAAAATAACCGAATTCGCGTTCGGAAAGACTTGTAATATCATCCGAGGGAATTGCAGGGAATTCGGGCAAAAGAAGTGAAACAACACACATATTGTTTTTGCCCTTTGATGCGAAGTCTGCAGTTTTACGAATAGTTTCAAGCCAAAGCTCTTTGGACTTAACATTGTTACAGTCAACGCAAATCATAAATGCGGTTTTATTTACAGGGGATTTCTCGTATAAAGAGTCGATGTCAGCAAATGAGCAATCAGTGTAGTCAAAATGTTCGAAATTTGCCGGTTTCTCAGAAACGGAAAATGCTTCTACTGTTGAAATAGCACCTTTACGCTTTATAGATGTGAAAGCCGGAGTCATAAAACGACCGAGAGGATTGTTGTCGCTTATAACGTAAAAGTTGTCATACAAAAATCTTGAACGCTTGTCCACCTTGTTGATTCGGGGAGGGTTCATATATCTTTCTGTGAATTTTACGTATCGACCGGTTATTGATGA
>JAZUOX010000019.1:0-7035 GCA_045604905.1 Clostridia bacterium
CACTACTCTCGTTACACGGCTTTCTTTGGTAAGTAAAAAGCTATTTTATTCTGGTTGTCATTTTACACATAGTATTTAAAAAACAATTAGCCGACCATTCTGGGTCGACTAATTGTTTTTATATTTTTAAAGAAACGGAAGTGGTATTTTAATTTCCTGTTTTTATGTCGTTCTAACAACCTTTAATTATTTCTGCTTTTAAAACTCAACGTCAGCAATAATATTTAGGCAGTTTCGTTTTCCCTATGGCGTTCTTCACGCATTTCTTCAAGGTCACGATACATCTGCTCTTTCTTTTCACCTTCTATATCATAGAAGAATTTAAGGATAAGAGACTTTAGAACATTAGCAAAAGCATAACCGAAGACAAGGAACGCAAGAAGCCACAAGCATGTTTTAAGATATGTAGGTTGAGCCTGCATTGTAACAACAAGGTCACCTTCTGCAGAGGACTGATAACCTGCCCATGCAATCATAAACGGAATAGCAATTTCCTTCAAGTAATTAAGAGCAGTTTGAACCCATCCGGGTACAATACCCTGAATAGCCTCCATTCTCTCTCCTGTCTCCCATTCAAGATAATCATAGAACTCAACATTAAGGTGTGAGGTTGAAAGTTCCTGAATACCGATACCTACGCCGAAAATGAAATAGAAAATATAGAAGAAAATGCTGTTCCAGCCACTAAAGAACATAATGTCAAACTGTGCTTCAATAAAACAGATACCAAAAAGAATACCTGCCGAGATAATAGAATACGGTCCGCAGATTTTAAGAAGCTTGGTTGGCTCGTATTTCTTTGAAAGCTTTGTTGTAATAAGATTACCAACAACGGTACCAATTGCTGTGGGAAGAGTAAGTAAAAGGTTCTTTGAGGAGCCGACTGTGATAGCAGCAAGATATGTTGACATCTTACCAAGCATAGCAAAAGTATGTGACCATTGGATTGCATGGTATGCGCGGTAATTTTTGTATTTGAAAAGAGAGAAAACGGCTTTTGTTACCTTTACCTTCTTTTTCTTAGGAAGCTCAATTCTTTCTTTGCAGAAAAGGCCACACATAAGATTACCGAACGCAGTAACGGTAGCGGCAACAATTGCAAGAGTCATATACATTTGGTTTTTGTCATCGCTGAAAATACCGTAAACAAATGTGCCGAGATAAGCTGCACCGTATCCGATATAATAAGATAACTGCCATATTGTTGCAACAGTTTTCTTTTCCTTATGGTTTGGAGAGATAACCTGAACAATATTCTGACCTGCGTTATTGAAGGCGTTGAACACAGTCTGACAGCAAGCTATACCATAACGGAAAAGGGTCATCTGCTCAACAGTCCAGCCCTTGGGAACATAAAAGTATAACGCGGTAAGGGTGAATATGGGAATAAGACATATGATATACCAATGACGATATCTGCCCCAACGGGTTTTCCAGTTCTGAATAATAAAGCCTGAAATAACACCAATTACTATACCTAAAACAGTAGTAAGTGTAGTCTGAACGGCAAGAATATCTGCAATTTGTTCAGCATTAACTCCCACAGGACCGTAATAAAGCTCGTGCAGGAATGCTACTGCAAGCGAGCCTGTAAGGGTTGTTCCGAACATACCACCGATTCTTGAAAGCATTACGCAGAAATACTCGAATTTTGAAATATGTTTACCCTCACCGTGAATGAGAGCATTCTGCGGAATTTCAGTAGCAGATGTCTTTTTGGATTTTAACATCATATCATCTCCTAAAATATGGTTTAGTTAATATTAACATAAAAATAATTTCAAAACAATAGGATTTGTAAATATAAACAATTTATTGACAATCGCGTTTTGATATTTTACAATTTAAATAAGTAGTTATATGCATTTTGTAACAAAGGACGGAGAAAAATGAAGCCTGTCAGTTTTTATCTTGTAACCGATACCCATTATTTTGAAAATAAATTAGGTGCTGAAGGAAAAGCATTTGAAAAAAATATGCTTACTGAACAGTACTTTGTAAAGGAAAGCAGTGCAATTGTAAAATCCACCTTTGCACGCATCAGCGAAGACAAAGAAACTGATATTATTATAATTCCGGGTGACCTTACAAAGAACGGTGAAAAAGAAAGTCACAATAGCTTTATCAGAGAGCTTTACAAGCTTAAAGAAAGCGGTAAAAGGATTTTTGTTATAACCGCAGGTCATGATTATAATGATTCCGCTTATGTATTAAAAGGTGATGGTCGTGTTCCTGTTGAAGGTACAGATTTCAATGATTTGTGTGAGATGTACCGTGATTTCGGTTATGACGATGCTATTGCACTTGATGAACCAACACATTCCTATGTTGCTGAAATTACCGAAGGTGTAAGAATGCTGGCGATATGCTGTGACAGTAAGGCTCAGCCAAAAGGAGCAATGGACGAAAGACTTATGTCTTGGGCAAAAGAACAGATTGACAAAGCAAAGGCAGATAACTGCTCTGTTTTTGCAATATGCCATTATCCTATTATTCCATCTGTACCGGCTTTCGACTTAGTTGGAGATGCAAGAATTAAGGACTGGAGAAGGGTTGCGACCTTCCTTGCAGATAACGGAATAGAGCTTATTTTAACAGGACATATGCACATCCAGAGCATAAATGAGTTTTATACCGAAAAGGGCAACAGACTGATTGATGTTTGCACTGCCTGTCTTGTAGGCAGTCCTGCAAAATACAGAAAAATAACAATAGAAGAAAACTCTGTGCTGAAGGTTGAAACAATTGATGTTGAAGACTTTGGTTGGGATTTAAAAGGTCTTACTGCGCAGGAATATTTTCACAAGCATTTCGAAAATGCAATTATCGCACGTGTTCGTGGCGCTCTCAGTGGCGGACAAGGAATTGTTAAACATTTAAAATCTTTTGGTAGAAAACGTTTCGATAAAATCACTGTGGGAACTGTTGAACGTCTGCTTTTTATAAATAATGACAAAGCTCTTAAAAACAAAAAATTAGCAGAGCTTGTTGGTGAAGTTGGAGTTGGGATATTTCTTGGTGACGGTCCTCATATCGAGGGTACACCTGTGTATAATTTCATTTCAGGCATTCTCAATAGATTTTCATTTGTGCTTAAAAAGATTGAACCTAAGCTCAGTAAAAACGGTGAAAAGATTGATTTAAGATGCATGCTTCTTGATACTATCGGAAACAATAAAGGCTTTTCGGACAATAATGCTGAATTTACTCTGAAATAAATTCTCACACGCAAGAGGTGAACATATGCTATACAAAAAGAATATCGAAAAAACATTAAAGGAAGAGCTTTTCAGAAGTCCTACATCAGAATACAGAGGAACACCATTCTGGGCTCTTAACTCATATCTTACAGAAAAAGAATTATGCCGACAAATTGATATATTCAAAGAAATGGGGTTTGGTGGTTTTCATCTTCACGTAAGGACAGGTCTTGAAAACGAGTACCTGAGTGAAGAATATATGGTGCTTATCAAAGACAGTGTTTGTAAGGCAAAGAAGGAAGAAATGCTTGCTTGGCTTTACGATGAAGACAGATATCCTTCAGGAGCTGCAGGCGGACTTGTGACAAGAGATAAAAAATACAGAGGAAGATGTCTTCTTTTCACTCCCTTCAAAGAAAAAGAATGCAGTGGCTATGATGACTATTGGGGAAACGAAAAAGAAAACCCTATTGCCTGCTACGATATAGTTCTTGACAGTGAAGGATTTCTCTCTTCCTATAAAAGAATAGGTGAAGATGAAAAAGCAGAGGGCACAAAATGGTACGCCTTTCTTGAATTACAAAATCCTTCTAACTGGTATAACAATCAGACATATATTGACACCTTAAACTGCGAGGCTATTAAAAAGTTTATTGAAGTCACACACGAAAAATATAAAGCAAAAGTGGGTGATGAATTTGATAAAACCATTCCCGCTATTTTTACCGATGAGCCTCAGTTTACAAGAAAAAGAGTTCTCAATAATTCATTTGATAAAACGGATATCACAATGCCCTGGACTGATAAGGTTCCTGAGCTCTATAAAGAAATGTACGGGGAGGATATTTTCGACACTCTTCCCGAAGTGTTCTGGGATAAGCCCGGCTCTGCTCCATCTCTGCACCGTTACAGATATCATGATTTTATTGCAGAACTTTTTGCAAGTTCATTCGCTGATACTGTCGGAGGATGGTGCAAAGAAAATGGAATTGCTCTTACAGGACATATGATGGAAGAGCCTACACTACATTCACAGACTGCAGCACTTGGCGAGGCAATGCGTTCATACAGAAGCTTCAGACTTCCCGGCATCGATATGCTTTGCAACCGTCACGAATTCACCACCGCAAAGCAGACACAGTCTGCTGTTCATCAGTACGGTTATGAAGGTATGCTCTCAGAGCTTTACGGCGTTACCACATGGGACTGTGATTTCAGAACATACAAGCATCAGGGTGACTGGCAGGCTTGTCTTGGCGTCACAATACGTGTTCCTCATCTTTCGTGGTACGCTATGAAAGGCGAAGCGAAAAGAGATTACCCCGCTTCGATACATTATCAGTCTCCTTGGCACAAAAAATACAATCTTATTGAAGACCATTTTGCAAGAGTTAACACTGCACTTACACGTGGCAAGCCTGTTGTAAAGGTTGGTGTAATTCATCCCGTTGAGAGTTTCTGGCTTCATTGGGGGCCTAATGATAAATCTGCAGTATTCAGAGAAAGCCTTGATGAAAGATTTCAAAATGTTACAAAATGGCTTCTTGAAGGCAGTATTGATTTTAACTTTATTTCAGAATCACTTCTTCCTTCTCTTTGTAAGGAAGGCTCTGCACCTCTCAAGGTTGGTGAAATGGAATACGATGCAATTATTGTACCCGGCTGTGAAACCTTAAGAAAAACAACTGTTGAAAGACTTCAGCAGTTCCGCGATAATGGTGGTAAACTTATATTTATGGGCGATGCACCCTCTCTTGTTGAGGCCGTGCCTTGTGACTGTGTAAAATCACTCTTTGAAGAGAGTGAAAACATTGATTTCTCCCGTGCATCGCTTCTTACTGCACTCCACGATGTAAGAACTCTCACAATAAGATACGCTGACGGCAGACTTACGGACAATTATATTTATCAGCTCAGACAAGACACTGATTGCAGATGGCTTTTCATTTGTTGCTCAAAAGAACCGGATAATAAGCAAATAGATGATGGCAACGATATCCAGATTATTCTGAATGGTACATTTTCTCCTCAAATATATAACACCGAAAACGGTGAAGTGTATCCCATTAAAGCAGAATACAGAGAAGGAAAGACAATTATCCGATATCATATTTTCGGTTATGATTCAATTCTTCTTAAGCTCACCTATGGTAAGAGCGATTCTAATGAAACACAACACATTCCCGAAAAAGCTGGCGAAATGCCCGGTACACTGTGCGAGTACGAGCTTTCTGAAGAAAATGTTCTTGTACTTGATATGGCTGAGTGGAAAATTGACGATGATAAGGACTATTCACCCAAAGAAGAAATACTTCGTCTTGACAATCTTGTAAGAGAGCGTCTGGGAATGAAAAAAAGAGGTAACCGTGTTGTTCAGCCGTGGGCACTCGGAAAGCTTCCTAAAGATCATAAAGTAAAACTTAAATTTACGTTCTGGAGTGAAATTGATTATACTGGTGCAGTTCTTGCTCTTGAAGACGCAGACATCGCAGAAATAACCTTCAACGGCAAGAAAATCACCGAAAGGGAAAAAGGCTTTTATGTTGATATTTCAATTGGCAGGATGAAACTTGGCAACATCGTAAAGGGTGAAAATGTCCTCGAAATTACTCTTCCCTTCGGTGAAACCGCAAACCTTGAAAATATGTTCGTTTTGGGTGATTTCGGTGTCAGAGTAACAGGTTCATTTGCAACAATAACCACATTGCCTGAAAGAATAACATTCGGTTCTCTTATCAATCAAGGACTTCCTTTCTATTCAGGAGCAGTAACATATAAAATGAAGACTGAGGTGAAAAACGGTAGTCTCACAGTTACTGCAAATGACTATATGGGTGCACTTATTGAAGTGAGTATTGACGGTGAAAACAAAGGTGAGATTATTTATCCGCCATATACTCTTGAAATCAATGGTATTTCTGATGGTGAACATGAAGTCGGTATTAAACTTTATACGCACCGCTACAACTCCTTCGGGCCGCTCCACCTTGTAAATGTAAAAGAAAAATGGCATGGTCCGGGTGCATGGAGAAGTGACGGAATAAATTGGAGTTATGAGTATGTTCTTCGAACAACAGGTATTCTCAGAACTCCGGGAATTAAATAAATTTCATATACTAAAGAAAAGTTTATTCAGTAATACGAAAGCGAGAGATTACACAATGAAAAAACGAATAATAGGAATTATTGCCTTAGTATTGGTGGCGGTTCTTGTTGTAGGAATAATCTATTTTGAAATCGAACCCGAAAATACAAATATCAACTATGGACCTGCAGATTCACAGAAGGTAACAGACACAACAATAAGGTTCAATTCTGACGGCAAGCTTAAAATACTGCATATTGCTGATACACATCTTAATTATGACAAGCATTTTGATGCTTCAATATGGGTAATTGCTGAAGCCTGCGATGTTGAAAAGCCTGACCTTGTTGTACTTACAGGTGATAATACGCATCCTGACGAGGACCCTGAAAAAACCAAAAAGCTCATCAATGCGCTGCTGAATATATATGAATCAAGAAGTATTCCCGTTGCCGTGACCTTCAGGAATCACGATGCAGAGAAAGGTCCGATGACCAGAAGAGATATTATGGAATATTACGAGACCTTTTCTTGCGTAATATCTATCGACGATAGCGAAGGCTTCAAAAACTGTGCAACATTTAATATTCCGGTTCTCGCATCTGACAGCGACAAGGTGAATTTCAATCTTTGGGTGTTTGACTCGGGTGATTATGACGAGGATGAACCAAGACATTATGACAGAGTACGAACCGAACAAATAGACTGGTACAAGAAAACATCTGCTAAACTCAAAAAAGAAAATGGTGG
>JAZUOX010000020.1:0-20263 GCA_045604905.1 Clostridia bacterium
GATTGCTCTTCATGTTACAAGGGGAGTAAGATGGGACAGTGACCATGTAGTTTTGTTTGATGATGAAACAAAGGAAATTGCAAAGGAAATCGTACATCACGATGCCCTTGACCGCGTGTTTATCGCAACAGACTACTTTGATGCATCAATCAACCGTATCTCTGCTTGGGTAACAGGTATGAGAAGTGTGCAGAAAGCACTGCTTAATGCTCTTCTTCAGCCGGTAGATACGCTTAAATCTCTTCAGAATGAAAATAGACTTACAGAGCTTATGGTTCTTCAGGAAGAACTTAAGACAGCGCCTTTCGGTGATGTGTGGGCAGAATACCTTAACCGCGAAAATGTAAATGCAAATTACATAGATGAAGTGTTAAAGTACGAGAAAGAAGTTCTTTCAAAAAGATAATTTTGGCAACTAGCTTCGAAAGAAGCTTTTGCACAACAACTCCGGCTCATCCTCTTCATAATTAAAACTTGCCATGAGTTTTTCATAGCGCCGGAGTTGTTGTTATAAATAAATCGTTTTTTACGCTCGCTGTCCTCTCAGGACTTCGAATCCCTTTTTTTAGCACAAAGAAAAAAGACATCCACTGAAGTGAATGTCTTTTACTTTATGGCGTGCTTGGAGGGATTCTACTCGTTTGCGGTGCCCGAAGACTCGCTGCTGCCGCATCTCGCTTTTCGACCGCTACACAGCCCTGCACCTTCGCTTTATCCGCCACCGGCGGCACTCAGGCTCGGTTCCCCCGACCCTTTGTGCTAGCCAAATACTCTAGGGAGCTGAGCTACAAGCACATTTCAAACGCAAGTTATATGATAACATACAAAACCAAAAAAGCAAGAGTTTTTTAGAAAAATTTTAAAAAATATGTGATAGTTAAATAAAATGTTTTGGGGAGTGGAAAAGAGGTCAGAAAGGATGAATTGAACCCCGAAGGGGCTTGACCGAAGCTGCATGAGATACAGCGAGAGTTGAAATTCGTTCGTAGCAAAAGGTTAAAAAATAAAGAAAGACCGTATAAAATACGGCCTTTCAACAATAATAAATTGTTTAATGGTTTCAGATTATTAATGCTGTTTGTTTTCCTTTTGCGTTCTGGACTTTTTTACACCCACAAAAATTAATAACCAACCTTTTCCCAGCACTCAAAGGGAGCAGCGAGTTCTTCGCTGATATAAACCTGTGTCTTCTTTGTCTGAAGCATTGAAGAAGGAAGATAAGGAGTGATAGGACCGTGTGTGCAAAGACGGCTTGTCATTCTCTGCCATGAAGAGAAAGTACCGCAAGTTGCAAGTGCGTGAACTTCGATTCTTTCCTTAGCGCGCATTACATCGAGAGGTCCGATAGTTGCAGCACAGGGAGGAACGTTAGCGATATCACCTGACTGACCGAATGTACCGTTAAGTGAATTCTGCATGATTGTCATAGGATGAAGCTTAACGATCTGTGCAGGCTGATTGAGCCATTCTTCGATGTCACCACTGCCGATGAATTCGGGAATAGGATCAACGAATGCCATATGACCTGCCCATCCGGGAGATGTAGATGCGATATCAGCACCTGTACCCTCTGTGATGTCGTCAATAATCTTGGAGTAATCCTTGATATTAGCATTTGTGGGGAAGTGAACGTTTTCCATAGGCATACGGAGCTTTTCATCAATCTGACCGTAAAGGTACTTGATCATAGAATGAGCAAAACCTGCTTCGTATGTGATAGGAGCGATGTTGCCGTTTTCGTCAGCCCATTCGTCCTCTGCTACAAGGTGAACCTTGCTACAGTCAACGCCGAAGTAGTTGATAAGCTGTGCAAGAGGAATGTATGTATCGGGCTCGGGGTTACCGAGGATCATTGTGAAGCTCTTTCCTGCTTCTGAAGCTGCT
Source organism: Clostridia bacterium (assembly GCA_045604905.1). GTDB lineage: Bacteria > Bacillota > Clostridia > UMGS1883 > UMGS1883 > UMGS1883. The sequence continues at coordinate 1,885 of JAZUOX010000020.1, forward strand.
CTGAGGCGCTCAAAAAGTGTAGCAATAAGAACAGGATGGGGGTTCATCATAACTTTTACGTTAAATTCCGGATGCCACCAGTCTTCTCTCTTTTCAAGGTCCTTGCCACTGAGGCTACGAACGTATTCGCAAACCTTCTTGTCCTTGAAAGGAACAAACTCATGAGGCTGAAAATCAAATTTTGTTGCGGGATCTGTAATAAAACTCATTTTTTTCTTCTCCTTTAATTTTTATTTATTTATGATTAATTAAATTAGCTTAACTGTTCACCGCCAAGGATAACGTGCTTTACATCAAACTGATGATCAACAAAGATAAGGTCGGCACGTCTGCCCTTTGCGATTAAGCCTCTGTCGGTAAGTGAAAGAAGCTTTGATGGGTTAGTGGATGCGTACTTAAATACATCACATACTGAACCGCCTGTGTGTACCATCATATTGTGGCAGGCTACATCAAGGGTGAGCTTGCTTCCGGCAATGTCACCGCCCCAGTCGAAGTTAATATCGTGTGCTTCTTCAAGACCGGGAATCGGGGGACCGTCTGCAACGAATGCGTCAGCAATCAGGATAATTTTATCCTGTCCCTTGATTTTCTTTATAAGTCTGATATTGTATGGATGAACGTGAACACCCATTGAGTCGCAGATTATTTCTGCGTAAATATCCTGGTTGTAGTTAACCGTTTCGTCAACACATACGCCACGCACTTCGGGATAATTTTCAAGAGTACCTGTTGCGTTTGTGTGATGTGTGCCAAGCTTCAGTCCGTAGGGCATAAGGGCCTCAATCTGTGCAGGAGTAGCCTCGGAATGAGCTACGGAGAACACAATCTCGGGAATTTCACGTTTTACATATTTTACGAAATCCTCGATGCCTTCTCTTTCGGGAGCTACGCACCAAACCTTTGCAAAGCCTTTTGCGGCTTCAACAATTTCTGCATAGTCCTTTTCAACGATGGCATCCTTCCACACGTTCTTTTCCTTATCGCAACCGAAATCTGGGTTAAGATAGGGCCCTTCCATATAAACACCCATAAGGTTACGGCATTCGCCGTTAGCAATAGCTTCGCGGTATTTACGGAATGTTTCAAGATGCTCTTCCTTATTCATACTGTAGAAAAGTGCCGGAAGAACTGATGTAACACCGTGTTTAAGAAGTGTTCTTGAACACTTAACGGGGTCTTCGTGGAAATATGTTTCGCCGTCAGCGTGAGTGTGGATATCAATAAGACCGGGACCAACGTAGAGCCCCTCTGCATCGATAACCTCGCAACCGTCGGGAATGGGTAATTTTTTGCCGAAATCAACTATTTTTCCGTCCTCCATAAGAATTACAGCGTCGGGAATATAGTGATCAGCCATAACAAGAATAGCATTTTTTACAGCAAGCATAGTCTTATTTCAAGCTTGTAAGAAGCTCTTTTCCTTCCTTAATGATAAATTCAGCAACGCCTGCCTTGAAGCGTGAGCTTCTTGCCTCATAGCCGCCCTCATCATAAGAGTCCTGCATGGGGAAGTAACCCTCGCTACCGTTTGAAAGACAGCAGGGAAGAACCATACCGAAGCCCTCTGTAGCCTTAAGACCTACACCGATACCTGTGAAAGGCTCACCGGGGATACCGATAATTGCAACGGGACCAATCTTAAGTGCTGAAAGACGCATATCAAATGCATCGGGACCGTTTTCAAGTCTTACCATTCTGCCTGCCTCTGCAACAACAGTTGTAAGCATCATACCTTCGTATGGAAGCTCTGCGTCCTTGCCTGCATTGTGAAGGTCATTTATACGGTGTGCCTCTGGCATATCCTTGGGATCAGGTCTGTTTGAAGGAACGTTTATTACAATCTGCTTTGATACAAGACTGTCAACGTCAACATACTCAACCTTATCATAAGCCTGAAGTACGCCGCCTGTAACAACTCGGGCAATATATTTAGCGTGAGCATAACCTCTTGATACGTCGTCGAAATCCATAAACATATCGTTAAGGTAGCCGCCTGTGGGATGAACATTAACGTGGTTTACATCACCCTGTGCACCATTGAAGAAAATACACTTTGTGTTGTCAAGAATCTTTTCAACAGTACCGCGGAGAAGTCCGGGCCAGTCTGCAGAAATCTTGCAACCGCCAACAACATCGGGGTGGTTTGCAAAGTTTACATATACGATAGACTCTGCACCCTCACGGTCGAAACGCATTACATTAACGCTCTCATCAGTGTCACCAATGGGACGAACAATGTCGGGATTGTTAACACCGGGGTTAGTTTTGATGCTGCCGTCCTTCATTACATAACGGCGAACAAATGCAACATTGGGAGCAGTACCCATGCCATAGCCCATCTTTGCATCCTTAAGGTCCTCGAGTGCGAACTGTGCCGCATCAACAATTTTGCGGCCAACAAAAGTTGTGTATTCGCGAACAAGCTCGTTCTCTGTCACTCTTTCAAGTGCAGGAGCAGTATGTGTGTGTGTAGCTGAAATAATGATGTTTTCCGCAGGAACGGAAGTAGCATCGCTGATAGCCTTTATGTAGTCATTACAAAGATTCTGCTCAATACCGCAGTGGTCAACTGTGATAAGAAGCGTCTTTGTATCCCCCGACTGAAGTGCAAGAGCGTTAATCTCAAGCTCATCAAGAACTCCATCGGCAAAACGGGGCTTGAAATAGCCACGGATCGGAATGCCCATGGGCGGGGTTATATTTACTCTGCCAAAACCGGCTCTAAGATTGTTCATTGTAAAAACCTCCAGTTTTTTTGTCCGAAAGTCGGACAATGATATTATTACTTCATAATAATATCATTAAAAAATGGCTCTGTCAACACGAAAAACAGCGAAATCTTCTTTTAAGACTGAAAAAATTTAATTTCGAATAGGTTTCGGTAATGAATAAAACTGAAACAAAATAATAAGAGGATGTAAAAAGTGGTTTTTTACATCCTCCGGTACTTAAATGCTAAGAAAAATTATTGCCAGCACTCCCATAATAAATCCGCATAATTGATTTTTTGAAATTTTTTCCTTATAAACAAGAAGTGAAATTAAAAACGTTACGATTATTCCCCCCGCAGAAATAAGGGGAAACATTATCGATGCAGACATGCTTTCTGAAAGAATCATAACAAAAAGATTGACGACACCTGCCATAAACCCGGAGATACCTGCCGGAATCCATATATGCCGCATTACCGATTTCAGAGATGTTCTTTCTTTTAACAGCGAAACGGTAAAAAGAAAAACAGTTACAACAGCAAGTGCGATTATCATAAATTCGTTTTTATACTCTCCGTTAAATTTCACCTGCTGCATTTTCTGAAATACGGAGCACATCCCATTACCTAAAAAGGCAAGAAAAACATAAAGAACCCAGCGAGGTGTGGAAGTATAAGCTTCATTTTTTTTGTTAATTAAAAACAGTGAAACAGCAAGTATAACTATTCCGACAGGAAGAAAAACAGAGACAGATTCCTTTAAAAAAATAATTCCGTAAAACGTCGGTAACATAAGAGAATAAGAAGTTACAAGTGACGTTAGCGAAAGTGAACCGCATTCTATGGCAAGAGTTAAAAAAAGTGTTGCAACAAGAAAAGATCCTGCAAATAATGCTGAATAAGTCAACATTCCGGGAACCCACCGGAATGTTTTGGTTGTTATTATAAAAAACAGCATAGCAAAAAAAGTTGTCAGTGCGGATAACAAATAAACACCGGTATTTCCGGCTTTTTGAGTATAATATTTTTTTGCTATGTTTTGTGATGCAACACCTGTTATGATAGAAATCAGAAGTAAAGTATTCATTTAGTTTTCCTTTCTTTGTTGCATTTTCTTCCCTCTAGTGATAAAATGACATAAAAGGAGGGAGAAAAGTGTACATAAAATATAATATAGAAAAGCTTGGAAGTATTCTTAATGATTTATCTGTTCTGACAGGAATAAGCATTGCTTTCCTTGATTGTGAACTGAATCGTCTGTGCGGAAGTGTAAAGGAAAATGATTTTTGCGAAAAAATGCAGAAAAATGAAGAATTCCTGAAAAAATGTATATGTTCCGATAATGACATAATTGAAAAATGCAACAAAACAAAATGTTTTGAAAATCACATTTGCTATGCCGGATTGTACGATGCGTCTCTACCTGTAGTTGTAAACGGGGTTACAGTCGGTTTCATAATTATGGGCAGAGTGCGTACTGACTTATCTCCCAAAGAATGCTTCTTTACTGACAGCGAAGAATTAAGGAAACTTTACTGTGAGCTTCCGTATTTTTCCGATAGTCAGCTTCAGAGCCTTAAAACATTGCTTCCGAGCATTTTGTTTGCAGATGCAATAAATATTGAACTTGATGAAATTTCAGAAAAAATGGCAGAATACATAGAAAGCAATCTGACAGAGAATTTGAGCATTAGCAATCTTTGTAAAAAGTTTTTTGTGTCAAAAAATTTTCTGTACAAATGCTTTAAGGAGCGCTACTCAACAACGGTGAATGAATACATAATGTCAGTACGACTTAAAGAAGCAAAAAAACTTCTTTTGAAGACTAAAGACCCAATATTTCTCATATGCGAAAAAGCAGGAATACCGAACTACACATATTTTTGCAAATTTTTTAAAAGAAGAGTCGGGATGAGCCCCGTTGAATTCAGGAGAAATCACTCAAAGTAAGATTTAAGAAATTCTGCCACAGTACCGTCGCATTCAGCTTCGCACATATAATAAAATCCAAGCTGATTTCCGCTTGCATAGTTGATATACACTTTACCGTTGTAGTCGCACATATCAATGTCAGAATTATTGATTATAAAACCGGTGGCTGTTATTTTTTCAATAAGTTCGTCGTCAAGATCAGCTGCTCTGGGAGAAATAAGACGGTCGTTATTATCAGGCATCAGAATAGGATTGTAGTAGCCTACATGCCAGTCTACAAAATCTTTTGTACGGTAAATATAGTTTGTATAGTGCTGACACGGCAGCTCTGTTACAGAAATAACATAATACCATCCCTCGCTGTATTTCATCCAGGGACCGCCCATATAACGTTCCTTTGAAAATCCTTTGTCATAGTCCATAAATGTCCACTCCTTAAGATCAGGAGAAGTAGCAAAAAACAAGGTAAAGGGGAATTTTCCCACGTGTTCCTCGGGGTGGCTTGCCTCCATAAGAAGTACATAGCCGTCAGGACCTTTTGTAAGAGATGTGTTGTAATACACCCATCCCGGATTTGTAAATAGCGGTCTGTTTGACCATTTTATGAGGTCTGTGCTTTCATAGATGCGGATAGTGCCTCTGTTTTTCATATCTACCCCAAGAACGTAAGCGGTGCCGTCTTCAATGTAGGCAGAATGAAAATAGCTGTCCTCTGCAAGAGTAGATATTATTTCCCCGCTTTCCACATCGCGGATTACTGCATATCTCAAAATTGTCGGATCAGTCCCGTTAAGCGGGTCAAAAAGCTCCATACGCATAAGCTTGCCATTCCATACAAAGGGTGTCATTTCTCCGTTAGGACTGCAAGCGCCAAGCTTTTTGATTTCCGGAAAACGGTTTTTCATTATGGTGTTTTTATCGTAATTGAATTCAGCCATTCTGCTCACTCCTTAAAATTTTATTATTGCAAAACCTGCTGCCGGAATGACGGCAGTGTATGCATTGCTGCTTTCTTTTTCAGGATTAATGCTCCCGCCAACCTCTTTGATAACCTCAATATTGCAAGCTTCTTTGAATGTGATTTTTACCGCTTTATCTGCTTCCGGATGAATTATATCACCTTTTTCGAGACTTCGTTCGTTACCTTCGTTATTGAAAATCGAAAGATAGCGATTACCGTTTTTGCCTGTCGATACAAGCCAGCACAGCCCGTCAACATAGCATGGCATAACATCTTTTATAAGCTCGTTGAGCCTTTTTTCAAGTGCGAATAAATCCGTGCTCTCCAGAATTCTGAAGCTTTCTCCTTTGTCTTTTAAAAAAGACGATTGAACCGTTGCATCTATGAGGTATTCGTACCTTGACAGAACTTCTTTGGGTGCATCTTCGTATATAATGTCAAAAACATCCGGGAATCTTGAGTTTGTGATAACGTGTCCCTCGTTACCGACACTTTCAGTTTGTGAGTATATGAGTTTGAGAACGTCTTCTATGTGTCCATAGTACTTTTTACGGCTGTTGTCAAGTATGCAGCGCATATATACGTTTCGGTGATTGCCGATTTTCCAGGGTGCGAACATATCCGGAATTTCAACACACGAATAATCTTTTGGAAGAACTATTGCAAAAGGAATGACAGCCTTCATATCTTTGAATTTAAGAGAATCGTTTATGAAATTCTTCTTGACAATGCCGTAATCGGAAAGGTCGAAGGTGTTCATATCGGAATAGCTGCAGTTAAGTCCCCATTCCTCAGAGAAGTAGTCGGCTCCCGCCATAAAAGCATAGTAGTAAATTCTGTTTTGTAGTAGTCTGGAGCTTCCACCGTTTTTGCCGTATGAAGTAAAATCGTCGGGATGCGAGTCCTGAGTAAGATACCACTCGTTTGACGGATCCTGATTAAAGCAGGGCATCGTATAGATGTATTTGCCGTTTTCGCGGATTTCACGCCAGCATTCATAGTATACACCCCAGGTTTTATTGCTTGCTTTTGCAATGCCTCTTGCAAGAGAAACCTCTATTCGCATAAGGGCTATCTGACAGCCGACTTCAGGCATGAAAGAATTCATCCCAAGCTCGTCCTGGATTTTTGTCATAAGATAATAACTGTCACATGGAAGAATATGCTCTTCTGTTTCAGCCATTCTGCGAAGGTATAAATCTTTTATTTCGGCAAAATATTCATCGGGAGTTAGGGCATAATGCATTTTTGAATATGTTTGCGGAGTGTCCTGTGAAAAGGCAGAAAGAACAGTGCCGTCAGGCATTTTTGCAAATTTTCGCAGGGTTCTGTTGTAAAGAGTTTTTTCATCATACGGGCCGCAATCGCCATTCATAACTCGCAGAATTGTCTGCCAATCAGAATTTCGGCGGTTTGAAGCACTTTCGTGAAGTTGAAATCCCAGAAAGTTGTCGCCCAAAACAGTGCAGTATTCCTTTATAAGTGATTTGTCGAAGTCGTACTTATGATAGGTTATTCCGCCTGCAATACGATCCACATAAAAGGGAAAATTTTCGCTCTTTATAAGATTATACAGCTTACTGTTCTTTGAGGCATATTTATTAAACTTTCTTTCTTCCGGTATAGCAAAGCAATGCTGAATTTTAAACCCGCTTTCACTGTTGATAAGCCCGTTTTTCTCAAGTCCTTTAATACAGTCTTCGTTATATACATGAAAAAATTTCATAAAAAATCACTTCCTGAACGGTATTCATAAAAGTAATATACTATGATGCTTTGCGAAGTGCAATATATTATTTTCGCAAAATATTGCATTATTTTCCCTTAAGGTAAAAAAGTGCATAAAAACGAAAATGTTTCGGTAGCGAAAATATTGAAATTAAATGAAAAATGCGTTATAATTACAGTATACAAGTTGAAAGGATGATTATTGTGGCAAAAACTGCTTTTGTGGGATTTGGTGAAGTAAATACTCCCATAGACATTATAATTAAAAAGTGTACTGATGCGGCAGCATCACTTGAAAAGGAAGGTCTTGACCTTATAAAGGTGTTCCCTGTAACGGACGATTATAATGAAAAGGATGTAAACAATGCGATTGACGCTCTTAAGGGTCAGGATTTTGACAGCCTTGTAGTATGTATTGCAGGCTGGATTCCTACTCACGCAGTGGTAAAGGTTACAGAGCATTTCCGTGAAAAGCCAATGGTACTTTGGGGACTTTGCGGCTGGATTGAGGATGACGGCAGAATTGTTACAACTGCAGACCAGGCAGGTACAACTGCTATAAGAAAGACTTTCTATGACCTTGGATATACATTCAGATACATATACGACATTATTGGTCTTCCCTCAAATACAAAGAAGGTTGCTACATTCTGCAAAGCGGCAGAGGCTGCAAAGAAGCTCCGCCACGCAAAGGCAGGTATGGCAGGCTACCGTGATATGAACCTTTACGGTACACAGGCTGACGGCCCCTCTCTTAAGAGAGTTGTGGGAAGTGAAATCGAAACCTTTGAAATGCTTGAAATGGAGCAGAGATATCAGTGCATTACAGATGCCCAGAAGCAGGAAGTGATTGACAAAGCTATCTCAAAGTGGCATTTCCTTAAAGAAGCAAAGCGTGAAGGTCTTGAAAAAGCGGCAGGCTACTACCTTGCAGTTAAGGCAATCTGCGACGAAAGAGGCTACGATGCAATTTCTCTTAAAGACGTTGACGGTATGAAAAAGCTCCTCGGATTTCCCCCTGCACCTATCTTTATGCTCCTTTCAGACGAGGCGAAGCTTTGCACAATCCCCGAAAACGACTGTCTTGGTAACATCACACAGCTTATGGTGAAGTACCTCACAGGTCAGTGTGCGGCTTACCTTGAATTCTATGAGTTCTTTACAGACAGTGTACTTGCAGGTGTTCCCGATTATGTTCCTGCTGAAATTGTTGACGGTGATGTTACAGTTATGCCTGCAGCATTCGGTGAGCTTTCAGAGGGTATTCTTAACGTAAGTAAGGTTAAGACAGGTGAGCTTACAATGTGCCGTCTTACATGCATTGACGGAGAGTATTATATGCACCTTGTAAAGGGTAACGGTGTAACTCCGCCCAAGTGGGAAGAGGCAGGCTGGACACAGCCGGCACCTCAGCTTCCCGGTCTTAAGATTGAGCTTCAGGACGTTCCCGCATTTGCAGAAAATGTAATGTGTCAGCACTATATTATTTCTTACGGTGATAATACTGCACTTATTGAAGATTTGTGTTATATACTCGGAATTGAGATTATAAAATAATGCGGGATGTTAAAAATGCCCAGAGCACAAAAGGACGATTTGTTAAATGCGGAATTCGGAGTGCGAAGTTCGAAGTGAAGGTAATTTTTGCTTGAGCAAAAACCTACCGTTTTATTTGCAAATTAAAAGTGGAGAAAAGAAAGGTTTGATAAAATGAGTTTATTAATCGGTTGGGCTGAAGAAAGCCTTGTACCTTCAAAAAAGGTTGACCTTGCAGGTCAGTTCTTTGAAAGAATTTCAGAATATGTTGAGTCGGAAATCAGCGTAACTGCTATGGCAGTTGAATCTGACGGTGATATGATGATTATTGCATCTGCCGACGTTGTAAGTCTTCCCCTTGGTCTTATAAATCTTGCACGTGAAAAGTTCAGTAAAATATGCCCCGGAGTTGACCCCCGCAAGCTTATCGTAGGTGCAACACATACACACACATCTCTCAGACTTTCAGACCCGACGGCAAAAAAGACAGGGCTTGATACAGCAGTGTCGGTGCTTAAAGAATTTTTGCCTGAAGGAAAGGATTATACAAAGCTTGTTGAAGCGGATGATGCAGTTCTTACCATAGATGAGGGTAATGAGCTTGTAACCGATAAAATTGCCCTTGCTGCGAAAAATGCCTGGGAAAACCGTGCGGAAGCATTTTACACTAACGAATTCGGAAGAGCGGCAGTTGGTATGTGCCGCAGAGTTACATACCTTGACGGAAGTGCTGAAATGTGGGGCGATACAAGAAGAGGCGATTTTGTAGCACTTGAGGGCGGAAACGATTCGGGTATTGAGCTTATCTATACCTTTGATAAAAACAAGAAGCTTACAGGAGTTGTTGCAAATATTGCCTGTCCTGCACAGATTCTTGAACAGAGAAGCTTTATCTCGGCAGACTACTGGGGAAGAGCAAAGGCAATTATTCGTGAAAAGCTTGGAAGCGATGTGTTTCTTCTCGGTCTTTGTGGTGCGGGCGGTGACCAGTGCCCCCGTGATCTTATAAGATGGGTTGATCCCGAAACACCCATTGACGATCCAAATGTAAAACGTCCCAATCCCGTTAATCGCAAGGCGGATCCTTCGATGTATGACGTCAGTGGATGCAACAAGGCAGGAAAGAGAATTGCCAACGAAATTATTTCTGTGTTTGAAGAAATCACAGAACTTAAAGGAGAAGCAGTTCTTGAGCATAAAGTAATCGACCTTGACCTTCCGCTTCGAAAGGCGACAAAAGGAGATTACGATAAAGCTGTAAGAGAGATTGAATACTACATAGAAAAGAATAAGGATAAAGAAAAGTTCGACTTTGAGGATAATGCAAAGATGCACATTTACTCGGGCACTATTGCACGTTACCGCCGTCAGCAGATGCAGGAAATTTATCCTATTGAAACACATATTGTACGTTTTGGTGACATAGCATTTTCAACAAATCCCTTTGAACTTTTCCTTGACTTTGGTAACTACATAAAGGCAAGAAGCAATGCAAGTCAGACCTTTATTATTCAGCTTTGCTGTGGCAGTGGCGGATACCTTCCCACAGAAAAGGCAGAAAAGGGTAGTCACTACAGTGCATATATTTCAAGCGGCAATGTAGGACACGAGGGCGGAGACCTTTTTGCAAGAAAGACAGTAAAAGAAATTAACGATATGTTTTAAAACGGGATGTTAAGTTTGAACTTATGGAAGTTCAGTTTGTCTGTTCTCTGATTTTCCCTATCCCGAATGGGATGTTGAAATCAACTGAAAACAAAAAAGAGCTGCGATGTAGAATTTTCACATCGCAGTTCTTTTTGTTATATAACTTTATTTTGTTGCCATTTACCGCTTTTATAACGGATAAAGAATACAGCGCTTCTTATCAGCCAGTCGCTGACCATAGCAACCCATGTGCCTATAACACCCATTTTGAATAAGTGTACGAAAATGTATGCCGCACCGATTCTGAAAAGAAACATCGACAGTGTGGATATTACCATAACAAACCTTGTATCGCCTGCACCGCGGAGCGCTGAAGCTAATGCAAAGCTTGAGGGATAAAGGGAGCACGAACAGATACTGTAAATAATCATTATCCAGAACGCAAGATTCTGCGCCTCACCGCTTCCTCCAAAGAGTGCTATCAAAGGCTTTAGGAAAATCATAAAGAGTATGGCTGCTGCAGTAGTCATTATATAGTCGATTTTAAGAAGATGTTTAACGTAGAACTTTGCCTCGGAAGGATTACCTGCGCCCATACACTGACCGATAATAACCATTGTAACAGCATTGAATGCACTGCCCATAGAGTGCAGAAGGGGAGAGATTGTTCTTGCATAATGGTCAGCAGCAATAGATGCTGCACCGAGCCCAGACACGAGACCTGCTATCATGAGTGCACCAAGCTGGAACATACCCTGTTCAATGCCGTTGGGAACGGAAACTTTAAGTATCCTGCCTGCCATTTTGCCGTCAAAATCAAAGCTAAAAAATCCCGAAAGACTGACTTGGTTGTGTTTCCCGTGTAGAATAATGAGAAGAATGATGCCGATTGTTGCCATTGCGATAAGTGTGGAAAGTCCCGCACCTGTAACACCCATATCAAGGTGGAAAATGAATATGTATTTAAGAAAGATGTTTAATATCATCATAACGATTGACGAATAAAATGGCAGCTTACTTTCACCCATTGCTCGGAAGGTAGCGCTTGCAACATAATACAGCGCAACAAATGGATAGGAAAATGCCGTAACTGTGAAATACTTTTCACTTATTGAAAGAACGTCTTTTTCGGCTCCACCGAAAAGAAGGCTAAGAACACCGTTTTTGAAAAGCACCATTATAAGCATAATGAGTAAGCCTATTCCTACAACTATGCGAATATTATCCTTAAGTGATTTTTTTGCGTTAAAGCTGTCGCTTGCACCTATGTACTGAGCAAGCACAACCGTACCGCCCTGTCCCAGTGCAACAAAAAACTGCTTTGCAAAGTTATCAATTCTTGTTACAAGTGCAACACCTGCAACAGCAGTTTCCCCAAGCTTTGACACCATAAATGTATCTGCCATGGTAAGGCCTGCTACCATAAGCTGTTCAAAGATAACAGGAAGCAGAAACGCAAATATGTATTTGTTGCTGAAACGTGTTTCCTTTGGAAGTGCTAAAAAATTCATTATAGAACATCTCTTTTCAAAATAATAGCCAAAGAAAATCTTCTTCGGCTATTATTATATTCTTCTTTCAAATATAAGTAAATATATTTCTGTTCGAATTTTTCGGATAAATGCTAATAAATTTTTTTAAGCTCCTCAAGTGTAGCCTCAACTAATTCCTGACCACCCTCGGGGGAAACAAGGTTGCAGTACATTGATGCACTGTAACCTTTTCCCTCTACGGCACGCTCTGTTGCAAGGTAGCTGCCTGATGCTCTTCCGTCAGGCTGACCGCAAAGCTGAACTATAAAGGTCTGCTCAAAGGGTGAACGTCCCTGAATTCTGTGCTGGTAGTCCATATAAAGCTCAAACTGGTTTGTTGCAAAGGCAATGTTGCCGAGCTTTATAACGTGCATTTCCATAGGAAGCTTCAGGTTTTTTTTCTGCTCTTCGTAGCGCTTCATAGCTCTGGCGTATCTTCCGCCGGAGGACATAATAACGCTGTTCTGATACATTCTTTCAAGAGGCTCACCCTCTGTTACGAAAGGCTTCTTTACAACATTCTTTTCGTTTTCCTCCACGCAGAACTGATATTCTTCGTCTGTAATAAGCCTTTTTGAAAGCTCAACTGTTTTAATGGTGTGTGCCACGGGAAGGTCGTCGAATTTTTCCTTCTGTGCCCAACCATAAACCTCATCAAAAGCATCGGCAATTCTTTCACCTATATCAAGACGGCGGTACCTTTCGTAAGTTTCGCTTACGATTTCGGGCATTTCATAGTCTTCGTATTTAAGTCGGAAGCGTCTTTCCTCTGCCTTTGAATAGTGAAGAATTCTCGGTGAAAGGTCACCTGCAGCGGCACACTGTGAAAGAATATAGATGTCACCATACCGCTTTGAAATCTGTTCACGGACATCTGCCCAGAAATCTGCTGTAAGGCAGTTATCCATTTCGGAATTCTGCGAGGGACAGGGCACATTTATAATTGTACCTGTAAGCTTTTCGTCCTTGTCAAAAGTGAAGAGAAAGTTTGCAAAGGGGTCTGTGCCTGCCTCGTAGTGGCTGAACATTTTATCTTTTGTACTGCCGTACATCTGTGCGTGACCGCCTACGAACTGTGCAGAATTGAAGTGCGCGTTTTCAGGACGCTTTGAAAGGTCATCAAAATAAACAACTCTTCTTGAATGTGCAACTGTTGCATAGCCGTAGCCGTAGGAAACGTAGCCTTCTTCACGGCTTTCGAAGGATTCAACAATACCTTTGGCGGTAGTTTCTATAAACCACTTTCTGTATTCGCCGTTTGACTTAATCTCAACACCTTCGTGAGGAACTTCTGAAATGGGCTTTCCTGCCCATACCTTGTCTTCTTCGAAAAGGCAGGGACCGCAATGGGTATGGGTAGCATTCATTATTATTTTAAGTGTATCAATTTCGGGATTAAGCTCACTTACCCTTGCGCGTACAAGGTCGAGGATACCTGCACTGATAGATACTGTGTCAACCTGTACAAAAATAACATAGTCACCGTTGTTTTCAAGTGTAAGAATATTTACAAGGATAGGGTCAAGAACACCCTGTGAAACTCTTAACTTGAACTGACCTGTAATAGGAAGCGGATCCGACGTTGAAACGTCTTTTGTACACCAACCGATTTTTAACATTTAAAACAACTCCTTATATATTCGTTTGAATTAATCAATCTCGCCGCCTGCGGCTATTATGGAAAGTTCCCTTCTTGTAAGAACTCTGCCGTATTTATCGTCCTCAATTATATCGGGTTTAACGATAAATTTACCTTTCTGCAGGTGACAAAGTTCGATAATTTTATTGAAATACTCAAGAACTTTTGCATTTCTCTTGAAATCGTTTCTGTAAAGCTCACCGTCGATAACTGCACGAAGGTAAATCATCTGCCACTTTTTAAGATTGCGGATTTCTTCGGGAAGTGATGCATCAACTTCAATAATTGCCTTTTCAATTTCGGGAATACCTTCGGGATTGTCGATGGGATAACGGTGTCCCGGCTCAAATCCGCGGTGGAGAGTTTTTTCCATAGCAAAGATTGCATCGTGTGCTTTCTGAAGAAGCTCGCCCTCAAGTCCGAATTCGTAAGAAAGATATTCTTTTATAGTATCGGAAGCATTCTGTCCGTCGCGGTACAAACGAAGCATAACAACCTTGTTGATTTCTTCGTAGAAGCCTTCAGAATAGGGCCACCCGCCTGCAAGCTTGTCACCGTCACGGTTCCAAAGCTCCTGCAAAAGTGAGGGGATGGGGTTAGAACCGTAACCACCCCAGGGAAGAATATCGCACATACTGATTTCGGGGAAACCGAGGATAGGTCTTCTCATACCCTTTTCAAAGGCGTAACGCTGATACTGGGGTTCTGCAACAAGATACTTACATTCGCTGAGTCTGCCTTCGTCCATAACTTTATTCATCATCTCAAACTCAACATCGGTTTCGGTGAATGTACCAAACTGCCAGAGTGAAAGAACAAGGTCTGTATTGGGCATATATTCCTTAACCATGGGGATAATTGCTTCAACGGTCTTTATATAGCCGTTACCGCCCCAGGGAGCACACTTACTGCAACTGCAACCGCCCTCGTCATAAGGTGTGATTGAAAGGTAGTCAAGCTGAAGGTCCTTGAAGGTTTCAAACCAGCTTCGACGATATTCAAGAATTTTTTCAAGACCGCCGGGGGCGTTGGGACAGATTTCAACGTGATAATGTCCCTGAAGCTTATTTACATAACCGTCGTGGCCCGGTGTCCAGTCAGCACGAAGCTGTTCGGGACTTGTTCTGAACGCTTCGTTTGAAATAGTGGTCATCATAATTTTAAGACCGATGGATTTGGCGTAACGCAGGATTTTCTTAAGCCGCTCTGCATATTCCTTGCCGTCCTCCATACTGTCAAAATAGTACATATCAAACCACACGCGAAGCATATTTGTACCCCAGAGGGCAATATCGTCAATATGGCAGTATATTTCTTCAAGGGGGGCACATTCGTAGTAGTTGTGATTGTGGGATGCAAAATACATTGCACAAATTTCTTTTTTTGACTTGAATGTACCGTTTTCGATTTTCGGATTTCGTATAAATCTTCCAAGGGTGTTGAGAAGCTCGGAATAAGAGCCTGCACTTATTACCCCGTTTTCAATTTTCCCCTCAAGCTCACCCAGGGTGTCATCAATAACAAGAGTAACATCGTACTTTTCATCAAGACGTTTTCCTGCAATTCGTGCAATATTAGAAAGTGTTTTGTCGGCTTTGTTGTATGTAATCATAATGTGTCTCCTTTTATAAGTTCGAAATGTAAAGTTCGAAATTCGAAATGATGGTGGGTTTTCTCTTTGGAGAAAACCTTTTGTTATGAAATTCGAAAAAGGATTTTTGAGTCAGCAAAAATCTACCTTCACTTCGCATTTCGCACTTCGAACTTCGCATTAAATCAATTTTTTACAATAAGGTAATACATTGAACGTGATTCACTGCCGAGGTAGATAGTAAGTTTTCCGTCCTCGTACTTTGTGGGAACCATACCGATATAGAACCCTTCGGGACTGATTCCCCATACTTCATAAGTGGAGATGGGTGTTTCTATTTCGATTTCCGCCTTGATTGATTCAATCAGGACGGGGGCTTCTCCGTATTCTATCATCTGGTCACTGACGAATTTTGCACCTGTATTCTGTGCTCTGCCCACGGTGGTGAGAAGAATATTTGAAGATTCTGTTATTTTTTCGTCTGTAAGTGAGCTCATTGCAATAACTGCAAAATCTGTTTCTGCCGTTACCTTAACGCCTGAAAGCTCAATTGTGCCGTTCCTTGCAAGGAAGCCGTAAGCACATTTTGTGCCGTCTGTATCAATATAACCGTAGTTTTTCTCACGGCTGATGAAAAGCTCGCCTGTATCGGAAAGGATATTGCCGTCAACCTTTACGGGCTTTTCCTCTGCGAACTTGTCAAAGCTGTATTCTGAATATACGCCGTGTCTTTCAATAGCATTTGCAAATTCTGCCACGTTCCACTTTGTTTTGGAAAGGTGGGAGTAGGTCTTGAATTCGTTAGCCTTTTTAACATCACCACGTCTTGTCATAATAGCTGCGTGATAGAAAAGACCAAACTTTGCGGGGTCATTCCAAGTGCTGAAAATACCCTGACGGTAGGGAGTTCCACCAATCTTTTCGGAATAGATTTCTCTGCCGAGAATGTCCATTCTTTCAAGGCGTGCACTGTATGAATATGTGTGGATTGCATAGCCGTTCCACCCTTGTAAAAGTCCCAATGCCGCAGTGTAAAGAACACCGTCTGCACGATATTCGTTAGGCCAGGGAACATCCCACTCTGAAATATAGGTAGGCTTATCGGGAGCAGTCATATACGCAGTTGTGAGAAGATAGGATTCATCTACGTGTGTAACGGATTTATTTATACAGTGCTTTTCAAATTCGCCCCAGTTCCAGTTGTAGAAATAGGGATGTGCATCAATATAATCGGTTGTAAGCTGTGTTTTGATATTTGCAGGAACGATAGCGTGATTTGTGCCGTTAATGGGAATTTTCACACCGATTTCACGCATATATGAAATCATATCGGCATAATGCTTTTCCTGAATGTACATCTTGAAAGCAACAAGAATGTCATTTTCTTTATCGCCCACAAGGTCAAAATCCGATGCCTTCATATCGTAGCCGTTTTCCCGGAGCCACTTGTCAAAAAGACCGAGAAATTCTGTGTGATACGGCTCGGGAAAGGGCATTTTCCAGTAGTGTGAGAAAAGGTCGCTTTCGTTACAAACCTCCGCAAGAACGAAAATGGGGTCGTCACAGTAACGAAGTCCTGTGTAGGGGTTAAGATGCGTCCAAAGGTCTTTGCAGAACTTTTTCTGCAATTCTATCAGCTTTTCGCTGAAATAATCCATAGGCTTTGCCGCATCAAGAAGTGTCGCCGCATTTTCTACGCCCTCTTCCGCACGGAATCTGCGATAAGTGAACATATCCATATAACAGTAGATACCCTCTTTTTTAAGGCAATAAATAAGGTAATCAAGCCTGTCCATGCTTTCGGGGTCAAGAGTAGCTCCTGTCATTTTCTTACCCTTTGTAAAAGCAAAGATGTTTGGAGTGTGCCACTCGGCGTCAAGCTGATGAAATCTTACAAGGTTAAGACCGATTTTGGAAAGCCTTTTTGCAAGCTTCTCGGCATAGTCGTGCTCGGGAAAGCATCCCCAGCCGTTGAAGTTCGTTCCCCAGAACTTTACCTTTGTGCCGTCCTCAAAAACAAAATCTCTGCCGTCTGTCTTAAGAAAACCGTGCTTTCCTGCAGGCTTCTCATCCTCAAACATAAATGAAATATCAATCGGGACATCATCGTGAAAAAACGGATATGGAATAAATTCAGTCATTTTAAAAATCTCCTTTTTGAAATTTATACTTGCATTATACCACATCTTCGTCTATAATCTAGTTAAAACAATGCAAAAAACCAATGAAAAACAGCACTTTTTGGAGGGAACCAATGAAAGCTTCGTTTGAAAACAATGATGTCTTGCTTTGTGCAGAAAGTGGGAGAAGTATGCCGGGTTACCCGATGCAGTTTCACACCCACGCAGAAATTATATATGTTATATCGGGAACTGTGACTATGACGGTTGACGGGGAGAGGCGTACTTTAAAAGAAGGACAGCTTAGTATATGCTTTCCGTATTCCATGCATGAATATGAAAAAAGCGATGATGCACAACTTTTGCTTGTGCTTTTTTCTGCAGGGGCAACGGGCGCTTTTGAACAGGATTTGCTTGCCAAAAAACCTGTTTCGCCTTTTGTTGAAGACGGTGCAGCACTTTACGGTACACTTTGTAAAATAATAAAGTTTAAGGAAAAAGGAGAGGGGTACGAAAAAATTGCAATGGCATATCTTTGTGCCGCGGTGGGAGAAATACTGTCGCAGCTTTCTCTTTATGACATTGAAAGCACCGACACTGGCACAATTCAGAAAATCTTGATTTATTGTTCCGAAAATTTCCGTGACAGCGATATGTGCCTTGACAAGGTGGCGAAAAATCTTTTTATCAGCAAAAGCTATATCTCCAAAATTTTTGCAAAGAAGCTTAAAACAAATTTCCGCGAATATATTAACTCACTTCGGGTAAATGAGGCTAAAGTCGAGCTTAAGGAAACAGAGCTTAAAATAATTGATATTATGGAAAACTGCGGTTTTAACAATCAGAGCAGCTTTAACCGTGTGTTTTTTGAAGAATGCGGCATTACCCCACGTGAATACAGAAAAAGATTTATATAAAATTCCCCAATTTGGGGACTGTCCCCAAATTGGGATATTTGTTTCGAAATAAAAACAAAAAGC
>JAZUOX010000021.1:0-2942 GCA_045604905.1 Clostridia bacterium
GTGTACCATCTTCCAAATTTTTAGGATATCCTAAGACCTTTATAAAAACGGTCGATTCGTGAATCGCCTCTACGACAAAAGGCTGAACGATTGATTTCGTTCAGCCTTTTAAATTACTATCCTTAAGAACATTTCGCATAATGCGACTTCTTTTTTGTGCACGCACTTTTATAACATAACTCCATCTTTGAAAATAGAAATTTCCTCACACTTGTTAATTTCATTTTTTGATTCTTTTCCATTTGCAACTTCTATGCAGTAGTCAAGCAATGCATCTGTAAGGTCAATCCCTTCAAGGAGTCCGCTTGCATCAAAATCAATCCATCCGGGTTTTTTCTCTGCAAGAGCTTTATTTGTTGCTATCTTGATTGTGGGAACAGGCGCACCAAGGGGAGTACCTCTGCCTGTCGTGAAGAGAATCATGTGCACTCCGCATGCAGTAAGATTTGTTACTGCAACGATGTCATTGCCGGGGCCGTTGAGGAGCGAGAGACCGTTTTCTTTAAGTACATCTCCGTAGTCAAGTACATCTACAACCTCACCGAGCCCGCCTTTCTGCACACAACCGAGAGATTTTTCCTCAAGGGTTGTGATACCGCCTGCCTTGTTTCCGGGAGAGGGATTTTCATAGACTACCTGATTGTGGCGGATAAAGTATTTTTTGAAATTATTTATAAGCTCAACTGTCTTATCAAATATATCTTTATTCTTACAACGCTTCATAAGAAGATGCTCCGCGCCGAACATTTCAGGTACTTCCGTCAGTACACAACTACCTCCCATGGAAATAAGACGGTCAGATAGCCTTCCTACAAGAGGATTAGCGGTAATACCACTGTAGCCGTCGCTTCCACCACATTTAAGTCCTATTTTAAGCTCGCTTATATGTATAGGTTCTCTTTTAAATCCGGAAGCTCTTTTCTGAAGTGCTTCTACTATTTTAATGCCCTCGTCAATTTCATCTGTTGTGTCCTGAGCATTAAGGAATTTAACATGCTCATCATCCCATGCGCCAAGGACCGTTTTGAATAGTTCGATATGATTGTTTTCACAACCAAGTCCGAGAACAAGTATTCCACCGGCATTCGGATGATTAACAATTCCGCGCAGAATAAGCTGAGTAACCGTCTGGTCGTCACCAAGCTGTGAGCAACCGAATGGGTGAGTAAATGCTTTTGCGCCTGTCTTTTCAGCAATAAGCTTTGCCTGACTGTTTACACAGCCAACGGTAGGAATAATCCATACATCGTTACGGATGCCGACAGAGCCGTTTTTCCGTCTGTATCCCATAAAGGTGCGGTCTGTTTCTGTCTTATCACGCATAACTTCACCCGGCTCGTAAGTATACTCAAGCTCTCCCGAAAGATTTGTCTTCATATTGTGAGTATGTACATGCTCACCTTTTTTTATATCTTCCGTAGCGTGGCCTATCGGCTGACCGTATTTTATAATATTTTCTCCATTTTTTATGTCTGTAATGGCGTATTTATGTCCATTTTCAAGATTTACTTCAACATTATCAAGCTTATTTATTAACATACTTTTCTACCTCCTCGCAAAGATACGAAAGGTCATAATCCCAAAGCTCTTTGTTTGCAAGTATTTCACCGACAGATGCGTTTTTCATAAAGTCGCAAACTTTTTTATCGTCATTTGTCATATCAGTTTTGTAAAAATCAATAAGCTTTGCAAATGAGAAAATAAGCGTTTCCGGCATTTTACCGAAACGGTTTATATATTCGAGGATTGACGGAAGTACCCTCACCTTGAATTTGCTTACTGAATTAAGAGCAATTGAGGAAAGATAATGCTTGATGTAAGGGTTTGAAAAACGGGTTATAACATCATCCGCATACTGTATAAGCTCTTCTTTGGGAAGGTCCAGTGTAGGTATTATTTCATCGTATACACACTTTTTGATGTGACCGAGCATTTTTTCGTCATCTACGCAGGATTTAACTGTGTCAAACCCTTCGAGAAGTGCATAGGGAACAAGCGATGTGTGTGCACCGTTAAGGATGCGTACCTTTCTTGTTCTGTACATTTCAAGATTGTCTGTAACGATGACATTAAGGTCGCACTTATCAAACGGAATTTCGCCTAAGAGATTTTTGTAGCCGTCTATTACCCAAAGATGGAAATACTCAGAAGTGTTGAGAAGATTGTCTTCAATGCCTATTTCGTCATACTCATCTTTAGGAAAACCTGTGTTGATTCTGTCTACAAGAGTGTTGCAGAAAATATTTTCGTTTTCTATCCAGTTTTTGAAGTCATCGCCAAGTTTCCACAGCTTTATATACTTCAAAATAGCTTTTTTGAGGTTTTCACCGTTTTTATCTATAAGCTCGCAGGGAAGAAATACAAAACCGGGAAGAGACAGGTCAAATCTCTTTTTCAGAAGCTGAGTAAGCTTTCCGGGAAATGTTTGAGCAGGTGTATCTTCAAGTTTGTCATTTTCGCTAAATACAATACCTGCCTCTGTTGTGTTGGAAACTATAAAGCGCAGGTCAGGGTTTTCCGCAAGCTTAAGGTAAGCGTCAAAATCGTCATAAGGCTTTAAACAGCGGGAAATCACATCGATTTTTCTGATATCAACACCTTCGCTTCCACGACACATATGTGTGTACTTACAGTCCTGTGCAGTAAGCATATCGCACATACCATTTTCAATGGGCTGAACAACTACAACCTTTCCGCCAAAATCTGTCTTTTCGTTAATTATCTGAATCATCCAGTCGACAAAGCCTCTTAAAAAACCACCTTCGCCAAACTGTAAAATTTTTTCTTTCATAATATAAACACCTCCTGCTTACAGTATAAATCAAAAAATTTTTAATTTCTATCAATTTTTTGCTTAAATTAGCTAAAAATATCAAATTTTTGCTTGAAACCGGAGAAATATACTGCTATAAAGTCGGATCGTAGCCATGTCGTTCTGTGAG
>JAZUOX010000022.1:0-2659 GCA_045604905.1 Clostridia bacterium
TTTCATCGATGCTGAAAGCGGTCTCTTCCTCTTCGGCGAAGACGGTAAGTTCCTCAATGATTTCACAGGTATTAAAGAGTATAAGGATGCAGACCGTTATGTTGAAAACGGCTTTATGAAATGGCATCCCGGCGTTGTCAATGTTGACGGTGAGTATTACTACTTCATCGGTGACGAAGCAGTGGGCGGTAATGTTCCTGCAAACGGTGACACTTATATTATAAGAAACAACGGCTCTGACGGCTTTAAGCAGAATGATATTTACAACTTCAAAAACGGCAAGCTCAGCGGTGCTGACGGTATCGTAGACGGTAAGTATTATAATGGCTCCAAGCTTATGACAGGTAATGGTTTGACAGAGCTTGATGATAAGTATATTTATGTTCGTTCAAACGGCGAAGTAGTTGCAAATCATAAATATTGGATCGGCGATAATGAATTTGGTATCGTTCCCGGTTTCTACGATTTCGATGCTGACGGTTATATGATCGACATCAAGACCACCGATAAGGAAGGCATCTTCTTTGAAGACGGCGCTTACTATTACTATGAAAACGGTGTTCCTGCATATATGGGTCTTATCAATTACACGGGTACGGCGGATAACGGCACTGTTTATGAAAACGACTGGATTTATGTACGTTCTAACGGACAGCTTGCTACAGGCGAATACTGGACAACAAAGAATAACAGCGAGTTCAAGACTCAGACATACATCTTTGATGAATTCGGCAAGATGGTACGTAAAGACGGTATAATCGAAGAAAACGGAAATCTGTATTATTACGTAAGCGGTATCAAGCAGAAGGGCTTAGGCTTAATTGAACTTGAAGGTAAGTACTACTACGTAAGAACTGCAGGTGAGCTTGTAAGAAACAGAGAATACTGGATTACAAATGTTAACGAAACCGGTGTTATAGCTCAGAGCTACTTCTTCGATAACAACGGTGTAATGCAGGATGTTGTTTTCAGTAAGAGTGAAACAGTAAACGGTGTTGTAGACGGTTACTATTACGAAAACGGTAAGATTGTTTACGGCGCAGGTCTTGTTGAACTTGACGACGGAAGCATAATTTATGTGCGCTCTAACGGACAGCTCGCAACAGGTGTTTATTGGCCTACCACACTTAACGGTGTACTTCCCGCAGGAAAGTATGATTTTGGTACTGACGGAAGACTGGTAACCCAATAAAACTGACTGTAAAAGTTAATAAAGGCGCTCTATGCCTCATGACATAGAGCGCCTTTTATAAGATGAAAAACCGTGAAAGAAAGTAGGTAAGCTTTTGCCTGTTTTCTTTTGTGATTTTTAAAAAATGATGGAGGAATGGGAATGATAAAGCTTCTTCGGTATATTAAACATACTCCTGAAAGACTTAAACGCAGATATAATTATGGTAAATTCAAAAAGTTTTCTCAATTCGGCAAAAATCTTGAATTGAATTCCCGTTCTGATTGTGTAGCTGATAAAAGCGGAACGATAAAGATAGGCGACAACTGCAGAATATTTTGCAGATTGCTTACTCAGGATGACGGTAATATAATTATCGGTAATAACACATGTATGTACGAACGTACTTTTATCGGAAGTGTGAATAAAATTACCATAGGAAACGGTGTTATAATTTCTAATCATGTTCATATTTTTGATAATAATAATCATCCTACATCTCCCGAAACACGAAAGAGAATGGCTGAAAGCGGTTTTGACGGTGAAGTCTGGCGTTGGAAGTATGCAGACAGTGCACCTGTTATAATTGAAGATAATGTGTGGATTGGTGAATATTCAGCAATTATGAAGGGTGTGCATATTGGAAAAGGCTCAATTGTGGCAGCACACTCCGTTGTTACAAAGGATGTTCCTGATTATTCAATCGTTGCAGGAAATCCTGCGAGAGTGGTGAAAAGACTTGAAAGTGAATAACAAGTTAAAAGGTGCATCGACAGATGCTTTAATGCTAACTTTTGCCAAAATAATTACAATGGCTCTTGGTTTGGTTGTTACACGCCTTTTGTCTGAGCATCTCTCTGTTTACGATTACGGAATCTATTCTCAGGTTTTGCTGATCATTTCAACAGTTTCTTCATTAACTGTTCTCGGAATGATGGATGGGGTTAATTTCTTTTATTGCAGTGAGTCTGATTCAGATAAACGTGAGTCTTATGTTGCAACCATTTTTTCAATGCAATGTATCGTTGGTGCCGTTGCCGGATGCTGCATAATGCTGTCAAGTTCGTTGATATGTAAATATTTCGATAATACAGATATAAAAAATCTGCTTGTTTTTGCAGCTGTTACACCTGTGTTGCAAAATTTAATCGGTATAACTCAGGTTCTGATGGTTTCGATCGGTAAAGCAAAAATGCTTGCAGTAAGGAATCTGGTTATATCTTTAATAAGGCTTGCCACGGTTATATTTGTGATAGCTACTGTAAGCAGTATTTCTGTTATTTTAACTGTAACTGTAACTCTTGACATTGTCCAGCTTTTACTTTTTGGAATAATATTAAAAAAGAACAGGTGCAGTATTAATTTTAAAAAAACAGACTTCAGGTTGAGCACAACCATATTAAAATACAGCGTGCCAATGGCTGTGTTTACTACTGTTAATGCCTTAAACCGAGATATAGATAAGTATCTTATATCCTTGCTGACAGA
>JAZUOX010000023.1:0-5432 GCA_045604905.1 Clostridia bacterium
AATTCATCGAACACGAACTCGTCGGCGTATGTGGATACGGTAGAGGGCGTGTTCGGTGAAAACAAGCAGAAATGGCTACAAACTGCAGTTTGTAGCCATTTTATTAAACACTAATTGCTTGATAACACCTCATTAGCCACCTGACGGTGACAGCTTCCCCTCAAGGGGAAGCCTTTACTTTCATTCTCTGCTTGTGGTTGACCGACTTTTTCGACAGTCTGAAAGACTCATCCATGGATGAGTCTTTTTTAGTATACACCGTTGCAATTATTTGATTTCAGAAATATCATAAGGTGTACTCTGATACACAAAGTAATTCAGCCAGTTTGAGTAAATCAAGTTTGCGTGCGCACGCCACGTTACAACCGGCTCCTTTCCGGGGTCATCATCAGGGAAATAATTTTCCGGCACTTTGGGGTTAATACCTGCATTGACATCACGGATATACTCTTTTTTCAGAGTGTCACGGTCATACTCCGAATGGCCCGTAATAAATATCTGCTTACCTTTTGCGGTAGCTGCGGCATAAAGACCTGCCTTATCGCTTACAGCAAGTATTTTTATTTCCTTATGCTTTTTTACATCCTCAATTTTCACGGTTGTATTGCGTGAATGAGGCACCATAAACTCCTCATCAAATCCCCTCATAAGCATAGGATTTTTATAAACAACCTTATGCTTATATACACCGGAAAGCTTTTCGGGAAGCTGATACTTCTGTATTCCGAAATGGTAGTAAAGCGCTGCCTGAGCACCCCAGCAAATGTGCAATGTTGAATGAACGTTTGTCTTTGTCCATTCCATAATGGTGCAAAGCTCTTCCCAATAGTCAACCTCTTCAAACTCCATTTTTTCAACGGGTGCACCGGTAATTACAAAACCGTCAAATTTCTGGTCCTTTATCTCTTCAAAGGTCTTATAAAAAGAAAGCATATGCTCCTGAGATACATTCTTTGACTTGTGACTGCTTACCTGAATAAGCTCCACCTCTACCTGAAGAGGGGTATTACCAAGAAGACGGGCAAGCTGTGTTTCTGTTTCTATTTTTGTTGGCATAAGGTTAAGGATGCCGATTCTGAGAGGACGGATATCCTGCTTTGCAGCACGCTTTTCGTCCATTACGAAAATATTTTCATCCTTAAGAATCTTAGTAGCCGGTAATTTTACGGGAATTTTAATAGGCATTTACATCGCCTCCTTAAAATGTGGTAGCCATTTTTATTATAAAGTAAATTAATACGTATAAGACCTGTTTGGAATGTGAAAAATTCGAAATGTGAAATTCGAAATTCGAAATGATGGAAGGTTTTCTCAGCGGAGAAAACCTTTTTATAATTTATAGGAAATTGCGTTTTTTATCGCGAGCAATATTTGTGGGTTTTAAGTTAAGTTTGGACGCGACGTGGGTGAAGCGGCACGCTTCTTTTATATTAAAACAAAGATTTTTGCTTCAGCAAAAATTCACCTCAACTTCGCATTTCGCACTTCGAACTTCGCATTAAAAATCTGATCCTATATGGTATGTGCAGTTTTTAACATCCCGCTTTATATTGTTTCGAGAGCTTGTGCAATATCCGCAATAATATCCTCTTTATCTTCAATACCGCAGGAGAAGCGGATAAGGTCAGGTGCAACACCTGCAGCCATAAGCTCTTCATCATTCATCTGACGGTGAGTTGCGTTTGCAGGGTGCAAGCAGCAGGTCTTTGAATCTGCAACATGTGTTTCAATAGAAGCAAGTTTAAGATTTTTCATAAACTTTTCAGCAGCGGCTCTTCCGCCCTTTACACCGAAAGAAAGGACACCGCAGGAGCCGTTTGGAAGATATTTCTTTCCAAGCTCATAATATTTGTCACCGGGAAGTCCGCAATAACGAACCCACGCGATTTTCTCGTGATTTGAAACGTATTCTGCAACTGCCTGTGCGTTTTCGCAGTGGCGGTTCATACGAAGCTCAAGACTTTCAAGTCCGAGGTTTACATAGTATGCGTGCTGAGGTGCCTGAATTGAGCCGAAGTCACGCATAAGCTGTGCTGTCGCCTTTGTGATAAATGCACCTTCTAAGCCGAATCTTTCTGTATATGTAACACCGTGGTAGCTGTCGTCGGGTGTGCAGAGACCGGGGAATTTGTCGGGGTATTTTGTCCAGTCAAACTTACCTGAATCAACAATACATCCACCGACGCTGCTTGCGTGACCGTCCATATACTTTGTTGTGGAGTGAGTTACATTGTCTGCTCCCCATTCTATGGGACGGCACTTTATGGGAGTTGCAAAAGTGTTATCCACAATCAGCGGAACACCGTGCTTGTGCGCCATATTTGCAAATCTTTCAATATCAAATACGTCAAGGGCAGGGTTTGCAATAGTTTCACCGAAAACTGCCTTTGTGTTGGGACGGAAAGCCGCCTCAAGCTCTTCATCAGTGCAGTCGGGCTTTACAAATGTGAATTCAATACCCATTCTTTTCATTGTAACGGCAAAAAGATTATATGTTCCGCCGTAAATTGCAGAGGAAGAAATAACGTGATCACCGCAGGATGCGATGTTGAAAACGCTGTAGAATGATGCTGCCTGGCCGCTTGATGTAAGCATTGCCGCAGTGCCGCCCTCAAGGTCAGCTATGCGAGCAGCAACGTAGTCATTTGTCGGATTCTGAAGACGAGTATAGAAATATCCCGACGCTTCAAGGTCAAAAAGCTTACCCATATCCTCGCTTGTATCATACTTAAAAGTTGTACTCTGATATATTGGCATCTGACGGGGCTCACCGTTTCCGGGAGTATAGCCTGCGTGCAGACATCTTGTACCGATTTTTAAATCTTTCATCGTCATTACCTCTTTTTATAAAAATATTTATATAAGTATAACATTTTAATATAGTGTTTGTCAATTAATTGTGTCGTATTTTATTGACATCCACGGTAATTTGTGGTAGCTTTTAAGGAAAGGAGCTGATTTTTATGACAATCAAAGAAATCTCAGGTATTATCGACGAAAGACAACAGGAGCTTTACGAGTTATTAAGTAATCTTATAAAAATAAATTCTGAAAACTTCGGCTCACACGGAAACGAGCAGAAATGTGCGGAATACATAAAAAAGCTTTGCGAGGATATGGGGCTTGAGACAGAGCTTTATTCTCCGCTTGTAATTGATAATTTTGAAAATCATCCCGACTACTTCCCCGGAAGAAATCTTGAAAACCGCCCCAACGTGACTGCTCGCTGGAAAGGTGAGACAGATGAGGATTATCTGATGCTTATGGCACACTCCGACACCGTAAGAATCGGGGACCCAAACAACTGGAGTGTTGACCCACTTGGCGGTGAAATCAAGGACGGCAAAATCTGGGGCAGAGGTGCAACAGACGACAAATACGGCATTGCAACGGCATTATTCGTTATAAAAGTCCTTAAGGAAAACGGTATTGTGCCCCAAAAAAATATTCTTATGTCGGCATACTGTGACGAAGAATACGGCGGAAGCCACGGCGCACTTGCAACGGCACTCCGCTACCCCACACAGAGAGTTGTAAATATGGATTGTAAGGATTTTGAAATCTGGCAGTGTGCATCAGGCGGTATGGAGGCAAAGTACAAGTTCCACACAGAAAAGCCTGTTGATACAGCTTATCTTGCCGGCAGAGGCATCGCTGTTGTTATGGATATCCTTGAAAAGTTTGCCGCTAACAGAAAGGCTGAACTTGACGCTAACCGTTTCTACAAGGGAACTATTATCCCCGAAACATCATTCCGCTATATGGGTATAAAAGCAGGGGATGCAGGTGCAGACCTCGGCAGAGGTGAGGCGTACTTTGTATTTTATACAGACAAAACAAAGGAAGAAATATGGGAGGAATTCCACGCTCTTGAAAAGGAAATTGCCGAAAAGCTTCTTCCTCTTGGAATTATCGGTGACGGATTTGTGCCGGAAACAAGATTTTTCCACTATACACATATCGAGGCGGACGACAGCTCAATCGTTGATATGCAGAAAGCCGCACTTGAAGCAACGGGAAGACAGCTTACCCCCTGTGCATCATGCCTTTCCGACCTTTCTGTTATTCAGAAGCACGGTGCGTCCTCAGCTTATGGCTTTGGTATAGGCAGAAGCTTCCGCGAATATGGCGGAAGTCATCAGCCGGATGAATATATGCCCTGTGAAAGAATCCTTGAATATGCAAAGATTATGGCAGCGTATGTGATTAACACCGTTTGTTAATAGGTGTCAGCGGCTTGATAAAAAGCGCAGACCGCGCAAAGCAAAAAAAGAATAAGAATTCAGTTTATGCTGAATCTTCATTTTAAAAATTCAATGTAGGACGCCGACTTACATTGCGGCGTCCTTTATTTTGTCGCTTTGTTGCTCCTCTCCCATTCAGAGCACGCTTACGCTACCACTCTGAACGGGCCCCGTTGTGCAGGGCTCCCAAAAAGTCCAAATGACTTTTTGGGAAAGAGACAAAACAAGATTGCAACCATAGTTTTCCTTCGGAAAACGTAATTGCAAACCTTGTTTTGGCGAGCCTTCGGGTTCCCTGCAGTTCGGTTTGTCAATTCTGCATCTTTTTCTCTGTGCCTCCTTAACGGGGCTTGATAAAAAGCGCAGACCACCCTTGCTGAAACAAAAACCTATTAAAATTATTAATTTCAAGCTGAAAGGAATGTTTTTATGAACATACTCACTGTAGGAAACAGTTTTTCCGAAGATTCGGGAAGGTATCTTCACCGGATTGCAAGGGCAGACAAATTCAATCTTGAAACAATAAATCTTTATATCGGCGGATGCCCTCTTGACAGCCATTTCAGAAATATGCTGGGGGACAAAAAGGATTATGTTCTTACACCAAATGGCGAATTTTCTTCTTTTTTCGTTACTCTTAAAGAGGCTCTTTTAAACAGGGCATGGGATTATATTTCAATTCAGCAGGCAAGTATGAAAAGCGCGTTTTATGACACTTATCAGCCGTACCTTAACGAGCTTGTTTCATATTTCAGAAAAATGTGCCCGTCTGCAAAGATTATTATTCATCAGACCTGGGGTTATGCGGAAGGCTCGGCTATGATAGAAAATGTCGGATTTTCAACTCATGCTGAAATGTTTGCGAAAATTGAAGAAAGCTATAACAATGCCTTTCGTGATTCCGGGGCGGACCTTTTAATCCCGTCGGGTAAGCTTATTTCAATGATGTATGAAAAAGGTCTTAAAATACACCGCGACGGATTCCATCTGTCATACGGTCTCGGAAGATACGCCACAGGGCTTTTGTGGTACAGACTTCTTTCGGGAAACGATGTTACACCTAACACCTTTTCCGATTTTGACGAGGAAGTTACGCCCGAAGAAATCCGCATTGCTAAAGAATGTGTCGAAGAATTGGTGAAATCACTTTAAAAAATTTCCCACTTTGGGGGCAGGCCCCAAAGTGGA
>JAZUOX010000024.1:0-2239 GCA_045604905.1 Clostridia bacterium
CAAGTTGTTGAATTTTAATTTATTAGTAGTGATTGAATATTTGTTTCATTTGTTAAATTCGGTGTTAAATGAAAGTGCCGTGGTTAGGCGATGATAAAAAATCCAATGATGCATTTACCAAACTCACAAACATCATTCAACTTGCAGGATTGCAAATCTACGCCATCATTGATGAGTACGACAATTTTGCAAACACAATGCTTCGACGTTTACAAAAACTTTTGATTTATTGTTCGGAGAATATTTTCTTTTATCCGCTTTTTTCCTTATCTTCGCCCTCACAAACCAACCCAAAAATCGCAAAAAATTATGAAAGCATTATTCATCAACGGCAGTCCGCGAAAGAATGGCAACACTGCAAAACTTTTGAAACGGGCTATGGAAGGCGCGGCTGAGGCGGGCGCAGAAACCGAATTGATTAACCTTTTTGTGTGAGGAGGTTTAAAACCGTTTCTACCCCCTCCGATACTCCTTCGGGCTTATTCCCTTCAACCGTTTGAAAAAGCGGCAGAAACTTGCGTGGTCGGCAAAGTGCAGTGCCTCAGCTATTTGCACAATAGTTTTAGTTGTGTGTTGAAGTTGCCACAACGCCTCCATCAGGAGCAGCTGGTTGATATAATCCAAAACCGTTCTGCCCGTTATCTGACGGACTATGCGTGAAAGGTAAATGGGTGTTACACAAAGTTTTCCGGCATAAAAACCAATGTTGCGATGTTCCACAAAATTGTCGGGCAGAAGGCGCACGAACTCCAAAAACAACTCCTCGGCACGCTCCGAAATGCGGTGAGGTTTAATGCTACATTCTTGAATATCAAGTAAATCGAGCAAAAACGCCGAATACAAAAGCCGTAACATATCGGTCTTGAAAATATGGTTACTGTGCTGATAATCTGCAAATTCTCTCATTCGATGGCACAATCTCCGCGCATTATCCTCTGACAGAGAGAGTTTCGGCACATGCAACTCCACAATCGGGAAATACGCCGCGCGGATTACGTTACGGATAACAGGCGAGTCAAAAACCACATCTTCTTCTGCCAAAAGGCTATGAGCCAAATAGTTTGGAGTAGTGCTCTCTACCGTTAACGAAAACCCCGGGGTGTATGTGTATAGGTCGCCCGGACGAAGTGTGATATTTTGACCGTTATAATTTATAACAGCCTGACCCTCAATGATTACCGTAAAAGCATAAAACGGCAGATGGCCATTGAGGCGGTTTGTGTTCATGGCTCGTTCGTGGTTGACTTCGGCATAGATGATTCCGCTTTCGGGAACATTGTCAACGTTCCAGTACTCTTTGAGAAAAGTGGGTAAAAGATTCATAATCGGTGCGTTTTTTTCAGTGTCAAAGATAACAAAAAAAATTGGGAATTTGTTTTGTTTCGGTCACAAAATTGTTTGCAACAGCATATCGCCGAGAAATATTTGTTGTGTACCTTTGCCCACAACAAATGATTATCACACATTAATAAAACTATTCATGATTATGACAAAAGAAGAAGCATTGAAGCAGTTTGCCGAACTTGGTGCTGTATGGTTTGGTAACAGTAAACAGCATTTCGCATTCTCAGCATACTGCCGTCTGCAGGGCTGGAACAAGTTGGCTGACAAGTGGAAGGAAGAGGCTGAGGAAGAGTGGGAAGAGGCTGAGGAAGTGCTCCAGCGCTTAGTGGAGTTGGGCTGCAAGCCTGCTGACCTGCAAGAGGCAATGAAGACTCAGGAATTTCCGTTCTACGATGATCCGAAACAGCAGATTGAATCTGACTTTCAGCCAGATGCAGTTAAACAATTGAGTAAGCTGGCAGAGGCTTTCAACGACGATTATCCAACTAAGAAGTTAATCGAGAAATGGATTGACGGAGAGAAAGACCACATGGCTTGGGAAGCACAGTATCTCAACTATATTGACAAGCTTGGTTACGAGAACTTCCTTGCTGCAATGATGTAATTGTCTAACAATTAATTATAAGACTATGGCAGACGTTAAAAAAATATATGACTTCTTAGAGAAAGCAGGTACATTCTATCTTGCTACTGTTGAAGGCGACCAGCCACGCGTTCGTCCTTATGGTGCAATGCTCTATTTTGAAGATAAAATCTACATCATGGCATTTGGCAAGACTAATGCCACACGTCAGATTGCAGCCAATTGCAAAGCAGAAATCTGTGCTTTTAAAGGTCAGACACTTCGCATTGAGTGCAAACTTGTTGTGGACAATCGTCCTGAGGTTGGCAAAGC
>JAZUOX010000025.1:0-2419 GCA_045604905.1 Clostridia bacterium
ATTTTACCACCGCGAGAGTTGGTAGCGAAATGATTGGCGTTATAAACCTGCGTTTACAAAGGTTTAGCCAATCCGAGCGTGACTCGATGCGGAGAGGAAGAATGCTTTCAGCGAGTAAGGTTCTGCGTCAGCATAACCGCATGAGACATAATGCATTCTGACGACGGGGTGTAGCGCAGTTTGGTAGCGTGCTTCGTTCGGGACGAAGAGGCCGGGGGTTAAAGTCCCGCCACTCCGACCAAAAAAACACATTAGGTGCTTGGCATCTGATGTGTTTTTTCTATTTGGCGGGACTTGAACCCTGTTTTTTCATAGATAAAGGTATTACTTATGAATTAACAGAATAATCTTTCTTAAATCCGTGAGCACCAAAGATTTGCCATTTGCCGACACCAAGCCTTTTTATGATTGCATTTCTCTCTTCCAGACACAATTCGAAATCACTATCAACAGATGTCATAAGAATCGGTGCATATTGATTGTATTTTGCCTGTTCTGCGGTAAGACCGTGTGTGTTGATATAAATGTCACCTGTGATTGCAATATGCTTTGAATAATCTATCAGCACAATCTCTCCAGGGAGATGACCGCCTTTGCCTTCGTACACCTCAAAATGCAATTCTTCAAAGTTAAAGAAACCAATCTGTGTAAGCGGTTCTGTAAGATTTTCCTCATCATTCCACATAGCTGTTATTTTGTCGGGATTCACCGCTTTGTATGATGTGAGAATTTTACATATGTTTATATACGGCTTGTGGAGAGGATTTGATTCTCTGTAACCATTCTTTCCTTCGTATTCATTGGAAAGGCATTTTGCAGTCTTTGAGCTTGTAATTATCCTATCAAACATTGGCAAAAGCCCACAGTGGTCAACATCTGCATGAGTTACAAGTATTGTCTTTTCCATAGTGTTAAAATCAGGAATGATTTTTTTGAACACTTCCAGCATTTCATCGGTATAGCAAGCGTATCCGCTATCAACAAATAAAACCTTATTATTGCTTTTTATAATAATGGTATTACTTCCGCAAGGAGGCTCAATAAGAGTTATTTCCGTATTATCGGTTACCTTATGAGTGCTTATGCGAGGATTGAAATTCTTTCCTTTTGAGCAGCCTAAAAGTTCTGCAAACTTGCTGATGCTGTCAAATGTACGATACGGTGATAACCCTTGTTCATCCAAGGTTTGCATTGCAAGGTTAACAGATGTTAAAAGCTCTTGGCTCACTTGTTCTGAAAGTCCCATTGTCTGAGACAGGCCTAAAACGTAGGTATTATAGAAGATACTGTTATCATAAACCTTTTCAGAGCTGTTATAATCTATCACACGAACTTTACAAAGCTTCTCGGCTTCTTTCAGAAATTCTGAAATCTTATTATAATCATCAACATACAAGCCCATTTTAAAATACTGGTAATCTGTTCCGTTTTCCTGCGAACTGATGTATGAAATGTTGAAGTTGAATTCGCTGATAAGTTCAAGTACATTTGTTACACTTCCCGGAATGTCACGAAGACAGAATTCTATCAAAACAACACTTGTCTTATTTGCACTCGTTTGCAGGTAACCGATTTTTTCAAGCTCGATATCTGCTTTTTTCAACTGTTCCTCTGTACCTTCGCTATCTATAAACAAGGTATGTGAATCAACCGCTTTATTGTAGCTTACACGGGTAATATTTATTCCAAGCTGCGAAAAGCATTTACTTGCTTTCAGAAACGCTCCGATATGATTAGGCATAGACGTTACATAGGTCTTTTTCACATAAATCACCTCATTTATATTCTTTGTATAGAATTACTTGCCGAGTTTCTCCATATCATTCTTACGGATTTCAACTCGTCTCACTTTACCGCTTATTGTTTTTGGAAGTTCATCCACAAATTCAACGATTCTCGGGTACTTATAAGGAGCAGTGTGTGTCTTGACATATTCCTGAATTTCTTTTTTAAGTTCGTCTGTACCTTCGTTGCCTTTCACAAGAACAATGGTTGCCTTTACAATCTGTCCGCGCACTTCGTCCGGAACAGGTGTGATTGCACATTCAAGAACATAAGGCAGCTCCATGATAACACTCTCGATTTCGAAGGGTCCGATACGATAACCGGATGATTTGATAACATCGTCGATTCTACCCACATACCAGAGATATCCGTCTTCGTCCATTGTTGCCTGATCCCCCGTATGATAATATCCGTCATGCCATACTTCGTTTGTTTTTTCTTCATCAAGGTAGTAACCGATAAAGAGACCGCAAGGGATATCATCCTTGACACGGATGCAGATTTCGCCAGTATCACCTGTTTTACATTCATTTCCGTCAGGATCAAGAACAACAACATCGTAAAGAGGGCTTGGTCTGCCCATTGAACCGATTTTCGGTGTAGAACCCACAAAGTTTGCGATAGAAAGTGTTGT
>JAZUOX010000026.1:0-1758 GCA_045604905.1 Clostridia bacterium
TTCTTTACGGAAGAAGAAAACGGAGACGGCTATTCGACTGATGGATATGTTTATCTTTCGAATGAGGTAACATATGCGCTACACTTTGCATACTGCCATCACCGAGTTGACAAGTCCGCTTCCTTGGTTGTTTTCAAAATAGAAATTCCTGATGAAATAGTACTGCCTGATTATGACGAGATGAGGCATCAAGACCCGACGGGGACAGATAGAGAACGGTATGATAGCGATTTGAGTTGTAGTTTGTTAGAGTTTAAGGCCTGCAGAATTAACACGGACATATCGTTTGACGAGTATGCTGTCGACTATTTTTGTCTTGTAGTAGATAAGGTTGAAAATATCGGAGATTTGTTTGATAATGCAGGTTATAACTATGAATATGTAACCAGTCATTACACGAGAAGACAGAAGAACTTTATAAAGTCGATTCCATGGAAGCGTGCATGAAAAAGTTATCGATTCGTTAAAGAAACAGGAAGGAGGAAACAATGGGCAGTTATACTGTTGATGAACATTACATATCTCGATTCATCATTAAAAACTTTGCAGATGAACACGGCAAAGTAAGGGTTATCAATAAGAGCAAGCAGCCAATAAAGCCATACAGCTCTTTGCCTAAAAAATTGTTTTTCTCCTACAATTTGTATGAAACGAGAAACAGTGATGGTACGTTTTTTGATAGGAATGCGATTGAGAAAAGCTTTGCTAATTTTGAGGGAAGACTATCTGCTGAGTTACCCAAAATCATCAAACGAGCCGACGAGAATAAGAAGTTAAACCGCTATCAGATTAAATGTTTAGCGGAACTGGTAGCTTTTCAGCTGGTTCGTCTGCCTTTTATCAGAAAGCTCTTTTTTGAGGCCAATGACAATATTGCAGACCAAACCGAGAGAGCATTACAAACCAATGCGATGTACCGAATAGTGATTGATTCGCCGGAAAGCGCCTTTAGCTATTTGGAGAATAACGAGTTTCCGCTTTCAGAGGATGCAAAAAAGGACATTCGTGGAACCAAAGCCAATACCACCATATATGATTTCATAAACAATGAATGCAATGTTTATCTCATAAAAACGGAAACGGATGCGTTTTGCATTGGGGATTTTCCAGTACTTATTGATGCATTTACAAACGTAAAGTATTTGTTTCCGGTGTCACCGCGATTCGCAATTGTATGCGCATTGACTGAACCGGATGATATGGAAGAATATGATACAATTCGATACATAAAAGCGGATACCGTTTCTTTCATAAATCAAAAAATGATGGAAAAAGCAGAACGGTTTATCGCCTTTTGCTATTCAGATGAATCATATATGTTAGGCGAATTCCAAAAGACGTTGAAAGGAGCTGTGTGACTACAATGGCTAACTTTAATGAACATGCATTGGAAATGTCCATAATGCAGCTATTCAAAGATGAGGGTTACCCCTATGTCAGCGGCGACCAAATTCACCGGGAGAGAACCGAAGTTCTGCTTGTCGATGATTTGAAGCAGTATCTTTACAACCGCTATGCCAAGGACGGCATTACGCCGGGCGAGATTGATAGCATTATGCTGTCCCTGCGCAATATCTCCGGTACGATTTATGAGGCCAACAAGGCGGTGTACAAGCTGATTTCTGACGGCTTCATCCTCAACCGTGAAGACCGGAGCCAGAAGGATATCTTCATCGAACTGATTGACTTTGAGAATGTGAATAACAACATCTTCAAGGTTGTAAATCAGTTCGAGATTGATGGCGTCAATAATCAAAG
>JAZUOX010000027.1:0-6034 GCA_045604905.1 Clostridia bacterium
GAAGTAATGGATAACATTGTAAATGTGACAGAATTCCTTAAAGAGAGAGGGCAGGAAACACTCAATGTTATAAAAACTCGTGATGGTGAACTGGTTATATGGAACGATGGTGAATGTTACAGAGTTTATGATTTTATAGATGATACTGTTACATATCAGCTCGCAGATGAGGAGATATTCAGAAATGCCGGTGCAGCATTTGGTGAATTTCAGAAGACACTTTCCGATTTTGATGCGTCAGGTCTTCACGATATTATAGCTAACTTCCATAATACTCCTATAAGATTTAAGAATTTCTGCAATGCAGTTGAAAAGAATCTTTCAGGAAGACTTGGTGAATGCCAGGATGAAGTTAAGTTTGTAAGAGACCGCAAAGATACTTATGCTGATATAGTAAACGGTATAGAAGAGGGAAAAATTCCTTTAAGAGTTACACATAATGATACAAAGCTTAATAATATACTTATGGATGCAAAAACAAAGAAGGCAAGAGCTGTAATTGACTTGGATACGGTTATGCCAGGTTCTATGCTCTATGACTTTGGTGATGCTATCCGTTTTGGTGCATCTACTGCAGCAGAGGATGAGAAAGACCTCAGCAAGGTGCATTTTGATATCAATATGTTCCGTGCATATGCAGAGGGATTCTGTGGCGCTCTTAAGGACGCTATCACACAGAGAGAAGCGGAGCTTCTTCCTTATAGTGCATATCTTATGACTATGGAGTGCGGAATGCGCTTTTTATCTGACTTTATTGATGGTGATACATACTTTTCAACAAAGTATCCGGAGCATAATCTTGACAGATGTCGTACGCAGTTTAAACTTGCTCACGAAATGGAAAACTGTTTTGATGAGATGAAAAAGATTATAGCAGATTGTGTTAGAAAATAATTGACAAAAAAGCAGTGGAAATCACTGCTTTTTGTTTTATAAAAGCTTGTATAAAATTAAGATGGATGAGACTGTAAAAAGTCAATATAATATAATAATACAGCAAAAAAAGCTAATATTATTTATTGATTTAAGCAAAGAAAAGAATTACTATAAAGGAAAGGAGTTGTTAGTATGAAAGGTTTTGCAGATTGCCATATACATATCCGTGGCGGAAAGTTTGCCGTTATTGAAAAAATGCTTGACGATGTAGCAAGTAAAGGTGTTACAGATGCGGGACTTCTGGCGCTTCCATACAGAGGTGCTTCGGAAAATTTCTCTGCACTTTATTTTAAGGAGAATTATAAAAAAATGAAAGTGTCTGCATTCGGCGGAATTCATTCTACAGAGCGCTATGCCTTTGTACCTTACGAAAAGCAGGCAGAAAAGCTTCTTGACCTTGGATGTGACGGTATCAAGCTTATTGATATGGATGCGGATGTAATAAGAGTTAACGGAAAGTGTATTGACCATGAGGATTTCGACAGAATGTTCTCCTTGTTGGAAGAAAGAAATGCTCCTGTTCTTATCCACGCAGGTAATCCCCAGGAATGTTGGGATAAACCAATTCCAAGCGATTTGCCTTATGAAGTTAGGACAAAAGTAGACCACCTTTCTCTATATCGGGGTGAATTGTACGGAAAGCCTATTCTTTCTTTTGAAGAGATTTACAATACATGTCTTCGTATGCTTGATAAACATCCGAAGTTAAAGGTTGTGTTTGCACATTTCTTTTTCCTTTCAAGAGATATTGAAGAGGCGGGAAGAATTATGGAAACGTATCCGAATGTAAGCTTTGACCTTACGCCGGGCACCGATTCCTATGTGCATTTTTCAAGGCAGTCTGACGCATATCATGATTTCTTTGAAAAATACAGTAACCGTATCCTTTTCGGTACAGATACAAACACCTACAAAGATTTTAATAAGGAAATACACGATTATGTATATTGGACTCTTAAGGAAGATAAGGTGTTTACTGCGCCTTGTTACGGAAATATGGAAATTCACGGTCTTGGTCTCAGCGACAGGGCGATAGAGGATATCTGTTATAATAATTATATCGAGCTTCTACCGAAGAAAACTTCAAAGGTTGATATGGGAAAGCTTTATGATTATGCAGAGTATATGTATAAAGAAATCAAAGAAAATCCCCGTGACGAAAGGCGTCTGCACGCGGCAACAATACTTGACCACGTTAAGAACGACATTGACCAGAACACAGCGATAACATTCTTTGAAGAACTACTTAAAAGAAGATAAAAGAAGCAGGACTGTTGTCCTGCTTCTTTTGTGTCGATAAACCTATCGACACAAAAGGCAGACATCGAAAAAGGAAGGTAAATTCATCGAACACGAACTCGTCGGCGTATGTGGATACGGTAGAGGGCGTGTTCGGTGAAAACAAGCAGAAATCGCTACAAACTACAGTTTGTAGCCATTTTATTAAACACTAATTGCTTGATAACACCTCATTAGCCACCTGACGGTGACAGGTTCCCCTCAAGGGGAAGCCTTTACTTTCATTCCCTGCTTGTGGTTGACCGACTTTTTCGACAGTCTGAGGGGTGTAAAGAAATTGAATTTCTTTACACCCCCTTGGCTTTTCTACTTTTTCTTTTCGGAATATTTTGCTAAGTTATTATTTTTCCGGCAAAAGCTCCTCTACGAAAAAGAATGTATAACCGTTTTCTGTAAGAGTTTTACACATCCTCATAATTTTTTCAGGCTGGTCGGGATGGTAGTTATAGTAATCGGGATATGAATACTGCTCATGTGTTGCGGCACCTATATATTCCTTACCTATATACTTTGCCATTTCGCTGTCAAGATCTTCGGAAGAACAAAGATTAAGGCAAAGACCGTTGAAATAACGTTTATAGTAAAGATCAAACTCTTCATCCTTTACAATTTCAAGATTGAACTTTGTCTTTTCCTCAATTTCCTTCGGAAGGTGATTGTAACCGCAAAGAGAGCTGTCAATTGCTTTATCCGCTGTACCTCTTGAGAAAAGCATGGTTTCGGGCTTACGGTTATTGAGAAGTCTTGCAGCGTGTCCGTATGGAAGACTTGCGGGATCACCGTTATATTCTTTTCTGTCGCCATAGCTGGCGTTACACATTCTTACTCCCAGGTCGCACAGTGCACGGCATCCGTCCTTGCTGATAGATGTCCAGTGAGGATTGAAAGTCTTGGAAAGTGTCTTCTCCCCTGCAAATCTCAATACTGCGTTCTTAAAATCTGCATAAAGTTCTTTCATATCCTCGTAGTCCATATTAATGTGGGGATAGTCGGGGAATTCCTGCTTTGCATGAAATGCAATTTTAATCCAGTCGGAAGCCGCTTCCCACTCCGCCTTATAAGCGTCAGTCATTTCGGCAAGGGTAAACTCATCATTGCCATAAAAATAGTCTGTTCTGTAAAACACGTTGAGCATTACTTTGAGACCGTACTGATCATGTGCTTCCTTGAGAACTTTCATAAAGTGGTTATCAAACATTGACGCAGGTCTTTCACGGGTAAGATCGCGGAAAACCCAGATAACATCGTCAATATAAAAATATGCTTTTCTTTCCATAATTTTTTAACTCCTTTTTTCATTATTCTTTTGCTGCATATACTCAGTTGGAGACATACCAATTTTTTTCTTGAATACTTTTGAGAAATAAAGCGGGTCGCTGTAACCGCACAATTCTGAAAGCTGTGTAATTGATGTCCTATTGTCATCAATCAGTGACAGAGCGTGCTGAATTCTCAAATGGTTTATATAATCATTAAACCCTACATTAGTTATCTTTTTAAAGAGAAATGACACATATTTTTGAGAATATGAGAAAATTCCCGCAATCTGTTTTAAAGAAATATCAACATCGGTGTAATGCAAGTTTACATATTCAACGATTGCATTTGTAAAACTCTCTGTATTATTGGAAGAAAGAGTTTTGTTCTCTCCGCCGCTTATAAAGGACAGAGTATATAAAAGTACACTTTCCGGAAGTATATTTGCATTAGTAGGATTGATTCTGCGTATTGATTCAAGCCAGAACGCAGTCACATTGTCAAAATCATAAAATACCGGAGTTTTATGATTTATTCCCAGTCTTTCAAAAATTGCCCCGACACAATCTCCGGTAAAGCTTATATACATATACTCAAATTCATCATCTGCATCAATTTCATAAAAATATCCCGGAAAAGCAAAAAATATGCTGCCTGTAAAGAGCTCAAAATTTCCTGTGTCTGTTTTAAGCAATCCGCTTCCTTTTGTAATAAGATGCACAAGATGAACAGGGCGAAAAAACGGTTGTTCAAGATTTTTAAAATCTGCTTCATAAACAAAGTTTACTGTTTTAATATTTCCGCTGTATTCTTTGTCGGGCATAAATTTACAAATACTACTGTTCATCGCACCACCCCTTTGCGCCTATTATGACGCATATTTTTTCAAAAATCAAGTGGTTAGGGATTTTTTACATAAAAAAACACGAATTTTTCCATTTCCTTTTTGTAATTTGATGTTATACTTAAGATACGAACACTGAATGGAGGTATTATTTATGGAAAAAGTAAAACTTGGCGTTGTAGGTCTTCGCAGAGGTTGGGGCGTTGTTTACGAAATCCTTAAGGAAAAAACTGTACATCTTACCGCAATCTGCGACCACGAAGAAGAAAGAGTTACATATGTTTCAGGCGAACTTGATAAAATGAATTACACAGGTTACACAGCATACACAGACTTTGACGAAATGCTCAAATCTGACATTGATGCAGTATTTATTGCAAACTATGCCACTGAGCACGTTCCGCTTGTTAAAAAAGCACTTGATGCAGGCAAGCACGTTCTCAGTGAAATCCCCTGTGCCGACACGGTTGAAGAAGTGAGAGAACTTAAGGCAGCTGTTAAAGCTCATCCTGAGCTTAAGTATATGATTGCTGAAAACTGTTGTTACTGGGGCTTCATCACAGCTTGGAAGAAAATGTATGAGGATGGCAAGTTCGGAGATGCAATTTATGCCGAATCGGAATACATTCACAGCTCCGACTGGCGTGAACTCACAGCAAGCAGATATCCCAAGGATCACTGGAGAACAACACATCCCTCTATCAAGTACCTTACGCATAACCTGGGACCGCTTCTTCATATTATGAATGACCGTTGCGTAAGCGTTACCTGTATGGATGCCGATTCATCAAATTACAATCCTTATGTTAACCGCAGGGATCCAGGTATTGCACTTTTTAAGACAGAAAAGGGTGCAATAATCAAAATTATGGTATGTTGTGCAGGATTTGTAAAGCACGACCATAATTTCCGAATCATCGGTACAAGAGGTTCTATCGAAACAGATAATTATGAGCGTTATGAAAATGCTCACAGCTATGCAAGCTTTTCAGACATTCCCGGAAGCATGGAGGATAAGATTGACATTCCCGTTACTGCAAGTTCTTTTGGCGACGGCGGTCTTCACGCAGGCGCAGACAGAAAGATGGTAATGGATTTCATCAACTGTATTATTAACGACACAGAGCCTCCGCTTGGTATTGATTATGCTATTGACATTACTCTTCCAGGAATAATTGCTCACGAATCAGCAGCACAGGGTAGTATGCCCCTTGAAATCCCTGAAATCTAAGAAATTTTTAAAATATCAGAACACAAAAAAAAGCGTGCCGCTTCACCCATGTTGCGCACATACAAAGTGCAAACATAGTTTCACGCATATTAATTTACGCAAATTCCTATACAGCAAAAAAGAAGTGTAACTGCGTTACACTTCTTTTTTTCAGCGTGTCGATAAACCTATCGACACAAAAGGCAGATATCGAAAAAGGAAGGTAAATTCATCGAACACGAACTCGTCGGCGTATGTGGATACGGTAGAGGGCGTGTTCGGTAAAAACAAGCAGAAATGGCTACAAACTACAGTTTGTAGCCATTTTATTAAACACTAATTGCTTGATAGCACCTCATTTGCTACCTGACGGTGACAGCTTCCCCTCAATGGGAAGCCTTTACTTTCATTCTCTGCTTGTGGTTGACCGACTTTTTCGACAGTCTGAGAAGTGTAACTGCGTTACACTTCTTTTTTATATTCCGCTT
>JAZUOX010000028.1:0-20178 GCA_045604905.1 Clostridia bacterium
TAATATATTTAGTGTTATACTAACAGTAAACGGAGGTGTTTATATATGATATTCAGAGAAAATTATGTAAATAAAATAATGGCTTTTACAGATACACCCTTTGTTAAAATACTTACCGGTGTACGTCGTTGCGGTAAATCAACGATTATGCAGATGATAATGGATGAACTTCTCAAAAAAGGAATAGCAGAAGAGCGTATAATCAGCCTTCGTTTCGATTCTATGGAATATGAGGGAATGACGGCTAAAGAGCTTTACGAAATGCTGAAAACAAAGCTTGCGGATGATGAAAAGACTTATCTGTTTCTTGATGAAATCCAGGAAATAAATTCATGGGAAAAGACTATCAATTCAATAAACACAGATTATGATGTCGATATTTATGTAACAGGCTCTAACTCCCGTATGATGTCTTCAGAGATTTCGACGTATCTTACAGGTCGATATGTGTCTTTTCGCATATTTACACTTTCCTTTGCTGAGTATCTTAACTTTAAAAAGCAGTATAGTGATTTAGAGGACGTTCATAAGGAGCTTGTAAATTACATCAGATACGGAGGATTCCCTGCAATACATTTACAGGAATATCCTATTGACAGTGCTTATACGATTGTGCGTGATATTTACAATTCAACGATATTTTCAGATATAGTCAAACGCAACCAGGTCCGTAAGGTTGATCAGTTAGAACGTGTGGTAAAATTTGTTTTTGATAATGTGGGTAAAACATTTTCTGCTAAGTCAATTTCAGATTATCTTAAGTCAGAGCGTCGTTCTATAGACAACGAAACCGTGTACAGCTATCTTGAAAAGCTTGAAAGTGCTTATATTCTTCATCGTTGTTCAAGATTTGATATGCAGGGTAAGGAATTATTAAAAACACAGGAAAAGTTCTATCTTGCAGATAGTTCTTTTAAATACAGTGTTTTAGGTTATAATGACGAATCTGTTGCAGCTATGCTGGAGAATGTAGTCTATCTTGAACTTCTTCGCAGGGGCTATGATGTTTGCATAGGTAAGACTCATAACGGAGAAATCGATTTTATTGCAACAAGGCAGAATGATAAGCTTTATATTCAGATAACAAGAGAAATCAGGTCTGAAAAAACTGAAAAGAGAGAATATGACAGACTTCTCGAAATCAAAGATAATTATCCTAAATATTTACTTCGCACCGATGAATTTGCAGGCGGAAATTATCAGGGAATAAAGACAATGCATGTTGCTGATTTTCTGTTGTCAGACGAGTATTAATGAACCAAAGCTTTACTTCTCATCACCACACCGAAACCTATACAAACCTTTACAAAACTTTCGGGGCACAAAAATACACGTAGATACAATATGACCTTTCTCAAGGCAAAAAGTGCCGTGAAACACTATATATTACTGTAAATTACCAACTATCGGTTAAGGTAACAATATTCGTAGGTAGTGCAGATGCCCTCGTACAGTTGTTATCCAATAGGTTTGCTAAAATAAAAGAATCCTTAGTTTTGTTATCAGAATGGAGGATTCTTTTGTTTTTTTGATTCATACATCGACAGGCTCTGGAATTATACCTGTGAAATTTGTTAGTCATATGATTCGTTTTTTAGTTAATACAGGTTTAATTTTGTTGATGAGGTATTGCAAAGGTTCAATATGGTTGGTATAATTAAAATGAGACAGTTTAATAAGTTATCTCTAAATGTTAAAAGCATAAAATGTACTTTCAAATGTATTATAGAAATTATCGTAAATGCTGTGAAGAAGACAAGTGGTATCTGTTAATTCTTAAAATAGGAGAGGTGTAAACAATGAAGAGAATTGTAGCGTTGTTGATGGGTGCTCTGATTTTTTCTGTTTGTCAGATTGAAGTTCTGGCTGCTGTGCCTGAAAATTATTTTTTAACAGCATTATCGCAAACAAACAATGGTGCGTTAAATATCGAGAAGACTGAGGATGAAACTGAATTTAACAGCAGATTAACGGAACTTGTCAATAAGTATGACGGTGAATATTTTTCTGAAATTGTCATCGATGTTGCAGAAAATACGATAAAAAAAGATTCACAGGAACCTGTTCGCCTTGAAGAATATGGTATCGATTACAGTATGGTTGAAAGTGAAAAAATAGTCGTTGCTGCAGTGCCTGTGTTAGAATTGAGTGGTATTGATGCCGATTTTGATGAGAAAAACGGCACTGTTACAGTTAACAGTGAAACAGGTGAACAGGTTTATGAATTTGCTGACGAATCTAAGTTTGCGGAAGATGAGATAATTTCTTCTGATGTTTTGGGCGGCGTTGA
This sequence comes from Clostridia bacterium, assembly GCA_045604905.1. GTDB lineage: Bacteria > Bacillota > Clostridia > UMGS1883 > UMGS1883 > UMGS1883. Next base: position 2,291 of record JAZUOX010000028.1, read on the forward strand.
AATAAACGCAACTGATGATGAAACAGAAATAAGGAACGTTGGATATTTTAATGCAGAACAAGGCGAAGAAAATTTTGCCCTTAATTGTGAATATAAAGATGGTGTAATTGTAGTAACATCGCCATTTCAAACCAAGAGACTGATTGTTGAAATGAAGTCCGGAAAAGAACTTAAAAATTCTTTTGGGGCTATAGAATCAGTAACTGACAGCAACGGATATTATGTTCTTCAATATGAAAGTGAAGTGCAGACAAAAAATGCCTATCAGATTTTAACTTCTGATCGAAATGTCGATTCTGTTGAGTGCGATGTTGTTGTTTCTGCTGATGAGATAACGAACAGAACAGCTGCTGAAACTATTCAGAGTGACAGATACAGAGAGTATCTTAAAGCAAACGGAAAAAATGAAGAGATTGTTGTAGCAGTTCTTGATACGGGTGTTGATACTAAACACCGTTTTTTGAGTGACCGTATGCTGGTAGGTTATGATGTTTATGAAGACAGTACAGCGGTGGTTGATAAGAACGGGCATGGAACTCATGTTGCCGGTATAATTGTTGATAATACTAACGATAATGTCAAGATATTGCCGATTAAGGTCTTGCAGGATAACGGGTATGGTTCAGGTCTTGCAGTAAAATTGGGTATCGAAAAGGCTGTCGCTTTGGGTGCAGATGTAATAAACATGAGTCTTTCCGGAAAATGTGAATCCGGAGAGTGTTCCGTTGAAGTCGCTGTAAAGTTTGCAGTTAGCAACAATGTTACGGTTGTTGTGGCAGCAGGTAATGATAGGGCTGATTGCGGGAAGTATTGTCCTGCAAAGATTAAAGAATGTATAACTGTAGCTTCAAGCAGTGAAGATGGTTTATGCAGCACAAGCTTTTCAAACTATGGTTCATCGGTTGATTTGACTGCTCCCGGTGAAAATGTTTTAAGTTGCAAACCCGGTGGAGGATATGTAGCGAAAAGCGGCACTTCAATGGCGGCACCTTTTGTTGCTGCGTCAGCCGCATTGCTTCTTACTGACAATAAAGAGTTAACCTTCTCTGAAGTTGAGCAGACTTTAAAAAAATATTCGGCTGATTTATTGATTAAAGGTTGGGATAAATATTCCGGTGCAGGTGTGCTTGACTTCGGATTGTTTTTCAATGACAGTGTTTCGGCTAACTTTATTTCTTCAAGCTCTTCAAGTCGTTCTGTGCAAGCTTTTTCTAAAGCTGCGTTACATCCGTTGAGGATTAAGGTTACAAATACCACAACCAATAAAAAACCGACTGATCGTAGTTTTACTGTAACTACAACAAATTCAAGGGTTGCTTATTTTGATGGTAAATACATAATTCCGGTTGGTGCAGGAACAGCCACTCTTACTTTTAAGAGAGGTTCAAAAAGTGCAACTTGTAGTGTTACGGTAACTAAAGTGGATTGTTGGGTTGACTATGCAGCTGAAGAATTTGCCGGTGGTGACGGCTCAAGTGAAAATCCTTATCTTATCAGCAATGCAAATGAACTTGCAAAGCTGCTTATTGAGACATATGAAGGCAATGATTTTAAAGATAAGTATCTGAAGCTCACTAATGATATTGATCTTGCCGGAAAATATTGGAACAGCTTACCGCTTTTTTGTGGTACTCTTGATGGTGATAACCATAAAATTCTTAACTTGAAAATTTTCGATGTTGATCTTAATCCAGCTTATGCGACCAGTGACGGCATCATAAATTCTGAATGGTATTCCAATTACGCATTTTTTGATTCCCTGAGGGGAGCGACAATCAAAAACATCGGCTTTGAGAATGCAACCTGTAACAATAGCACGGGAGCAATTGTTTCCAGGGTTGTTTATGAAAAAACTATTGTTGAAAATTGCTATGTTTCAGGCTTCAGTGCAGGTAACGCCTTCTTTGTCCAAGTGCTTAACTATGGTGTTAAAATTAAAAATTGTTATAGTTCGGCGACTACTCTCAAATCGGGCTTTGCAAAACGAATTCATTCATCTCAGAATTACGGCGGGACAGTTTTTTCCAACTGCTTTGTTTGCGGAGATATTGTTTCGAGCGAAGCTGCAGCTGATGACGGCGGTTTTGCATGCATAGTTGAAAGTCAGTTGGGATACAGAAATACAAAGCTGATAAATTGCTTTGTATCCGGTGTTACAGCAAACGGTATCGGTTTTGCATATGAGCAAACGGATTCTGTTTTTTCAAAATGTTATTACAACGAGAATTCAAAAGTCGCTGTGATGGAAAGCGAATTTGACGAGCATTCTGAGTTTATTGCAGCAGATGACGAGTTCTTTAAGAATAAGGAAAACTATCTTGATGCGGATAAGTGGGACAAAAACTACTTGTGGGATTTTGAAAATGTATGGGAGATTGATCCTGATATTAATAACGGATATCCTTATCTTAAAAATATGGTGCCTGATGAATCTGCAGTAGAGAAAACAGGAACATGGTTGGATTATGCTGCGGCTTCTTATGCAGGAGGAAACGGTACAAAACAATCACCGTACCTTATTGAAAATTCTCAGCAGCTTGCAAGAATATCAAAGATGTTCCGTTACGGCGGCGGTGAGGATGTTTATTTCAGATTGATTTCAGATATCGACCTTTCGGGTCACGATTGGTTTCCGATTGGTGGCGGATATGATATAAATTCTCTTGGCGAGGATTCAAAAATCGACGCAGGAAAAAAATATTTTTACGGAAATATTGACGGTGACGGTCATAAAATCACAAATATGACAATAAATTCAACGGGTGATTATATCGGTTTTATGTCCAAATCTGAAATAAATGTTATAAAAAATCTTGTATTTGAAAATGCAAAGGTCAGCGGAAACAGATATGTAGGCATAGTTTGCGGAGTGAGTAATTATTATTGTGATATAGTCTGCTGCTATGTATCCGGAACAATATCATCTTCAAGGGAAGAACGTGGTGGTATTACGGGTTTTCTAAATTCGGGCAGTAAGGTTATTTCCTGCGGTATTTTGCCGGATTCTTCTGTGAAAGTTGTTGTCGGAACAAGCTACGGTATAATTGAAAATTGTACGGTTTCTGATAGTAAAGTGAGGCTTGCAATCAACAATTACGGCATTTTACGCAATAATTTTTCCATTGGTGATAAGTTTGTATCATCTTCTTTAGAGAAGTATGGTAAAGTTATGAATTCTGTAATCTACAGTTCTGACGGGAAGTGTCAAATTTTTACAGACAATGACAAAAAAGTTATTGATAAAACTTCTGATATTAAAAAAGAGGATTTTAGCGGCTTTGATTTTGAAAACTTGTGGCTGGAAACAGATGTTACATTCGATGAGGAAAATGACAGAACTGTTTTCGTTCCTGTTTTAAGAGAAACGGAATATACGGAAACTGAATTGCCGTCTGAATCATGGAAGGATGTTGCAAAAACGGATTTTCAGGGTGAAGGCACGGTTGAGTCTCCTTATCTTATAGCTACGGCGGAACAGCTTGCGGGCTTTGTGCTGAATTTGTCAAAATATAAAGAATGTCATTTTAGGCTTGTAAATGATATTGATCTGGCGGGCAGACTCTGGTGTGCTAAGTATTCATCCGGTTATGCGACATATGAAGTGTATCTTGACGGCAATAACAAGACAATTTACAATCTTACTGTTGAAAACGGTGCAGGACTTATCAGTTCGGGAGTATCGGGTGTTATTGAAAATCTGCATCTGAAAAACATAATAGGAAACAGTGCCTGCGGAATTGTAAATACAAACAAGGGAATTATCAGAAACTGCAGCGTTGAAGGTAATATCTCTTTTGCAACAATCCGTAATGACAAAGGCGGAAACAACAACAGCCCGGCCGGTGGAATTGCACTTAATAATTATTCGGACGGCAGCATAGAAAACTGCTGGTTTATCGGGGAGGTTTGCGGAGTAAATAATGTTGCGGGTATTGTAGGATACAATACAGGAAAGATACGCAACTGTTATGTTGATGCTTTGATAATGGGCTCCAAGACAGGTATTGGAAACTTTGCAGGTAATAATAACAGTAATACATCGGTTGAAAAGTGTTACAGTAAAAAGTCCCCGGTAAAGACTTCCGGAAAAGATACATGTACAGATTGTTATTTTTCGGACTCGGATCTGAAAGATAAATCAACCTTTGTAGGTTGGGATTTCGATACGGTATGGGATATTGATGAAACCAAGAACGGAGGATATCCGTTCCTGAGACAGCCGACCTCAAAAACAATAACATATGTTTTAAACGGTGGTGAAGATCCCGGTTATCTTCAAAAAGACTATATTGTCGGAACAACGGTAACCTTACAGTCTGCAAAGCGTGAAGAATTTGCTTTTGACGGTTGGTATGAGGATGCAGATTTTAAAAACCGTATAGATGTTATTGATTCATCCTTCAGCGAGGATGTTAAGCTTTATGCAAAATGGTCCGATAACGTATATGAGATTAATTTTGATTTGAACGGTGCTCAAGGAAATATTGACAGGGTTTTCCTCGGGCTGCAGGAGAATTTCAAAATACCTGACTGTGAAATTTCTCGTACCTACTATACTTTTATGGGTTGGTCTACGACCGAGAACGGAGAAGTTGAGTATAAAGCCGGAGATGTTGTATCGGGTCTCGCAGACAAGGACGGGACTGTAACTCTGTATGCACAATGGCAGAGAGATTCATATGAGATCCAGTTTTACGGTAATGGTGCTGATAAGGGTTCTCTTTCTAGCATCGAAGCCTATATCGGAGAATATGTTGCATTACCGATTTCTCCTTACGTGAAAGAAGGTTATGTGTTCAGAGGCTGGTCAACCTCCTCTGATGGTGATGTAGAATTCGAAGACGGTGCCAGTGTCAAGAACATTGGTCTAAAAGGAAAATCTGTTAAACTGTATGCTGTATGGGATCGCTTTTGTGTAATTAAATTTGTTTCGTCCGGCGGTTCGGGAACAATGAAAGAGATCACCGTGTTCTCAAGAGAGAATGGCAAGTTACCCAAAAATCAGTTTGAAAAGCCTGGACATTCATTTGCAGGTTGGGCTATTGAAAAAGATGGATCGGCTTTTTATGAGGATGAAGAACTTACTGCAAAAGTAATTGGTAATAGAAGTGAACTTGTTCTTTATGCTGTGTGGAAGCCAAATGAGTACCCAGCAATATTTGATGCTAATGGTGGTTTGTTCCCGGACGGAGAAGCTTCTAAAACAGTTGAAACTACCTACGGATTGTTACCGACATTGCCTGATGAGCCGATACTGAACGGAAAGGTGTTCAAGCAATGGAGTCCTGAAGTAAGTCCTATTACTGAAAAAGGTGCAAATTACTATGCAGTGTGGGCTAATGATGTTGAATGTAATTATGATGTGTTAGTTTACATAATGGATTTAAACGGCAAATATTCACTTGAAAGCAGAAGCACATTTACAGCACGGAATTGTCAGCAAGTAACAGTTACTCCGCAAATCAGAGAAGGATTTGTTGTTGATGAGTCAAAGAGTGTTCTGTCGGGTAAAGTCAGTGATGATGATATTTTGACTCTTGCTGTATATTACATCAGAAACTGTCACAATCTTAAATTTGTGAACAAGAAACCGGCGAGCTGTTTAAAAAACGGAAATATTGAACATTATCATTGTTCGATATGCGGTAGAAATTACAAGGAATCTACAGCTGCAACTGAGTTGAAAGACAAGGATATAGTACTTTTGTCAACAGGTCACTCCTATAAAACAACAACTGTGGTAAAAGCAACTCTTTCAAAGAACGGTGTTATCAATAAAAAATGTTCCACATGCTCAGCAACTTCACAAACACCAATTTACTATCCCAAAACAATTACTCTTTCCGCAACTAATTACATCTATGACGGTAAGGTAAAAACACCTGCGGTTACGGTAAAGGACAGCAGCGGAAAAGTTCTCAAGAACAATACAGACTACACCGTTGCGTACTCAAGCGGACGTAAGGCGATGGGTAAATATACTGTTACGGTTACATTTAAGGGTAACTATACAGGTTCAAAACAGCTCAACTTTACAATAAGCACAAAAGCTCCCGCAAAAGTCACAGCAACGCAGACAACAGATCAGATCAAGCTTAGCTGGGATAAGGTTTCGGGTGCAACGGGTTATAGAATTTTCTATAAATCAGGTAGCAGCTGGAAGGTACTCGTTAGTTCAACTACAGCTACGAGTTATACTGTAAGCAAGCTCAAGGCAGGTACAAAGTATACCTTTGCAGTACGTCCTTATGTAAAGGTCGGCAGTAACGTTATATGGAGCCCTTATACTGAGTGTGCAACTGCAACTAAAACGGTTAAACCCTCAAAGGTAACCGCAAAGCAGACAGCAAGCACAATCACTCTTTCTTGGCCGCAGGTAAGCGGTGCTACGGGCTACAGAATTTATTACAAGTCAGGCTCAACTTGGAAGACACTTGTAAGCTCAACAACGGCTACAAGCTATACCGTCAAGAATCTTAAGGCTGGTGCAAAGTACACCTTTGCAGTGCGTCCTTATACCAATAACGGAAGCACAGTTGTCTGGTCTGATTACACAACCTATACTGCAGCAACAACACCTGCAACAGTAACGGCAAAGGTCAGTTCTCCCTCAAAGGGCAAAATCAACCTTTCGTGGAATGCAGTCAGCGGATCAGAAGGATATCAGGTTTATTACAAGACCGGTAACGGTTCCTATAAGCTTTACAAAACTGTAAGTGCTTCAACAAAGAGTCTTTCCTTCTCAAATCTCAAGAGTGGCACGAAATACACTTTTGCGATCCGTGCCGTTGTTAAGACAAGTGGCGGAAATATTTACAGCGGATACAACGCCGCAACAGTTATGGTTAAGTAACTTAATAGTAAGAAGAACACGGAGTTAACTACTCCGTGTTCTTGAAATTTCCTATGATGATTAATTTGTAGTTTTGTTGAGCCTGTTTCGAACCCAAAAACTATACAAACCTTTACAAAACTTTACAACACAAAAATACACGTAGATACAATAAGTGCTTTTTCAAGATCAAAATGTGCCCCAAAACACCATATATTACCGTAAATTAATACCTATCGGTTAAGGTAACAACCCCATGGTTGATATGACTGCCCTCTGTGCAGTTGCTATTGAAGAGGCTTCAAGATAATATTACTTCTTTAAAAACAGTCACCTGTTCGGATTGTGCCGAACAGGTGATTGTTTGTTTGCTGTAAGTTTTTATGCAAAAATTGATGTAATAGCTTCAAAAATCATTTTGAAGAAAGCAATAATTCCATCAATGAAGCTGATTGAAGCTGTAAAGTCGGGAGCAAATCTGAGTACGGTGGGAAGTCCTGTTTTTTCATCGTACTTCTCAATCTGAACTGTGTGTTCACCGATGGTGAGATACTTGTAAGGGATTTTGCAAACGCCGTTTTCGTCGGGAGTGATTTCAACGGTTTTGCCGTTGTAGCCCCAAGTAAGAGTGTAGCCTGTTACGGGCACTTCCTTGGTTACAGCGTTCCAGCTTTCATCGTAAACTGTGTCCATGCTTGTGAAAGAGATAGTGCCGTCAGCAACATTTTCTGTGTGTGCAATCGGATACTGCATACCCGTGTTCCAGGGATCACCGTAGAAGATAACGATCACATCGCCATCCTCTACCTTGTAAGCACTTAAGCCAACTTCGGGAGATACACCGTCAACCATATATGACCAGCCGTCCCACTTCATAGTGGTGTATGTGCCTGCTGTAATACCGTTGATTGAGGTGATGTAAGCACCGTAAATGCTTGCTGAAGAAACAACAGTGAGACTGTCATCTTTTTCGTCAGCCTTAAGAAGAGCATCATAAGCTGTTGCATCTGCAGGTACAGTAACATCGCCGTAGAAAATACATTTGTCGATGCCTTCAATACGAAGGGAAACCTTTACATCGTCTGCTGCGAATGAGCAGAGAGTAAACGAAGCGAGAAGCATCATTGCAACAAGCAGTATGCTCATTGATTTTTTGAACATTTTCATTTTTGTTCATTCCTTTCAATTAAGATTTTTATGTAAGCTTATCCTTATCGTGCACTATAAAGATAAGTCGTTACCTTAATAATAGTTTCCAATATCCTCTCCCATATTGCAGGTAAAGGAAAATACAATTACGTCACCGGACGAAACCGTGTAAGAGCTTGAGCCTTCATCGGGAAAATTACCGTTTACACTGTACATCCAGCCGGACTGTGTACCGCAGTCCTTTTCATAGATCTGATGTATGCCTTCTATATAGTAGTTGTTAAACGCAGGCGTGTAAGTGTATTCTATCTGTACTCCGTTTGCTTTGCAGTATTTGCAATTATCTGTACATACATTTTCTTCGCAAGCCTTTTTTATTACATCAAAAGCACTTTCGCCGCCACTGAGTTCAACCTCAACATTATCAAGTATTACACCGCTTGAAGGTAGAAAATCCTTTTTGCCACTTTTCAGCTTTGGAAGATTATCGTATATCGTATTGCACTCGATTCTGACTGTGCAATATTTTTTCATCTCTGTAGTTGCCTGCGTTATCGGTGCGGTTGTTGAAGGCTTGGTAGTAGCAGGTTTTGTAGTGGTGGTTGTTATTATAGCGGGTTTGGTGGTTGTTGGTTTTGTTGTCGTAATAGGTTTTGTTGTAGTAGGTTTGGTTGTTGTTACTTTTGAAGTTGTTTGCTTTTTTGTTGTAGTCGGCTTTGTGGTTGTGGCAGGTTTTGTGGTTGTAGTCTCAGTAGTGGAATATGCCGTAGTTGATTCAGTTGTAGCGACAGATGCTGTAACTACCGTAGCGGTTTCTGTTACGGTTACCGTTTCGGTTGTTGCTTCGGTTTCAGCTGCAACTGAACTGCTTTCAGGCACGGCTGTGCTTGTCGGCAAAGCGGTTGTAGCTGTTGTTGGTGCGGTTGATGTCAGTGAATTTGTCGGCTCCTCGGTTTCACCGCAGGCAGTTAATGTAAAGATTATCAGAAGAATACAAATTAAAACATTAAACTTTTTCATTTTTTACTCCAAAGAAAATATACCGTATTTTATTCTCAGTCGATTGAATTTGTCTGTCATAGGCTTATTGATAAAGAAAAGCAGAATACCTGTTGTTATGCCGTGAATGAAATTGAAGCCCATTCCCGAAAGGTAAATTTTCACAGCGGATTTAAAGGTAAAATCCGTACTCATCATAAGAAAAGAACAGCTGTCAACTATTATTCCGTAGACTATAAAGCAAGCAAATCCGCCGATGATGCTTACCGCAAGCTTGTTGTTTGAATAAGACTTTTTGTGAAAAATGAGTCCGCAGATAAAACCGACAAGTCCCATTCCGAGCATCTGAAACGGGGTGAACATTCCCTGACCGAAGAAGAGATTTGAAACGAACATTGAGAGGCTTCCCGTAAAAAATCCCACATTGGGTCCAAAAGCTATTGCTGTTACAATTACAAGGGCACAGGTCGGTTTAACTTGCGGTATATACGCCATAACTGCTCTTGATGCAACACAAAGTGCAATCATAACGGAAACGGTCACAATCTCACTTGTTTTGATTTTCCTTTGCTCAAAGAATATGTAGAAAGGAATGATTGAAATAATGATTATAGAGACAGCGGCAATATAATAGTTCCCTTCCTGAAATAATTTCAAAGAGAGAAACATAATTATCGGTGCCAGAATTAAAAGTATGATTACGGATATTACGGTAAGCTTATGAGATTTCTTCTGCAAAGCTCAAGCACCTGCCTTTCCGTAACAGCAAAAGGAAAGATGTCCCTTGCAATTTTATTTGCGGCAGTTGTATAAAAGAAATTCTGCGAAAAGAACTTGTTTTTTTCTGCCTGCAAAGCACACTTTCCGTCAAAAATCATTGCACATTCGTCGCAGTATTCAGCACAGAATTCTGTGTCGTGAGACACCATAACTACTGTTATTCCAATTTCATTCAGTTCTTTGATTTTTCTTGCAAACTGCTTTTTAAAAAGGTTGTCCATTCCCTTTGTCGGCTCGTCGAGGAATAGTATCTGCGGATTCTTCATAAGCACCATACAAAGTGCAGCCCTTTGCATTTCACCGCCGCTGATATCGTAAGGATGTCTTTCAAGAAGGTTATATATCTCGCAGAAAGCGGCAGCCTCTTCAAGCTTTGCTTTTCTTTCTTTTTTATCAGGTATGCTTTTATAAATCGATTTTTCAAGGTCTTCTCTTACTGTGTTGCCGCCGAAAAGACTTTCGCATTTCTGTGGCAGTACGCCTATAATCTTGCCGTAAAGCTCATTATCTTTATATTTATTAATAGGCTTACCGAAAAGCTTAATCTTGCCTTGCTTACAAGGAAGAAGACCACACATAAGTGAAAGTGCTGTTGATTTGCCTGCTCCGTTTGCTCCTAGCATTGCAAAGAATGAGCCCTTTTTTATTTTCAGGTCAAGGCCCTTTAAAACGTATCTGCTTTTATCATAGGCAAAGAAAACATCTTTCGCTTCGGTTGCATATTCGGTTTTTATGTCAGTTTTTGTTTCGCCGGGCTCAGCTTGCTCCGGCTTTTCGGTAAAGAGAGAAGAAAGCATCTGTCTGCCTTCTGCAACATTGAGAGGGGAGGGGGAAGAGAGATTCAAATCTGTGTGCAATCTCATAGAGGTCGGCACTGCAGAAGAAACGAAGTCATCATTCTTCTGTAGCTCTGACGGAATTTCACGGGGAGGTGTGTCAGATATGATTTCCCCCTCGTCAATTACGATTACTCTGTCAGCTATGGGGATAAGGCTTTCAAGACGGTGCTCTGTGATAATAACGGTGATTCCGTTTTCTTTGCAAAGCTTATGCACGGTATTAAGAAGTGTTTCAGCAGACGTAGGGTCAAGCTGTGAGGCAGGCTCATCAAAGATAATCACATCGGGGTGCATCACAAGTATTGAAGCAAGACAAACCATCTGCTTCTGTCCACCCGAAAGCTCAGAGATTTTTTTGTCAATTATGCTTTCAAGTGAAAAGTACGCTGATATTTCAGCAATACGAAGCCCGATTGTTTTGCTGTCAAGGCCGAGATTTTCAAGCCCGAAAGCAAGCTCGCTTCTCACAGAATGGGTGACTGCCTGATATTCGGTATTCTGCAAAAGAAAGCCTATCTTTTTCGTAGAGTCTCTCAACGAAAAATTTTCAACTTCAAAAAAGTTGATTTCTCCTGCTTTTGTGCCGTGGGGTGTAAGCTCAGGCTTCAGCATACGAAGAAGAGTTGATTTTCCGCTGCCGGATTTTCCGCAGATAACGATAAACTCTCCTTGGTTCACGGTAAGACTAATATTTTTTAGTGCCTGCTTTTTACTGTCAGGATAAGAAAAAGACAGATTATTTATTTTGAAATTGACCATTTTCTGTCCTCCCATAAGTCATAAAGTGTCGGTATCAAAAGCACAAATGCAATAATTACAATCAGAATAACAGATAATAGGTCAGGCATCGGTATGTCAATAACCGGGTTATAGTTTGCTTTGTATTCTGCACCGACATAGAAGAACATTACCGATGCGATAAGTGAAAGCATAAGAAATAAAGTGTCTATCAAAGTGAAAGGATAACTGTTAAATGCTGTTCTCCCGGGAAGTCCGTAGCCCCTGGCTTTCATTGAATCAGCAGAGTCAATGCCTTTTTCAAGAGTCCATGAGATAAGAATTGAAAGCCTTCTTGCACCGTGACGGATTTTACCGATAAAATCCTTTTCAGTTGGCAGATTACCCACACCTTTTCCTGCTTTTTTGATTTCTTCCGACTGACTTCTTACAAGGGGGATAAAACGAAGCACCATTGAAATGACGAGTGCCGTTTTAGGCGATATTCTGCCGAAAAGAAAAATGAATTTATCACTCGTTATTATTTCATTGAAACTGTTAAGCCACAAAAGTGCTGAAGCGGTACGGATTGAAAAAACAAAGCCGAAAACAAGTGCTTCAAGAGTGAAATTATTTCCACTCGGCATTTTGAAAAGGACAGTAACACCGTAGTGGCTGAAGATGCCGTTGAAAAAAGTTATCAAAAACACCATTGGCAGAATAACCTTCAGAAAGAATGAAACCGCCTTTTTACCTGAAAGCTTAATATCGTAAATAAGTCCTGTAATAAAGTTTACGGTAAGCAGTAAAGGATGTGATGCCGTCATACTCAGCACGAAGGCAAAGACGAAAAACACAAAGGCTGATATGGGGTGTACTGATTTAAAGCCCAACTGCATTTTTCATTCCTCTTTCCTTTTATTATTTGCTGAGTAAAAATATAATTTTTGAGATTAGATTTTTAATGGAATCAATAATTTTTTGCAATAGAGATTGAATGCCTGTTTTTTCTTCTCTTAATGCGAAAATATTACCTGAGTCATTTTTGTAATAAAGCGTGCCGTCTTCACCTGCAGATATGGTGCTGATGCAATATTGCCGCATATCTGCTTCGGGGATAAAAAGTTCACTTTTGATTGCTGCCTTTTGTCCCTGACTGTCCTCGAAAGCGGTAATTCCGCCGGGCTTTGCGTTGTAGGTTGAATAGATATAAACCTTTTCGCTTGTATATTCGTAGCCTGTTGAAACGAGCATTGAAGCTTGCGGATAACCTTGCATATCGCAGGTGTAAATTTCTTTCATTGTTTCTGCATCAAGTACGATAAACTTACCTGCAGAGCCGTTTTGACAGCCCCCATAAAGTCTGCCACCGTAAATTACAGGTGTAGCAGTGACTGCTCCGGATGCCGTATAAGTTTTAAGTGAACATAATTTTCCTTTTGAATCCATAGAGAATTTATAGATGTATCCTGCTTTACTTGAGGTGTAGTATGAGTCAGTTTCAGCGGAATATGTAACTGATGAACGGATATCGCCTTTGACGGTAAGGCTTGAAACAACCTCACCGGTGCTTTTATCAAGAGAGATGATTTGAGAACTGTTCTCGCTGTTTTTTTTGCCGTCATCCTTGCCAAAAATCACATATTTATCCGTTGTGCAGCAGCCCGCCCAATAAAAACCGCCGAGAGCTTTGTAGGTCCAGACAGCGTTTTTTGTTTCATTTTCTTCATTCTCATTTTCGTCTTCAGTACTTAGGCAGACATAGTTTGCGTATTCTGTTTCATCGGTCCAAAAGCCTGTATAGATATATCCGTTGTCATAGGTTATGGGACACAGAGCCTGACCGCCGATAGCGTCGGTATAAACCCAAAGGGACTCCATAGTTTCATAATCGAAAGCCTGAACAATACCCTCGTCAAGAGAAACAAAGACTTTGCCATCAGCATATAAAGGTGAAACGGTAGTATAAAGAGTTGAGCCTTCCATTTTTACACTTGCTATTTCTTCACCTGTTTCAGCATTCAATTTATAGAGTTTTACGCCTGACATAAGAAGTATAGTATCCCCAACAACAATCGGCGGTGTAGGTGCGGCTTTATAGCTTCCGCCGAATTTTTTTGAGAAAAGCAGGCTTGCATCAGTTGTAGGTGTCTGTGCTGATGTAAGACCTGTGTAAGCCTGGCTCAGTGCATAGACTGCCATACAGAAAGATGAAGCAAAGATAATTAAAGCAATTAAAAGTGATAGTGTTTTTTTCATGGCTTACTCCTTATTTTTTGTGAATTACGGCTCTTTTCTAATTTTTTAAGTCCCATTAACCGTTGTGCCTTAGCTTTTCCTGCATTTCTTTTTTTAGGCTTTGCCGCAGTTGGTTTAGCTTTTTTTAGCCCTGCATATTCCAAAGCTCTCGGCCAGGGTCCGAGATAAGCTTTTATATATATAACCTCCAGAGGCTCAAAATCTGACTTTTTCGGTGCTCTGCCGATTATATCTGCTTTCTGCCTCAAAAGCTCAACAGCTTTTTCTTTGCTCTTAACCATAATAAACAACACACTCCGACAAAACAAAAACGCCCTTTTCGGTAAGAAAAGGACGTGATAATGATCAAGTTAGTCTGCAAAAAAACACAGACAGTGACACTGCCATACGCTCTCCCTCTTGCCCAAAAGCGAACATTGTCTGATCACAGCAGGCATTCCGACTTAAAAGCTCGAGGCTTAATTACGGTAATGGCGGTTGCACGGGATTCTCACCCGAATTTCCCTGTCTGCGAAACAATATTAAGTTTTCTAGCTCATCCTATTGTATCACAAAAAGCGTTTTTGTCAATAGAAGATTGGTAATTTACAGACTGACACGGCGAGAGATATTAGAGCTCAAAGTGAACCTTTACATCCCCAACCCTTACCCTGAAACTTTACAACAGGTAGAAACACCTGGATACAATCGAGTACGCCTTGGTACCGAAACAGGCATAAAAACGGCATGAAACACACCTGATTACCACTCATCGAATTAGGTAACAACCCCATGGTTGGTATGACTGCCCTCTGTGCAGTTGCTATTGAAGAGGCTTCAAAGTAATTAATTTTAAAACACTAAAGCTGCAGGCTCAAACCTGCAGCTTCTCTCATTCCAACCCCTTAAACAACTCACACTCAATATCATAAATACTCTCAATCAGTATCACAGCCCCATCCGTCAGAACAATCTCCCTTTTAAACTCATCAATCCTTTTAACCGTGCCGGTGGTGTTAAGATAAGCCCCGCCGTCTTTTTTTATGTCAGGCTCAAAATGAGTTATCGTAACAGTCGGCTTTTCCGATAAGTGATCAGAAATAATCTGTATTTTTTCATTGATAATCGACTTTGTGCCCTCGTCAAGCTCAATCTGTCTGTCGGTGAGTCTCGCAGTTTCGATAATTGCTGCGTTGTGTCCTGTCAGAGCAGCAAAAGGGCTGAACTGTGCAGCACGGTCGTGAAGCGACATCCTATTCCTTGTTGCAGACTGATGATGGGGAAGGTCAAATATATCCTTATATTTGCTGCTGCAATCGTTATCCATACTGCACACTCCTTTCTTAAGTTCGACGGCTGTCACCTTATGCCTTGTGACCTCCGATTTGCTCGTTGCGGTCCTTGACGGTTGCACCTTCCTGAAGGTTCAGGCCTTTGAGAATGGCGTTTTTGCCGAATTTGTTTTTAATGCCGATGACAGCTTCCTGAATTCTGCGTTCCTTTTCAAGCTCTGCGGATTCGGTTTCCTTTTCCTGTGCCGATATTTGTGTAATCTTGGTCATAATAAAAACCTTTGTATTTTTTTGTTATTATATACATTTTTTATGTGAGTTATCAATATTTGGCGGATTTTTAGATTGATAAATATAGAATTACATGGTATAATTATTCATATGTCAAAGATAAGGAGGCAATAAATGAATATTTTACATATGAAGTATGCAGTGGAAGTGGCAAAGGTTGGTTCACTCAATAAGGCTGCTGAAACCCTTCTTATTGCTCAACCTAATATAAGTCGCTCCATAAAAGAGCTTGAAGCTGATTTGGGAATTACAATTTTTGACCGAAGCACTAAAGGTATGTTTCTGACTCCTGAAGGTGAAAACTTTATCGGTTATGCCAAAAATATATTGAGGCAGATTGAGCAGGTAGAGGACATTTACAAAAACGGTGCTGCTAAAAAACAGAAGTTTTCCATTTCTGTACCGAGGGCTTGTTACATATCTGAAGCCTTTGCTCAGTTTTCAAAGTCTCTTTCCTTTGACCCTGCTGAAATATTTTATAAAGAAACCAATTCACAAAGAACAATAAACAATATTCTTAACCACGATTATAAATTGGGTATAATCCGTTATGCTGAAAATTATGACAAGTATTTCAAAACAATGCTCGAAGAAAAGGGCCTTTCTTATGAAATGGTTACAGAGTTTTCATACAGTCTTATTATGAGTGCGGACAGTCCTCTTGCCGAGCTTGATGAAATTACATTTGATGATTTAACAGACTATATAGAAATTGCTCACGCTGACCCTTATGTCCCGTCGCTTCCTTTATCAAAGGTTGTTAAGGAGGAGCTGCCCGATAATATCGGACGTCGTATATTTATATTTGAAAGAGCAAGCCAGTTTGATCTTCTTTCTGAAAATCCCGATACATTTATGTGGGTATCACCTGCACCACAAAAGGTGCTTGATAGGTATAATCTTGTTCAGAGAAAATGTGTTGACAACAAAAAGGTTTATAAGGACGTATTGATATACAAAAACGGATATAAGCTTACTAAATTGGATAAACAGTTCATTACTGAGCTTTGTGAATCAAAACGAAAACATCTGAATAAATCAAATTCTTAAACTGTCCTTCGGGGCAGTTTTCTTTTTATCGATAAGTGTTATATCGATAAATATATTACCGATATAACATTCTTATAATTCCCAAAAAGTGAAGCTTTTGATAGAATATGCGAGGCTTGAGATAAAGGGGGTAGTAATAATGGAAAAACCGATAGTTTCAAAAGCAACTTTAGGGAGACTTCCTGAATATCTTAATTATCTTAAAAGCATTACTGCAGAACATATTTCAGCAACAGCCGTTGCAAATGCTCTTTCTTTGGGAGAGGTGCTTGTGAGAAAGGACCTTGCCGCAGTAAGCGGTACTGGTAAACCTAAGATAGGCTATGTTGTCAAGGAGCTTATTAAGGACATAGCGGCCTGTCTCGGCAGTGACAAAACAACACCTGCCGTACTGGTAGGAGCCGGAAAGCTCGGCAGAGCACTTCTTGAATACGACGGATTTCAGGAGTACGGGGTGAAAATTATTGCAGGCTTTGACTGTAATAACCAGACACTTTACTTCGGAAGAAATAAATTGCCGGTGTATTCTATGGACGGATTTAAAGAGTTTTGCGAAAAGAACGGCGTCAGAATAGGAATAATCACAGTAGGCTCGGGCTCTGCTCAGCAGGTTTGCGACGAAATGATAAAATCCGGCATAAAGGCCATATGGAATTTTGCGCCCTGCAAATTGAATGTGCCTGATGAAATATGCTTAAGGCAGGAAAACCTGGCTTTATCATTGGCATATCTTAACAGCCAATTAATCCAATAAATTATTTAGGAGGACACAAAATGGAAACCAAAGCTTATGAAATTGTTGACAGTGTAGAAAAGCTTCAGGAAGCTATTTCACGCACAAGAAAGGCTCAGCAGGAATTTGCAACCTTTACACAGGAACAGGTAGACAAGATTTTCCTTGCAGCCGCTTCTGCAGCTAATAAGGCAAGAATCTCTCTTGCAAAGATGGCAGTGGAAGAAACAGGCATGGGTGTTGTTGAAGATAAGGTTATTAAAAATAACTACGCAGCCGAATACATTTACAACGCATATAAGGACACAAAGACCTGCGGCGTTATCGAAGAGGATAAGGCCTTCGGTATCAGGAAAATCGCAGAACCTATCGGTGTTGTTGCTGCTGTCATTCCCACAACTAATCCCACATCCACAGCAATTTTCAAGTGTCTCCTTGCTCTTAAAACAAGAAATGCAATCATTATTTCTCCCCACCCCAGAGCAAAGAACTGCACAATTGCAGCCGCAAAGCTTGTTCTTGAAGCGGCAGTATCAGCAGGTGCTCCCGAAGGAATTATTGATTGGATTGATATTCCGTCCCTTGAAATGACAAACATGGTTATGAAGGAAGCAGATATTATCCTTGCTACAGGCGGTCCAGGCATGGTTAAGGCCGCTTATTCAAGCGGTAAGCCTGCTCTCGGTGTTGGTGCAGGTAATACTCCTGCAATTATCGACGACAGTGCAGACATTCTTCTTGCCGTTAACTCAATTATTCATTCAAAGACCTTTGATAACGGTATGATCTGTGCTTCAGAGCAGTCTGTTATTGTTATGGAAAGCATATACAATGCCGTTAAAGCGGAGTTTGCCGCAAGAGGCTGTTATTTCCTCAATGCCGCAGAAACAGAAAAGGTAAGAAAGACAATCATCATCAACGGTGCTCTTAATGCTAAAATTGTCGGTCAGAAGGCTGCTAAAATTGCA
>JAZUOX010000029.1:0-2138 GCA_045604905.1 Clostridia bacterium
ACGAACTCGTCGGCGTATGTGGATACGGTAGAGGGCGTGTTCGGTGAAAACAAGCAGAAATGGCTACAAACTACAGTTTGTAGCCATTTTATTAAACACTAATTGCTTGATAACACCTCATTAGCCACCTGACGGTGACAGCTTCCCCTCAAGGGAAAGCCTTTACTTTCATTCCCTGCTTGTGGTTGACCGACTTTTTCGACAGTCTGAAGTAAGGGATTTGCAACAGCAAATCCCTTACTTCATTTTAAATTAAAAACAGCTAATACCTTACATAGTTAAGAGATACTCAATTATAAGATATCGTATCAGTAAGCTGTCTTATCAAAAATAGCCTTTTGTGTTCTGGGCATTTTTAACATCTCTCACTTACAATTTCGCCTGCGGCATACATTATAGCCAGCCTTGCACTTTCATAAGTAAGTCCACCTTGTAAAAAGCCGACATACGGCTCTTTTATAGGAGCATCGGCACTTAATTCAATACTTGCACCTGATACAAAAGTACCTGCCGCCATAATTACCTGATGCTTATATCCGGGCATATCCCATGGCATTGGAATTGCGTAGCTATCAATAGGAGAAGCTTTCTGTATTCCCTGAATGAATTTTATGAGTTTTTCCTTATCGTTAAACTTTATAGCCTGAATTATATCGTAGTGATTGCCTTCAGGCTTGGGGTTAACCTCATAACCGAGTTTTTGCATAAGCGCTCCTGCAAAAATGGCACTTTTTATAGCTTGCGCAACTGTATGGGGAGCCATAAAAAGCCCCTGATACATAAATCTGTTCTGACCGATAGTAGCACCGCATTCTTTACCTATTCCCGGCGCAGTAGCTCTGTTTGCCGCAAGTTCAACATATTTTTTCTTGCCGACAATGTAACCACCGGTCTGTGCAAGTCCGCCCCCGGGGTTTTTTATTAGAGAGCCTACTATAAGGTCTGCACCGAACTGTGTCGGCTCGGTAGTTTCGGCAAATTCACCGTAACAATTGTCCACAATACAGCAAACATCGGGATTGATGTTGTGTATAAATGAAATTGCTTCGCCCAGCGCTTCGCTGCTCAATGTGTCGCGCCAATCGTATCCTTTTGACCTTTGAAGTATAACTGCCTTTACCTCGGGAGTAAGGGCTTTTTTTATGCCGTCAAGGTCTATTTTCCCATCGATTAAATCAACCTGTTTATAACCTACGCCGAATTCTCTGAGGTTTCCGCCTGCATTTCCTGAAATGCCTATAACTTCTTCAAGGGTATCGTAGGGCTTTCCGGCACCTGCAAGAAGAGTATCTCCGGGTCTCAGTACTGAAAAAAGCGAAATTGCAAGACAGTGCGTGCCGTTTACGATATTGTGTCTTACGATAGCATCCTCTGCACCGAATACATCTGCATAAATACTTTCAAGAGTGTCTCTGCCTACATCTCCATAGCCGTAACCGGTAGATGGGGAGAGACAATTTTCTCCCACACGGTGTTTTATAAACGCATCAAGCACCTTTTCCTGATTGAAACTGGCAGTTTCATCAACTTTATCAAGTAAAGGGGCTATCTCTTTTTCAACCTCTTGTGCAAGCTGCCTTATTTCCTGTTTTATTTCCATTTGTTAATCCTCCAGAATACCCTTATCTCTCAATTTTTTCAGGAATACATCAACATCTTCAGAAACGGTTTTTTCATCAATGTTGTATTCCTCGAGGATAGATGAAATCATTTCTTCTCTTGTAGTGCCTTTTTCAAGAATCTTCCAGAAAAAAAGTCCTGTATCGTTAAGAGTGAGCATTCCGGAAAAATCAGTATCCGCACCTACGGAAACAACAATGTTTTTTCCTGCAACCGTACTTAATATGTAACCATCTTTTATTTTCATATCAAAACATCCCTTCTCTAAATGAATAATAGCACATTTTACAAAAAAAATCAACAGTTAAATAGGTTAGCCGCAAAAGAAAAATGTAGGTTTGTCAATGATGAGTTACAAAATTGGTTTGAAAATTTCGCCATTATCAGTCTGAACACACTCTATCTTGAAAGGAAACCTCTTTAGAACGTGCTGAATAAAAATTGTAGAGCTATATGTGCTATGTTCTTCAAATGCTTCTAAATACCGAAATCTTGAATATTCATCAATAGCGGTATAC
>JAZUOX010000030.1:0-11284 GCA_045604905.1 Clostridia bacterium
TGTAATGGTGTCTGTACCGTCAGTGATTGTAGCTGTCATTGTAACAGCCTTATCCTCAATGTCGGTACGAGTAACCTTACCGTCTTTTGTGATAGCAGTTTCGTCACTTGAAGTCCATGTAACTGTAACTCCGTCGGGAGCAGCAGGAAGTACAAGGTCCTTTGTAACGAAGTCACTAAGTTCATTCTGTGTAATAGATTCTGCAGTAATTGAATCTGCAAATGCCTGTAAATCCGCACTTGCAGCAAATGCGGGAACAACTGCAAGAATCATTATTGCTGCTATAAAAGCTGCAAAAAATCTTTTCATCACTTTTTCACTCCTTTTTTATTTTCTCTCTTAATTATACTGTAAGCAGTATTAAAAAGCAACTTAACCAAAATCTACTTTAAGTAGACTTTCTTCAGCCGAAAAAGGGCGACTCTTCTGGAGCCGCCCTCCGTTTTAATACTTAACGAAAATAAATTCTGTTGCGTTTACTCTTGCTGTCTTTGCAAATACCATGTAATTCTCATCAATGATTTCATATCTGTCGTTCTGCATTGTTGCATTAATGGGAATTTCTCGAAGTGTTGTCTTTCTGAAGGTTTTTTCCTGCACATCATACAGCAATATAAGTGCTGATGTGGGAATAATTCTCATCTGTATATTTGAGGTAGTATCAAGATCGTAATTATCCATAGATATTACTACGTTCGAGGTATCCTTGTTACAAAGATAACCGTATACATATGATATGCCGTCAGAAGTTATAGCGCCTGAAGTTACGGGTGTCTGCTTATCCGCCAAAGAGAACATTTTTGTTATAGTTCTGATATTCTTTGCGTCATCCACCTGAAGCTGTACAATGTCACCAATCTTTATTCCTTCGGGGATAAAGTGGTCAATGAGACCTTCTTCAGCTTCTACATAAGTCCACTCGTTATCCTGCTGATATCCCTTTATTGCCTTTACCGGATTTTTGTTTGCGTTAATGGTTGAAAACACCTTTGTAACGATGAATATTCTGGGCATGTAGTTTGAATAGGTATCATTATCCTTGAAAACCATAGCACCTGCATTCCAGAACTCGTCAACGTCATAAATTTTCATGCTGGCATAAGCTGCGGGTCTGGTTTTTGTAGCCATTACTTCAGGTTCGTGATAGATATCATCTCTTGCAATTCTGAAATATACAGTGTCGCTGTTTGTTGAGTAGTAAGTACCGAAACCACGACCGGAGGTGCTTCCTGCACCGTAGGATGTTGCAAGTGTGAATGTATCCTTATCTGTAAATCCGAGGTTTGTTTTATTCTCCTGGGCTGTCATTATCATTTTGAGCTCACCGTCGGCGTTAGTCTTAATTCTTACAAGCTGAGGAAGAAACTCACCTGTTTTGGGATCTGCAAACGCAGGAACTGTAAGAAGGTCAGCAGGTTTTGACTTTACACCGTTGATTTCAACTTCTTTAGCCGCATTTATAATAATATCGTCATTTTTTTCTGTAACTACATGAAGCTGAACAGTTTTACTCAATCCACCTGTTTTGGGAGCCATTTCCAGACAATATGCATAGATGAAATCCCTGGCAGCAAGGTCGATTGAAGCAATCTTTTCCTCATAGTTAAGATAAACCTTAACATTCATACCCATTTTCGGGAAAAATTCGTCTCTGATACCGTTTGCGATATTTTCAAGGAATGTTGCCCCATACTTATAAGATACACCATCGATAGAAATTATTACATTACCATCTTCATTCTCTTCAAAGCCGTCAACAGTACCTGTTACACTTTTTTTCGATACAACAAATTTTCTGTATTCGCCGTCCTTGCTTTCAAAAAGTGAAACGATATATCCGTTAACGAATTCCGCAATATCCACACTCTGAAGGTCAGCATCAAGTAAAGTTGCATATACCTTTTTTGGATTGTATGAGTATATATTACCGTTTTCGTCTGATATAGTCATATCCGTAGTGTCAACCGCTTTAATAATGAAGTCTCTGTACTCTTCAACAAGAATAAGGTCATATACGTTGTCACTGTCGTTATCAATAAGAGTAACTGTACCGGCATCTATCTTGATGTCGCCAACAAGGAATGTGGGGAATGACTTACCGTTATAAATCATATCTGCATACTGGTGAACTTCTGCTTCTCTGAGCTTGCCGTTCACATTATATACAATGTTTGTCTTTGTGAATTTTTCTGAATCTTTCACAAGGTCATCAGCATTTATAACGATATCGTTGCTATCCATCTTTTCAGGAAGGAAATAAAGCATATATGTCATACCGTCTTTTATCTGATAGTAGAACTCAACTTTTCTGCCGATATATGTACGAAGACTTTCATCCACTACATAACCTGCAATATTGTTTACAACCATATACGCATCTGAATACACAGGCTCGCCTGTTATTGTGGTGATACCGTTGTCTGTAACACGGCCTTTTGAGCTGTATATACCATGATAAATGCTGAGAAGTGTCTTTGTTGTGCTGGGTCTGTAATATGCACCGTCTGAGCTTACGGCAATCATTGACATTGCAGGAACTCTGAGTGCGTTACAAACAAGCTTAACAGCTGATTCCCATGTGAAAATGTCTCTGTTTGTACCGATACCCGTAAGAAGCTTAAGCTCAATCGCCATACTGATGAAACCGTCTGGATAACTGTGCACAATTTCATCATAACCGAGAATTGTGACAATGCATTTAACAGCCTGCTCGTATGTGATAGGCTCATCAGGAGCAAATCTCACGGAGCTTACGCCACTCATAATGCCGTATGTATACACTGCATTTACTGCACTGAAATATTCACTCTGCTCGGAAACATCAACAAAGGGAGACTTCGCTGCAGCCTGAGTAAGGTCAAGATTTATTATACCTGCAATAATCTTTGCAAACTCTCCGCGGGTTACTTTGTCAGTATGTGTATTTGCGGTGTAATCACCGAGACCAAGAGCATTGAGCATTCTTGTATTGTTTATATATTCCTGAGGAATAACGGGAGCCTCTGCTGCAGGCTCTTCGGCAGCATTCACTGTGGTGAATACTGAAAGGAAAAGACAAAGTGTTAAAATAACTGCTAATATTTTTTTCATTCTGCATCCACCCCGCTTTCTGCTACGTTTGCTTTAAGAGCTGTATAAATAATTTTTGCTGCCTGTGCACGGGTGAGACGAGCCTTGGGAGCAAAGCTTCCATCTCCCATACCGCTTAATACACCCTTTGATGCAAGTGCATAAACTGCATCTTTTGCATATGATGAAATTGCACTGTCGTCTGAGAACTGGCTTATTTCTGAAGCTTGAGCATTTATAATTCTGCAGATCATAACAGCTGCATCTTCTCTTGTGATAGTTGTTCCTACGCCAAACTTACTGCCGTAGCCCTGTGTCACATTGTTTGCTGTTGCGATTGCAACAGATGAATAGTACCATGCATTCTTAGGAACATCGCTGTAAGAGCAGTTTGCATTTTCAGCAGTCATTTCAAAAGCTGCCACAACCATTTTTACAAACTGTTCTCTGGTAACAGTTGCTTCAGGTCTGAAAGTACCGTCTTCAAAACCGTTAATTACTCCTGCGTTTGCAAGAACACTTACAGGCTCGTAAGCCCAGTGGTCTGTGCTGATATCAGTAAGAGCTGCTTTTTCCTGAGGCTTATTTGCACTCTGTCCGCTTACACCGATGCCGCTGTGGATAGGCTTGTCTACAAGTTCGTCGGCAACGCGGTTGTCGTCGTCAGCGGAAGAATAACCACCGCCACCGCCGGCACCACCGCCGCCGCCACCGCCGCCACCGCCGCCTGACGGTTTCTGTGGCTTAGCCGGAGGATTGAGCTTTCTCTTTTCGTATGCATCTATTACCTGTGTTGCTGTTGTATAATTCATACCAACAAATGCGTAGTTAAACTGAACTTCGTTGTATTCTTTTATATATGACTCATACTCATCCACATCAATACCCAGCACTTCACCGTATGTTCTAATAACATCGGTAGCCTCTTTCGCATCTACGCGGTTAAGCTTTGCAATAGCTATACTCTGCTGGATATATGTTCTGATTTCAGCAATATTTTCGGGAGCTTCTTCTTCAAAGAGTGCACGCAGCACCTTATAAATATCATTCTCGTGTCCCTTGTAATCTTCATGCTCTTTATCTATGCCGAGGAGTGTTGCGCTGTCTTCGCAAAGAGAGCGTACAGTATTGTCTGATGTTGCAAGAAGAATTTCTCTGATTATGTTGATAGCACTGAGTGCATCCTGAACATCTGTAAATCCGAGAAATGCTCCATCATAGTCAACTTCTCTTATAGCAACAAACATATTGTGAATTTTGGACTTGTTGCCTGCATAATCGCTGCCGGGACCGAAATCATAGATGAACATATCCTTCTTCTCTTCGAAAAGCGCTTCTAAATCTGATGCTGATGCATCATTGAAGCGATCAAGAGTACCACCTGCTTCATATACATCATCATATGTTTCATAATAAATCTCAACGCTGTCATATGACACATCTGAAAGGTAACCTGCACCTGAAGCACTGAGAGTATATGTGCCCTTTAAATCGTCTCCTGTCATCTGGAGAGTTCCTTCTGCATAACCTTTGTTGTCTGCACGCACCTCGCCAACACGTACAACATCGTCCGTCTGATCACCCATGGCAAGCACCAGTGTAATATGCTGACGGTAACGGGCAGGGGTTACTACTTTATAAGAAATTACTGAACTGTCATAGTCTACACTGTATGTCAGCGTGAATTCGGTATCTGCCGCAGATACACTTATTGCTGAAAGCATAGTGCAGAATACACATAATGCAATTAAAATTGCACTGAATTTTTTAACCACTGCTTATTCCTCCTTACTCTTCAATTAACTCTACTTCTACGCTTCTTATCTTCATAGACGAAGCGGTAGGTCTTAAAACAAAGTCCATACCAAGGTCACCCTGATTGTTTACACCTATACCGTAGAGCTTGATTTCAGCTGTTTCCCACTTGTCTGTACCTTTACGGGGAATTGTCACATAATGCTCTTCAGTTCTGAATATACCACCGATATTCTTGTATGTATAGTATGTAAGAACCATGGGGTTGATACCCTCATCCTTGTATGTAATCTTGATTGATACATCCTGATTCTGCGCATCAATGTAATCGGGCATTACAAGAATCGGCATCTGCTTTTCGTTGGGTACGTTGTAGTATGTTCCTTCTTTGTCCTCTTCCACTCTGAAGAAGTTTTCGGTAGTTTCGTAGGTGAAGGTTTCAACACCGTTACCCAAGGGGTATTTACCGCCTGCTACGGGGTTTTGTGTAATATCAGATACATCTGTCCACGCGATAACAGAGTGGCTTGCCGGTCCGTTGGGGTGAGGCATACCGAACATAAGAGTCTTGTCATCCCAAGAGAATGCGGGATGTGCATGACAGGGGTTCTGTGAAGGTCCGGGAACTGTTGCAATCTTGTAGTTGATACCTGAAAAAGCATCAGCCATTTTTATAAGTGAAGGAGTTCCGTTAGCGGGACCGTCACCTGCAACCCAGCGGTTTGAGTTCCAGCTTACACAAGGATGGTTACTGCCCTGTGAAAGCGTAATCGGAACAAAGATTCTGTCCTTGTCATCCATTCTGAAAAATACATAACCTGATTTGTACTGTCCTGTGGGATAACCTACTGTAAGGTAGGAGTTAATCCATTTTGAGCCGTCCTGAGCCATTATATACTCACCGTCGTGGCACCAGCTTTCGTGACCGAGGTTAAACATACCGGGTGACATATCGTTATAGGGATACAAGTCATGCTGAGTAACAGCATTCCATCTTTCACCTGTTTCACGGTCAAGAATCCAGATTCTTTCACGTGCTGCTGCGTCCGTATCGTGAACGAAAATCATATAACGGGGGTTTACGGGGTTAATCATAAGATGGTCGGGATACATCATCGGTGTATCAAATCCGTGATAGAAACGTGTATCCCATTCGCCTGTTTCCATATCAAGCACTGTGAATCTTGTATACTTCGCTGTATCAAGGGTTGAGTCTCTACCCTCAACCGACATATATCTGCCGTCGTCCGTTATATGGAAAAGACCGAAGTTACCTGTATATCCCGGAGGGGGACCGTCTGTAACATACCTTTTCTCGTAAGTGTCGCAGTCCATCTCAACAATACGCTTTTTACTGTCAAGATACACAAGCTTATTATTCTTTGTAGTTACTATTGTATAGTTATAGGGGTCAAAGCCTTTGTCTATAAACTTACAATAGTGTGTTTCCATATTGTATTCGTAAACACGCTTGTTTGCATCAAGGAAGTAGAAGCGCTTTCCGTCCATAGCAAACTGATTCTGTGCCATATAACCCTTTTCAACTCTGATACCGAAAAGGTCAATCCAGTACCAGGTTCTGCCTGTTTCGGGGTCGATATTCTTGTGAGGTTCAAGCTTGAAGGGTTTACGCTCAATAACTTCACGACAGAAGCTGTCCTGATAAACTACCGCAATGTCAAGCACACCGCTGTCAATCATTTCAAGCAGTGCGATTTTTCCGTCAACCTCTGCAGTCAGTGCCGCAACTACAAGGGAAACGAAGTTATCCATATTGGCATTTTTCTTCATCTGGAAAATCATGGAGTCACCAAGGACTATATTCAAATCCTTTGCGTATTTGTATATATCAGGAGTTTTTGCGTCCTTGCCTACATAGGCAACGAACATCCTTATCATTTCCTCCTGCGTTATCTTCTGATTGGCACCAAGCTCGGTAGGTGAAACATCAGTTACAATAAGACCAAGCTTCTTTGCCGCTGCAAGGTAAACCTGATTTTCAGGCTTTACGTCTGTATAAGCGGTGGAAGTCTTTGACATAACCTTGTCGGGTGCAAGGGTTTTTACTATGTCAACCAGTGCCTCTTCCCTTGTATACTCGCGAAGGAGCATTTCCTGTGTGCCGTCCCAGCTGTAGAAGCCGTTGTCGTTAAGAAGCTTTGCCTTGGAATCGTTAACAACACCGTAGTTTTCAGTAGAGTCCTTTGCATAACGGGAAAGGTTTACAACCTCAACATGTGCGAATGTATTAAACGCACCTGAATAGATACGAAGGTCACCGCCGTTTTCATATCTTCCGACAAACTGACCGTCGGCAATATATGTTACCATACGGTGCCAGCTCTGATCGTTGGGATCTTTTTCGTCACCCATTTTAAGAACGCTGATACGCTTTGTCTCGCTGCCGTCCTGGGGGGTGTATTCAAGATGGAAATAACCTGCACCGCCGTAGTCCCAGTAGTCAATAATGATTGCAAATGCACAATCCTCGGGGTCGGCAAATTCGGGGTCAAATTTCATATAGAATACGTTATCTTTATAAACCTGACGTCCTTCAATTCCGAGGAAGGTTGCAGGCTCACTGTAAAGCTCGTTATATCGTCCTTCTTCAACGCCACCGAGATATGTCATCATATTACTCTTCGGCTCTGAGGTAAAGGTAATATATGCGTTGTTTTCGCCGGGTGCTTCCACCTCGGTAATTGGATGCTGTTCAATATATGCCGCATTTGCCGATATTGACGCAAATAAACCGATGAGGAAAACCGTCAGCAAGGCGCCGAGGCTTTTTATATATTTCATCGTATTACCTCCTTCTTTGTAAGTTCGAAATGTTAAAGTTCGAAGTTCGAAATTATTGTGGATTTTCGCAGAACGAAAATCTTTGTTTATTAAGCATTAACAATTTCCGTCCTGCTTTTATACTCCAAAAATTTCAATTTCCCGAATTTCCGCCTTTGCGGAAATCTTCCATCATTTCGCATTTCGCATTAATATACGCGTACTGCCTTAATCTTTGTATCACCGTCGCCAAAGAGCTTAAGGTCAACAGTTCTTCCGAAGCTGCTTGTAAGACTTCCGTCAAGCATTGCATCATCAAGTGTGATAACCTTTGTTTTCCATTCGCCGCTGTTTTCTCTTCGGATAATTTCCATACCGGGGCCTTCTACACCTGCGTATTCAAGAATAACGCTACCGTCGCCTTCGTCAAAGTATGTGATTTCAACATTTACGTTTCTCTGACCTGCTGCGATTGTTTCAACATCCATTTCAAGGTAGTTGCCGCTTTCAATCTTAAGGCACTTTTCACCGTTTACTTCGTCATAAGAAGTCTGTCCGTCTTCTTTGTAAACAAGGATGTCACGAAGGATAAGTGCACCGTCCATCTTAATTGACGCTGCAGTTCTTACAAATTCGTCAGCTCTTGCAACAGTTGTCTTGTAAACCTTAAGACCAACTGTTGTGGAGTTGAATCTTATGTTATACAGCTTACCTGCATTATTAAGTGCCGCCTCTGTAAACTTGGCATTTGTAATTTCAAAAGTCTTTGTTCTCCAGAAGCCTGTGTCCTGGAACTGAGTGGAAGCACTACCGCCCTGATAAGCAACAGAAATTGTTTCTGTACCGGTGTTTGAAGCAGGCTTTTCGTCAAAGTATGTAATTTCAATTACGATGTTTTTTGTGTCACCGTCAATATAGGTGAAGGGAGTCTTTGTGTGGAAGAATGAATGAATCTTTGTAATAGTTTCATCAGCATTCACACGGTCATACAGTGTTGTTTCGTGGCACATAAGTCCGTCCGCCTCGGTAGGTCTTGTCCAGAGGTATGTGTTCTGTCCCATCCACTGACCCTGAAGATTGTCAGAGTTATGCTGAAGTGCATTGGGAGCATCCGCGGGAGATGCTGAAACATAAGTAATTGTAGGAACATCCTTTGTTGTTGCCACAGTTTCAGCAACATACTCAGATTCAAGACCTGAATCGTCAACAGTTGTTACACCGAATGTGTATGTTTCTCCAAAATCAAGGTTTTCACCTGTAAAGTTTGTAAACGGTGTTGAGCCAACAAGGTTTCCGTCTCTATATATATTATAGGAAGCAACTGCCTTTCTGTCATCATCTGCTTTTGTCCAGCTAAGGTCTGCTGTGCCTGCTGTGGTGCCTGTAACTTCTACCTCTGCAGGCTCTGCCGGAGGCTGATTGATGAGCGTTTTGTGGCTTTCAAAGCTATCCCATATGTATACTACATAGTCGTATGCGTCACCACCGTCGGGAAGTGATGCTGTAAGTGTGTCACTTGCACCGATTGTAAGAACAGCAGAATCTACCTGAACTGCGTCAATCTTACCGCTTTCCTTTTCTTTACGTACTGCAAAAAGATATACGGGAACAGAAGTTTCACCCTCAACAAGGTTTTCGCAGTAAACGTCAACTGAAATATCCTTATTCTCACCGTTATCTGTGATAACAGGAACTTCCGCCTCAATCATATTTGTAGCTGCAAGGTTATGCACCACAACTTCAAATGTTTTTGAAACAGAATTTTCAGCATTTCCTACTGTAACTGTAAGTGTTACATTCTGCTTTTCTTCGCCCTTTGTAACAGTAGCATTGTAACCGTCAATTGCGATTGAAGATGTTTTACTGCTTGCAAGGGTTACATCAAATCCGTAAAGACCTGCAAGTGTTGTTACGTTAGCAGGAACAACAAATGAGAAGTCCTCTGTGATTTTGCCGCTATTTGTGTATGTAAAGCAACTTTCATCAATCATATCAAGTGCAGCCTGGGGGTCGCTAAGGTCAAATGCACCTGTAATGATTGTATCCTTAAGTGTGAATTCAGCACCTGTTGCCTGTCTGAAGAAGTAGTAGTTTGCCTTCGGGATTGCAGGCTTAAATCCGGCAAGGATTTTAAATTCCTGATCTTCAAAGTAGTTTACACCGTCAAGAAGGAACTCAAACTCGTGATTTTCAAAGTCAACTACAAATTCAATCTTGTAGTCCTGATTAAGGTTCAGGCTTTTTGATACATATACACGAGCAAAATCAGAACCTGCTGTGGGAGCTACAGTAACTGAGCCTGTAGCCTTATTCAGTTCAACCTTACCCATACTGACAGCCTTAGTTGTTGTTCCGAAAAGCTCAATATCAAGTCTTTTTACAGTTGTACCCCAGTCTGAGAAGTTAATTGTCTGGCTATATACAAGCTTTTTCTGCTCCGGTGCAGATACGTTTGTTAAAGTGTCAAGATAACAAACACCCTGCCCTGTAAGTCTTGTTACAGTTACACCGTAGCCGTCTTCGTATGAACGAATGTATGTACTTACATTTTCTGAGTTTGCATTTTCATAAGCAAAGTCACTGATTGAGCTGTTGCCGTATGAAACAAACTCTGTATCAAGAAAGTCGGGATAGTAGTAGTTATTTGCATAAAGAAGTGCAGTTTCCATATTAAGAACCTTAAAGTTAAGTTCCTTAACTGCATCGTCACTGCCTGCCTTTGAAACAGTTGCAGTAACCTTTACATCTGTATCGCTTCCGATAGCACGTGTTACTGTACCGTCGTTTGCGATAACATCTTCGTTATCACTTTCAAATGTTACTGTAACACCGTCAGGAAGTGATATATCGCCTGAAAGTGACATATCAAGATTCTTTGTAACAGCGTGTGCAGGCTCACGGTCAGAAGTAAGCATTTCCTCTGTGATAGCGTCTGCAACTTTCTGTACTTCAGAATCAATCGCCTGAAGAGTCATTTCCCCCTCTGTTTCTGCATCGAGGGTTGTCTCATCTTCTGTGGTTTCGGAAGTTAC
Organism: Clostridia bacterium; assembly: GCA_045604905.1. Lineage (GTDB taxonomy): Bacteria > Bacillota > Clostridia > UMGS1883 > UMGS1883 > UMGS1883. The sequence continues at coordinate 10,638 of JAZUOX010000030.1, forward strand.
GGGAGTTTCATCTTCTGCAGGAGTTTCATCTTCTGCAGGAGCATCTTCCGCAGGAGCATCTTCCTCTACGGGAGCTTCTTCCTCTACGGGAGCATCTTCCGCAGGAGCATCTTCCTCCGTTTCAGGAACTGCTTCTTCAATGACATCTGCAGTTTCATCAAGCACAGTTTCTTCCGCAAATACTGCAGGAACCATACTGACAAAAGTAAATACCAATGCCATTAAGAGTGCGATTTTTCTTTTCATAGTCTTTACCTCCACTTTTTGTTATATATGTAAAAATTTCAATTATAATTCAAACACATCTTACGCATATTAAAAGCCGGATAACACGCCATTACTCTTATTTTATCATAAAAAACAGAACGGGAAAAGGACTTTTTTCTTTTCTTTTAGCACAATTTTACGGTTAGTCGCCCACATTAACCTAAGTATATTATAACACAGAATATGGATTTTGTAAATTGACAAAATCTGCCGGAGTGGACAAAATCTAACATTTTCTTATAATTTCTGTTTTTAACACCAAATTATGAAATTAATATAACAATTTTACCCATTTTTTCACCAAAATAACGAAATTTTTCAAGAATTTTTTTATAAAAAAACAATTTCATCTTCTAACTTACTTCATAATATATCTTTTT
>JAZUOX010000031.1:0-9480 GCA_045604905.1 Clostridia bacterium
AAAAAAATTCAACTCTTTTTTTACTTTTTCTCAAAAATTCAGTGATTTACTCATTTTTTCACTACACTCCTGATAATTTTTCATCACTTTTTTCAATACTTGTCAACAATAAAGCTCATTATCCCCTGTTAAAACAAAAAGGGTATCGGCATACAATCCGATACCCGGCAAAACAGCTTATTATATTTTCATTATAATTTTGAAAAACCGAAGCTGTTAATAAGTGCATCGATTTTTACCTTTTCCTTACACAAGGGACATTCGTGCGCAGGCACTGTAAAATAATCGCCAAGGTCACCGGGGTTGAATACCGATTCAACGGGATACCCACTGCATTCTTTCTGGGTTGCAAATATTGATGCAATACCGACAACCTCACCACCGTAATATCTGACAGCATCAACAGCTGAATTTGCCGTGGTACCTGTTGCAACAGAAACTGCGAGCACAAGAACGTGCTTATCCTTTATCATAGGTACAATATTATCTCTGAACAGAAGTTGAGAACTGGTGGTCATTTCCGGAGTCACAACATAAATTGTCTGATGCGCATTAACATTGATAAATGAATTCTTTGTAAGCTCATCAGCAAGGCAAGTGCCGATAACCTCTGTTCCGTCAAGGCAAAGAATTGTGTCAACAATCTTTGTGTTATAACTGTTATTCCGACAGATTTCTCGTGCAACTGCTTTTGCTTCAGAAAGCCTGGATTTCTGTGCGGCAACATCGATATAATAGTTGCTGTGCGAGTGAGAGGAAACAAAATGTCCCTTTGATACACGAAGAACAAGATCGCTGTATTTGGTTGTGATTTTCATAGTTTTCTGTGTAGGCATTTTAAAACCCCCTGTTAGTAATTTCTACCTTTATATGTGATTATCGTACAATATTTTTATAAAAATTTCAAGGTTTTTGAGCAAATTTATTATAAGAACATAAAACCTGTATAACAACAAAAAGCTTGTCTTTCTATTTTCCATAGAATTCGCTTAATGATTACTGCTTATTTTCAATCATCTATTATCTCAGCTTTATATTTATGGTACAATATCTGCAATAAACATACGAAAAACACACCGGAAGAAAGAGCAAAATATGTTCAGCGAAAATTCTAAATGGGTCAGTTGCAGTAGCAGTTATTCCTCTTCCGTCGTTATTAAGCAATTTATACAGATGAAATAAAAAAAGGTATTATTGATATTTGCGGTCTGGGATACTACGAACTATTTATAAACGGCAAGAGAGTTGGAAACAACTATTTCAAGCCTGCAGTTTCAGATTATTCAGAACGGGATTTTTCGGATTTTTTGTATCCTTTTACGGATAAGAGACATCGCTGACTGTCAGGATACAGAAAGCGGACACATTCAGCATACGGCTCCGTTTTTCGGCGGAGGAGGTGGTCCCGGCGGTTGGGGTTGCGCTATCGTGGCCGTGCCCACAGAGCTCTGCACCGCCCCCCAGATAAGAGTTACAATACAGCATAACGCACAAAAGACACGATAGACGCCAGAGTTATTCCTATTATTTTTGCAATCTTTTTTACAAACTTTTTCATAATCCTTCTCCTTCTTAAAGTATATGACAATAATATACTTTTCGCTCAAAAATATCAACACAAATACCTGCCGTCTGAACACAAAAACCGTTATTGTATTTATACATATCACATTGACTATGACTATAACTTTATGTATAATGTCTTTATAAAATATTACATAAGGTGTGTGAACTTATGAAGATACTTAAAAACTCTCGCGCAACCGACGTAAACGAAAAACTTACTGTCAGAGAATATGTTGCCTACAGCTCAAGTACAGCCGTATCGAAAATAAGCACTGCTATGAGTGGCTTCTTCGGGGGTCTCGTTGCATCAACATTCTTGGGTCTGAGTGAAAGTGCTTTTGCGACCTACAGCACAATTATCTTCATTCTCGGATTCTGGGATATAGCCAATGATGTTATCGTTGCAAGCTTCCTTGATAAAAACCGCAGATCCTTTGGCAGATGGGGCAGATTCAAGCCGTGGATTATGCTTATGCTTATTCCCTGCAATCTTGTTCTTATTCTTCAGACACTGCCTATAAAGGACTTCTTCCCCGATGCAGGAGATACCTTCAAGGTTGTTTATCTTGTTCTTCTCTACTTCCTCAATGACGCATTCGGTACATTCTATAACGCAGCTCTTACTGCTCTTAATGCAAGAAGAACCACAAACAATATGGAAAGAGGATATATCGCCGCTATTGACAGCATTCTCGGTTCAGCTATCGGCTCATGCGGTACATATATCGCAGCCTTTCTCCCCTTCCTTTTACCAAATATGTCAGATGCAGAAAGATACTTCTGGGGCTACAGCGTTGTAACAATCGCCTCTGTTCCTCTTGCAATCTGGAATATCGTTGAAACAAAAGAACGTATCACCGACCCGCCATTGGAATATGTTCCCAAACTCAGAGAGGTTTATAAGAGCATTATTCATAACAAACCTCTAATGCTCTATATGATTTCCGAAATTCTCGGCTACGGCTTCTCCGTAGGCTACGGCTTTATGACCTATGCATTTATTGCCTGCTTTAGCACCGAGCAGTTTGAAATCACATTCTTCAGAGATACCTTCCTCGAATTCACCTATACATACAATGATGGTAATTATGCGGCTCTGCTGTCCTTTGCATCCCTTGCTTCCTTTGTTACAACGGGTATTTCTCTCTTCCTTGCTCCTATCATAAGAAAATGGGTAGATGACAAGCTTCTTTATATAGGCATGAAGCTAGGCTCTGGTATCTGCTATACCGCAATGTTCCTTTCAATTTATCCCTATGAAGAGCATCAGCCTCAGGAAATATTCATAAATGTTGTTTTCTGGTACGCCCTTCACGGACTTACAACGGGCTTCTATAATACCATTCCCGGTCTTATCCAGATGGCCGCCTATGACTACGGTGAATACACCTTCGGTGAAAGAAACGAGGCTACTGTCAGCGCAGTAAAAGGTACTTTATCAAGAATCCTCGGAAACTGCACCAACTTTATCACAAACCTTTTCCTTATTTATGTAGGATACAAGCAGTATGCAGAAACCCCCGAGCTTATGCCCACTGAGGCTAAGAGCGGACTTCTTTATCTCTTCGCACTCGGTCCTGCAATTTTCTCATTCATAGCCATCATCCCGATGTTTTTCTACAAGCTTTCGGGCAAAAAACACAAGGAAATTGTTGAGGCACTTGAGGCAGGCAGACAGCATAATCTCGATGAGATCAATGATACTGTTTCAGAAGTTTCATAACTGAAAACAAAGCTGTAATAGAAATGCCCCTGACTTTTTGAAGTCAGGGGTTGATGTTTGTTATTCGGTAATTTGGAATTTGTTTTTTGATTTATCATAGCTTCAGAGTCTGTTTCACAGTAAAAGGGCAGATGCGAATCTGTAATATGTAAAACTTTAAGCGGTTTTTCAAGACCGATTTCAATAGTGCTTTTTGTGATATTGATAATTGTTTTTTCACCTCATATTAAAAAGGGATTTCAGACTATAAGGCAAGGTCATAAACAGATATAACCTGCAAGGTCAAAGCCGAAACCTATAACCATACATTTTACTCTTACATCGCCCAACGCTGTATCAGTATGTTACTTTTTTCAAATAACGTTGCAGTTTTTTACTTTAGTCCGGGTATACAACTGTTCTGCCTGTAAATAATTCTATCACTGAATGCCAGAGCTTCATACAGATTTCCTGAGCCTTGCCCTTAACTGCAAGCTCAAAAGCAATTCTGGATGAATACTTATCACCGTTATCCTTTGCAGTTTTTATGTAATCAAAGTCAAAGACATCATAAAGACGCTCTACTCTTGTTTCATAAGTAGATGTGTCATTTTCATCAATCTCAACTACACGGTAGCCGTACTGAGTTGTATAAGCAAGTCCCTTGTAACGGGTCATAGGAGAAGTATAAATATCAATATTCTGATTTCTTACACCGAAGGCATTTGTGTGGTCGTGACCCGTAAACATTGCCAGTACATCACCTGTTTCAACAAGAGCGTCAAACTGACCGTCGTTGTAATAACCGGGACATGGCTTTTCGTTGAGCTTGCCGTAATTGACCTGCTCGGGATCAAACATATAGTATTCTCCCTCGTTGTAAATATGTGGGAGTGCATAAGGCTTCTTTGAATCTACCTTTTTAAGAACATCATAGATTTCGGGGACAATTATATGCTGAAAAACAACAGAGTTAACGGTTTCACCGCCGTTTTCTTCTTTAAGCTTTGCTGCTGTTTCTTTGTACCATTCAATCTGCTCGGTGCGTACTCGGTCATAGTGTCTGGGCTCATCTTCGTCATAATCTCCTGAGTCAAATACCCAGAGATTAAACTTGGTTTTATCGCTGTCGGAAGCAAGCACGGGAATATTGAATGTAGCGCAGTTTTTGAAATCCGTACTGTCATCGGCAGATATTACACAGGAGAAGGTATTGTAATATTCCATAATATCTTTTCTTGTCATGGGACCCTTCTCTGCATCGTGATTACCAAAGGTTACGGCAACAGGAATCTTTCTTGATTCAAAGATATTCATAAGAGCATTGATAAGTTTCTTTGTCTTTTCGGGGTCCTCGTTCGGATGTGTATTATCGCCTGTCAGCACAACAAGGTCGGGCTTTTCCACATCGCAGGCTTCTGCAACTACCCATACCGATGCATCAAAATGCTTGTCATAATTAAGATGAGTATCAGCAATATGTAATATTTTAAGCTTACCGTTTTCATCGAATCTTATTGTTTTATCGGTTTCATTCTGAGCATTTGCAGGGCTGAAATCAATATTTGTATTTTCAGGGTCCATTTCAAAATAGATTATTGATGCCACAAAGAGAGCAACTAACACCGCAAAAATGATAATAATTATTTTTGCTTTTGACATTATAACATCTCCTTATTCAGCAGGTTTAATTCTGTAAATATTTACTTCATAAGCACGAAGCTTATCTGAAGGAACGGAATAATTTGAAAGCACACATTCACCTTCAGCTTTTTCCGGCCTTTCGGTTTCATTTTCTGTAAGGTTCATTTCGATATAGAACTTACCTTCGTCGGACTCTCTGAAAAAACAGTATGTATCGTCATCTGTTTCAAGGCAATCGAAATCTCCGTAAACAAGAGTTGTCCTGTTTTCCTTGCGCAGTGCAATAAGCTTTTTGTAATAATGGAAGGTACTTGTTTCATCTTGTAGCTGTGACTTCACATTACATTCCTTATAGTCTCCGTTAACACGAAGCCAGGGTTCACCCGTTGTGAAACCTGCATTTTCACTGTCATCCCAAGGAATTGGCGTTCTTGCGTTGTCTCTACCGCCTGCCAGAATTTCTGCAAAGACTTCTTCGGGAGCTCTGCCCTTTGCAATGTTTTCATTGTATCTGTTGATACCTTCAACATCACGGATTTCGCTTATATCCGTGAATTCGCAGTTCATCATACCCAATTCCTCGCCCTGATAAATATAGGGTGTGCCGCGTCCAGTAAGAACCATTGTGCCGAGAAGCTTTGAAAGAGGTTTTCTGAATTTCGGGTCGGGATTTACCTTTGACACCATTCGCGGATTATCGTGGTTTTCTATAACTAATGAAGGCCATGATGATCCGCACAAATTGTATTGATATTGTATAAAAGCTTCCTTTAAGTATTTAAGGTCGTATCTGTAATCCTGATATTTTGACTTTCCGGGATTTTCGATATGGTCGAAGAGGAATGCCTGACGGACTTCTCCACGCGACTCGTCAGAGATAAGTTTTACCATCTCGATGCCTATGCTGCAGGGCTCTGCAACGCAGAAGGATCCGGGGAATCTTTTAAAGGTCTTTTCGTTAAGCTCTCCTAAAAACTCGTGAAGTCTCGGTCCCCAGGAATAATGTTCAGCTCCGCAGCCGAATATTTCACCGATAATCGGGTCACCATCTGGAAGACCCGGTGTTTTTGAAATAAGGGTAATAACGTCCATTCTGAAGCCGTCAATCCCCTTTTCGAGCCACCACGAAACCATATCGTAAACTTCTTTACGAAGCTCGGGGTTATCCCAGTTAAGGTCCATCTGTTTGCTTGAGAAAAGATGCAATGCCCACTCGTCAAGCTCGGGATAATAATTCCACGCAGAGCCCGAGAAGAATGATGTCCAGTTATTCGGTGGTATTCCCTCGCCCTTGCCTTTACGGAAGAAGTAGTAATTCTTATACTTTTCATCGCCTGCAAGAGCCTTTTTGAACCATTCGTGTTCATCGGAGGTATGATTTACAACAAGATCCATAATAAGCTTCATTCCGCGCTTATGGATTTCAGAAAGCATCTCGTCAAAGTCGGCCATTGTGCCGAACTCGGTCATAATTTTATGATAGTCCCTGATGTCGTAACCCATATCGTCATTAGGTGAATCGTAAACGGGACTGAGCCAGAGCGCATCAACGCCCAGCTCTTTAAGATAGTCGAGCTTTGAAATAATACCCTGTAAATCACCGATTCCATCACCGTCTGAATCCATAAATGAACGGGGATATATCTGATAGATGGTAGCTTCCTTCCACCATTCCGTAGAGGTTTCTTTTTTTGCAATAATCTTTTGAGACTCCGAGTTGACGATATTAAAAAGATGTTCCAGTGCCTCGGCTGAAAGACTATCTCCCATAAGTTCCTTTATAGTTATATCCCAGTATACCAGTTCGTAAAAAAGGGATTCCGGCATATTTCTACGGTAAATTACCTTCTGAGCGATGTCATCTGCGATAGGGTTTCCGAGTATATCCGAAACCAGGCTTTCAAGAGTAATTTTCATATAATCTTCTCCTTCAAGAGTTACGTTTAATTCATAATACTCATTATAGCATTTCATTTCGCTGAAAGCAATAATTCTTTCTTTACTCTGTCAGAAAATATGCTTTCCGGCAGTAAGCTCGTATGCCTTTCCGTCTATCAGAGCAGTGGAGTCAACGGGAGTATCTATTTCATAACGCACCCTGCCGTTTTCGTGCCACCAGCGAGAAGACACCTTTCCATTTACAGTATCGATTTCCGCTTTGAACCAATCAATTCGGTCATCGGGGACAGGTGCAAAATGAACCTTTGCAAAGCCCGGGTCAGTCTCAACGGTATTGATGCCTGCCATAACACCGTACATCCAGTCACCGACAGCACCGTAAGCGTAGTGGTTATAGGAATTCATCGATGCGGGCCAGATGTCGCCGTTTGGCTTGATGCCGTCCCAATGTTCCCATATGGTAGTTGCCCCCTTGCTGATGGGATAAAGCCATGAAGGATATTCCTTACGAAGCAACAAGGTGTATGCGAGCTCTTTATAGCCGTAGCGTGATAAAACGTGCAGAATATAAGGCGTACCTACAAAGCCTGTCTGTAGCTTATCTCCCTGTTTATGAATAAGCTCTGCAAGGGAATCTGCAACCTGTTGAGGTTTATCCGTAAGCTCAAACTGAAGAGCCATAACGTGCTCGGTCTGTGTCCTGAAATCATCACAAAATTCCTTGATAAAGGCAGAACGGATATTCTTGTAAAGCTCTTCATAAGCACTTACATTATGTCCGAGCACCTTGCCCATTTTGGTAAGAAGATTTACCGAGTTGGCATAATAGGCAGAGGCAACAAGGTCATCACGGGTAGGACCTTTGCATTTACCGTATTCTCCGCCGAGCTCAAGCCAGTCGGCATAATGGTCACCGCCAAGCCAGAGATTCTTTTTAGTGGTGCTTTTTGTTATGTAATCCACCCATTTTTTAACAGGCTCAAAAAGGTTTTCTATAATTTCTCTGTCACCGTAGGTAAGGTAGCATTGCCAGGGGCAGATAACGATTGCATCAGCCCATGCAGTACTGAGTCTTGGTTTTCTCGGATAGATGCTTGGTATAAAGTCAGGTACACCGCCGTTTTTATACTGCTCTGCCTTGACGTCACCGAGCCACTTTTTGAAAAACTTCAGCACATCATAGTTATAGCTTGCAGTGCGGACAAATACCTGAGCATCACCCGTCCAGCCAAGTCTCTCGTCGCGTTGGGGACAGTCGGTGGGAATATCAAGGAAATTGCCCTTCTGACCCCATATAATGTTGCTGAAAAGCTGATTGAGCATAGGGTCGGAGCTTTCAATATATCCGGTACGCTTCATATCGCTGTGCACTACAATGGCTGTAAAATTTTCGGATCTGATTTCAGTCGGGTACGAATCCACACGGACATAACGGAAGCCGTAAAAAGTAAGATTCGGCTTATAGGTCTGCACACCGTCCCTGCAGGTGTATTCATAGATTGCTTTTGCTTTTCGGTAGTTTTCGTTGTAGAAATCTCCGTTTTTGTCGAGAATTTCAGCAAAGGAAAATGATACCTTGTCGCCCTCTTTCGCGTCAAGAGTAATTTCAAGATAGCCTGTCATATTCTGACCGAAATCAAGTACCGTTTCGCCCTTCGGTGTGGTAATGATTTCTTTTACACCGAGACGCTCCTGCTCTTTTACAATTTCACCCTGTTGAGGGATTAGCATATTCTGCGTGTTGTCTTTTGCAATTTTTGCACGGTACTTAAAAACAGGTGAGATGGCAGCGTTATATTTTATTCCGTTGTATAAATGGCAAAAACGCAGATTGCTTTTTGCCACAAGCCAGCTTTCGTCAGTGCCGATATACTCTTCACTGCCGTCAGCATAGACAATATGAAGTTCAGCTATAACTGCCTTCGGCTTCCTGTTTTTAAGTCGCCAGAACCAGCCTTCAGCGAGCTCTAAAACAAGAACATTATCTTCACACAACATTCCAGTCACATCATAGGTCTGAACTTGCAGACGGTTATGATAAGATGTCCAGCCGGGCGCCATAATAAAGTCTCCCACACGCTGATTGTTGAGAGTTGCTTCATAGACACCGCGTGCTGTCACGTTCAGAGTGGCTGATAACACTTCTTTATCAATACGGAAATCCTTTCTGAAAAGAGGGCAGGCCTTATCCACACTATAGGAGGGGCATATCCAGTTTGCTTTTAACATAAAGTCACCTCACAATTTTCTATTGAAACGTTTGATTCGGTTTTACGCCTTAATTACGGGAGCAGACAGAATGCCCTCTTCTTTAAGTCTGTAAATCTCTTTGATAAAGCTGTTGTGGCTTTCTTTTTCGCCGTTTTTTGAAAGGTCACCGGGGATATAGTACCGTCCCCTGTGTTAAACATTCCTTTAATTGTGTTTAAATCTAAAGATTAAATCAAACACCTCGTCAATATCTTTCTTAAGTTTGCCCTTTTGAACTGATGTAATATTCTTTAAAACTTTACTATTTTTGTAATACTCAATTTCAACTTTCAAATCGTCAAAATCATTATTTTCTTGACATTTTTGAATAAAAACATACATTTTAAACATCTGCTCATATTCTAATACAGTTCTTACATATTTCTGTTTACCATTGATTTTATAGTAAATTCTGTATC